>NZ_CP039691.1:2070000-2370000 GCF_005145045.1 Agrobacterium larrymoorei
TATCGACGCGCTGATGTCCATCGCCGCGAATGGCCCGAAACGGCACCATCCCATCGGGCCGAAGGAAAAGGATATGCGCCTTGCGCGCAGTTGCTACGATCATATCGCAGGCCGCCTCGCGGTGGCGGTGGCCGATAGTCTCAGCGACAGCGGACGGATTGTTCTTTCGGATGAGGGTGCGCTGGTAACCGATAAGGGCCAAGCCTTCCTTCAGGAATTCGGCATCGATCTCAGCGATGGTTCGCGCTCAAAGCGCCCCCTATGCCGCACCTGCCTCGATTGGAGCGAGCGCAAGCACCATATTGCGGGCCGTGTCGGCACTGCGCTGTTGGAGCGGACGCTCGATCTCGGCTGGGTGGCGCGGCGAGCGGATAGCCGGGCGTTGAGGATTACGCCTGCGGGAGATCGAGGTTTTCGAAAGATGTTTTGTTTGCCGGTGGATTGGCGGGAGGGTTGAGGTTAGCCTTTACTCCCTTCCGTAATAATGGCCTTGATTCCCTGCTGTCCGGCTTACTTTGACGGGCGTTACCGCGCAGTTGCCCGGGTTGTTTAGCTCAACGTTTCCGCCCTGTCGGCGTCATCCTCGGGCTTGACCCACTGCTGTCCGGTTTAGATTTTCGGAGTAGCCTTAAGCTGTTAATCATGCTCCACTTTGTATGTTTTTCTGCGATTTGAACGTCGTCGTGAGAGAGCGATATTTGCCGGGGGGGACGAAGAGCGTTGCAAAGCCCACCTCCGTCATCCTCGGGCTTGTCCCGAGGATCTGCAACCGATTGATTTTGTTGACGTTGGTAGATCCTCGGCACAAGGCCGAGGATGACGGTTGCGGGCGGATTTACCGTCTCCCCTCAAGCCTCTGGCCTTGCATAAAGTGCTAAGGAATCTAAACCGGACAGCAGTGGGCTTGACCCGAGGATTTAAAACCGTTGCTATCGTCGACAGCGATGAATCCTAGGGCAAGCCCACTATTGTCCGGTCTAAACAGTGTTGGTAGTTTGGGATGAGACCAGCTCCCCCGCCCGTCACCCCGGCCTTGAGCCGGGGTCCAGCAGACGCGCGTCTGCGCGTCAAAAGAGTCTTTCAGACCAAAGACTTGGTCTGGCTGGATTCCGGATCAAGTCCGGGATGACGGAAGTGGGTGGTGCCGTTTCCACATTCACAGCCAGCGTTGCAATGGCGAGTCCGAATTCGTACAGAGTACAAAAATCGAAGCGCAGTCAACACCCTATGCAAAGTCCATAAATCTCAACCGGACAACGGTGGTGCAAGCCCGAGGATGACGTCGAGGGTGTTGTAACTAAGACGCCTACCTCGCCGCCGTCTCAGCGCCCACCGGCTCCTTGCTCTTATCCACCCGCACCACCACGGACATGCCGGGAGAAAGCTCTGTCGCCGCGGGCTGGTCCGGATCGATGGACACGCGCACGCCGATGCGCTGGGCAATCTTCACGAAATTGCCAGTCGCATTATCCGGCTTGATGACGGCGAATTCGGAGCCTGCGGCGGGGGAGAACCGCTCCACCTTGCCGGTCAGTTTGCGGTGATGCAGCGCGTCGACGGAGATGGACACCGGCTGACCCGCTTCCATGCCTGCAAGCTGCGTTTCCTTGAAGTTGGCGACGACCCAGATATCGTGGGGCACCACGGCCATCAACTGGGTTCCGGCGGTGACGTACTGGCCGATACGGACGCCGACCTCGCCGAGCTTGCCATCTCGCGGTGCGTGGATTTCGGTGTTCTGAAGGTCGATCTTGGCGAGTTCCACCGAGGCCTGCGCGTTGGAAACCGCCGCCTGAAGGGAGCCGCGATTGACGATGATCGTCTGCAAGTCCTGACGCGCCACTTCCTGTGCGGCTTTTGCCTGCGAGAGACCGGCGCGGGATTTATCCAGATTGGCCTGCGCTTCTTCCTGAAGGCTGGAGGTGCCGACGCCGCTGCGGATCAGATTATCCTGACGGTCTGCGGCAAGCTGGGCCTGTTTCAGCGAGGCTTCCGCACTATCCACTGCAGCTTCGCTGGAGCGGATATTGGCGTTTGCAGCAATTTCCTGCTGGCGGGAATTATCGAAGGCCGCGGTCTGGCTGGCAAGCGTCGCTTCGGCCTGCGCCAGCTTCTGACGGAAAATACGGTCATCGATCTTGGCCAGAAGGTCGCCCTGCTTGACCTCCTGATAATCCTTGGCCGGCACATCCACCACGTAACCGCTGACCTGCGGGCTCATGGTGGTGACGTAACCGCGCACATAGGCGTTGTCGGTCATCTCCACGGCGCTGGAGAAAGGCGGCAGGCGCCATGCGTAAAGCACGAGCGCGACACCGGCGATGCCGCCGAGAAGAACGATGAGAGTGAGAGGCGTGAAGATCTTCTTTAGCATTTGTGGGACTCTAAACGATCAGGATTGTGGGGCAGCGGTGGCATCTTGCCCGCTGATGAAGAGCGGTTTGATGCGCAACCACGCAAGATGAAGAAGCAGCATGGCAAGCGCTGCAGCGGCGCAGAAGGAGATCAGCAGGAAGGTATCGTTATAGGCCAGAATATAGGCCTCACGCGTTACCTGCTGGCCAAGCAGGCTCAAGCCTTCCGCCTTCAGCAATGCCGGGTCATTGATGACGTGGCTATAGGCTGCCGAAAGCTGGCTGACACGCTGGGCCACCTGAGGATTTTGCAGAAGGATGCTTTCCACGAGAATATTGGAGTGAAATTTTTCCCGTAGCGTCACGAAGGAGCCGAGCAGGCCCGTGGTCAGCATGGACCCTGTTATCTGCGTGAACAGGAAGATAGTGATGAAGTTGACGAGGTAAGGCGGGCCTTTTGCCAAAGCCGCACCGAAGCCCTTGGACATGACGGGCGGAAGAAACATGGCCGCGCCGAAAGCGATCATTGCCTGGCTCAGATACATCTGTTCCGGCCTCGTCAGGTTAGTCGAAGTGCTATCCATGAAAGCACCGAGTGCAATCGTAGACAAGGCGATGACATGCGCGGTCTCGACATATTTCGTCAGCATCAGCAGCGCACAGGCGGCACCGCCCAGCACCGTGGCCAGAATGATGAGCGCGTAAAGCTGCATCGTCTGGTCGTTGAGAATGCCAAGCTGCTGGTACAGGCTGACGGCGGTGGAGGATTGTTCCGATGAAACCGCGCGGTAGATCAACAGAATTGCGATCATATGCAAATTAGTGCGGGAGAATATCCAGCGCAGGTCCAGCATCGGATTCTTGCGCGGCAGCTCTATCATGGTCATCGCAGTCAGAAACGCGATGGAAGCTGCCAGCAGCACGCCGAGCCACCAGGTTTCGAACCACCAGTAAAACCGGCCAAGCGTGAGGAACACCGCCATGCAGCCAAGCCCACAAGCAAACAGCAGATAGCTCAATATATCGATACGCTCGATGACCTTGACGCGCGGTGGCGGGGTTAGCGGCAGCAGATAGATGATCGGTAGCACAGCAAGCGCCATGCCCACTTCCATGCTGTAAAGCGCCTGCCAGCCATCGATCTGCAAAAGCGTTGGCGAGAGGATGCGCGCCAGCGGCGATGACAGCAACGTGCCGGTGAGCGCTATGCTCAAGCCCAGCGTCAGCTTGCGCTGCACCGGAAAGGCTTCAAGAATATAAAGGAAGCCAAGCGATGAAAGCGGCGCCGCCGCCATGCCGCTGACGAAGCGCACGACGATGGCGGAATGCAGGTCCGTCACGAAAAGGTTGAGACAGGATGCAAATACGAAAGCGATGATGCTGATTTCCGCAAAAGGCCGCAGGCCATATTGCTGGCGCACCTTGAACAGCGCGATGGAGAAGGTGGCATAAGGCGCCATATAGGCCGCCGAAAGCCACGCAACTTCCGCCACCGTGCCGGAGAATTCACCCTGCAACTGGTAAATATTGGCCATGACGATGTTCATGCCCATGCCCTGCGTAATGAAGAAGGCAAGACCGGCAGCGCAGTAGATCAGCTTTTCGATGAAGGACTTTTCCGCAGGCTGCGGCGGCGTAGCGGGAGCCTCCTGCCCTGCCGGTGTTACCACGGCATCGGCATCGGAAGCCTTGTCCTGAGGCGCTTCGGGCGTGATTGATATGGCGTTGCTCACGGCTGCACCTTTTCCCCGGAGAGGTTTTGCAGATTGCCGGTCAAACGCCGAACGACCTTCAGGGCAGCGCGGATTTCGTCTGTCGAAATATCCACCGCGATCTCCGCCCGCATGGCCTTGGCCTGCGCATCCACGTCCTCGAATGTGTTGAGCCCGGCTGGCGTCATATGAATCCGCTTCGCCCGCCGGTCCGTTTCGTCAGAACGCCGTTCGATGAGGTTTTGTTTCTCCATGGCATCCAGCAACCGCACCAGCGTCGGCGTTTCTATTTCCAGCTCTTCGGCAAGCTCCTTCTGCGTCAACGAACCGCGGCGCGAAAGCGCGAACAATGTGCGCGCACGCGCCAGCGTCAGCCCCTTCTCCGCCACCCGCGCATCGAAAAACGAGCGGAGCTTGCGGTTGAAGGCAGCCATCTCGTCAAAGAGCTGTTCTTTCTCCGTCGCCCTGGACAATGTAATTACGCCTTATAATTAGTGTGCTATCTATTTCCTGCCTATCTATTTTCGTTTTCGATGAAATTCAAGATGGTTTCGCCGATTGGCAGCTATGCCGTAAAATCATGCCACCGACGGAGTGATTCGCGAAACGCGCCATACGCTCAGCCGAATCAGCCTGTGGATTAGTGGGGACAACCCCGTATGTGATGCAGCTTGCCTCTCTTTAGGTAAGGCCGTTTGCCACTGTTGCTGCAATGTCATTGACGGCGGCGCCCGGACGCTTCAAACCGGCAGGCTTGCAGAACATAAGAAGGCTTGAAGGGAGATCACGCAAACCATGAACGACGCCGTGAGAAAGATCACCCCCGCCCCGGCTGCCGAGCCGCTTTACCGCGAGGCACCGAACAATATCGAGGCCGAGCAGGCGCTGCTGGGTGCCATCCTCGTCAACAATGACGCCTATTACCGCGTTTCCGACTTTCTGAAGCCGGTTCATCTCTATGAGCCGCTGCATCGCAAGATTTTCGAGGTTGCGGGCGATATCATTCGCATGGGCAAGACCGCCAACCCGGTGACGATCAAGACCTTCCTTCCGGCGGATGAGAAGGTTGGCGACCTGACTGTCGCGCAATATCTCGCGCGTCTGGCCGCCGAAGCCGTATCCATCATCAATGCCGAGGATTATGGCCGCGCCATTTACGATCTGGCGCTTCGCCGCGCGCTGATCCAGATCGGTGAGGACGTCGTCAACATCGCCTATGACGCGCCGCTCGACATGCCGCCGCAGGCGCAGATCGAAGATACCGAACGCCGCCTGTTCGAACTTGCCGAAACGGGCCGTTACGATGGCGGCTTCCAGTCCTTCAACGATGCGGTTGCCCTTGCCATCGACATGGCGGGCGCTGCCTTTGAGCGTGACGGAAACCTTTCCGGTATTTCCACCGGCATCCACTCGCTGGATGGCCGCATGGGCGGCTTGCAGCGCTCCGACTTGATCGTGCTTGCCGGACGTCCGGGCATGGGCAAGACCTCCCTTGCCACCAACATCGCCTATAATATCGCCGCTGCTTACGAGCAGGAAGTGCAGCCGGATGGCTCTTTCAAGGCAAAGAATGGCGGCGTCGTCGGCTTCTACTCGCTCGAAATGTCGTCCGAACAGCTGGCAACGCGTATCATTTCCGAGCAGACGGAAGTGTCATCCTCGAAAATCCGCCGTGGTGAAATCACCGAGTCCGACTTCGAAAAGCTCGTCGCCTGCTCGCAGATGATGCAGAAGGTGCCGCTTTATATCGACCAGACCGGTGGTATTTCCATCGCCCAGCTTTCCGCCCGCGCCCGCCGCCTCAAGCGCCAGCGCGGCCTCGATTGCCTTGTGGTGGACTATATTCAGCTGATGACCGGCTCCGGCAAGAGCGGCGAAAACCGCGTGCAGGAAATCACCCAGATCACCACCGGCCTTAAAGCCTTGGGCAAGGAACTCAACGTTCCCATCATCGCGCTTTCACAGCTCTCCCGTCAGGTGGAAAGCCGCGAAGACAAGCGCCCCCAGCTCTCCGACCTTCGTGAATCGGGCTCCATCGAGCAGGACGCGGACGTGGTGCTTTTCGTGTTCCGTGAGGAATATTACGTCAAGAACATGGAGCCACGCGACCCGGCAGATCCGAAATACGCCGAGTGGGAACAGCATTTCGACAAGGTCAAAGGCACCGCAGACGTCATCATCGCCAAGCAGCGCCACGGACCGACGGGCACCGTAAAGCTGGCCTTCCAGTCCGAATTCACCCGCTTCGCAGACCTGGCCGACCCTTCATTTACGCAATACGAAGAACACTGATCATCCGCTCTGCCCCGTGTTTTACCAAGCACGGGGCAGAGTCTTTTCAAGGGGATAGTGGCGGGAGTTCAGAAACTGAATCGCTTCCCTCACCCGCTTTCAAGGTAACGACCTGATCTTCCAGTTGTATCGAACTTTGCCGGTGCGTGATGGCAATGATCGTCAAATCGGCATCGACCTTGCGCAACTGATCCATGATCTCGCGCTCCGTCTCTTCATCCAGTGCGGAGCTTGCTTCGTCCAGCAGAAGTATAGAGGGGGCGCCATAGAGTGCCCGTGCTATCGCTATACGCTGGCGCTCGCCACCGGATAGTTTCAGACCTCGCTCTCCGACAATTGTATCGAAACCATCCGTCATGCCTTCGATCCGTTTTAAGATTGCCGCCTGCTCCGCCGTCTTACGCAGCCTCTGCTCATCATGGGGTCTTCCAAGCACGATATTGGTGCGCAGACTATCGTTCAGAAGCTGAATTTCCTGAGGCACGATGCCGACGACAGAAAACCATTGGTCTTTACCGATATCCTTCAGGTCGACACCATCGATCAGAATGGACCCCTTTTCCGGGGCCATGTTTTTCTGCAGAAGCTTGAAAAGCGTCGATTTGCCGGAGCCTGTTTCACCCGTAATAAAGGTCAGGCGGCCCGGGGTGGCGGTAAAAGACACACCCTCCACACCGCGTCCATTCTCGTAACGATACCCGACATTCTGAAGCTCTACCCTTTCTGGACGGGCAACCGGCAGGTCGGTTACTGCTTCATCCAATTCCTCCGGGGCGCCCCACATTCGCGCGCAAGGCATGAAACGGGCCAGCGAACGCATGGCTTCACCGATCGACTGCCCGATCATCTCGAATGGAATGTTCAGTTGCAGAAGAAGCGTATTGAAGAGAACGATATCGCCGACTGATAGCGTTCCCTGATCATAGCGTGGAAACAACAGATAGAAGCTAATGAGAAGTTGCGCCCCGAGCGCCAAAGAGATCGTCGCGACGAAACCGATGCGTCGCAGAGAATACAGTCGCCAGTTCTCGTAAATCGAACCGGCACTATCCGCAAAGCGCTGCTGCATCCAAGCGGTGCTTCGGGTGTGGCGGAGAGGCTCTATCATGCTGATGGCATTGCCGACGAAACCGGCATTCTGCTGCCCGGCATCGATTGCCTTTTCAAGGTAACGATTGGTGAAACGGTTGGACGCCAGCGTAAGGCCTATGAAAGCGACACCGTAGCAGAGGACTATCAGAATGATCTCAGGGCTGATGGCCGCACCCAACATTATGGTGCTGAACAGGAAAGTGGCGAAGCCCGGGACGAAATAGATCAGCACAATCTGCATCAGAATCGATGCCGCAGACGCACCCTGCGTTTGCGCCTGCTGGATTTCCGCTGGATTGTGATCAGTAAAAAAGGAGGGCTTCTTGCGCGTGATCCGCTCGAAGAAGCGGGTCGTCGCAACATATTCCAATCGCTCCGAATGGATAACGGCGAGATATTGCGTGCTACGTTGGATGCCGGTCGAAAGCGCCGCGAGGATGGCATACAGGGAGAAAGCTGCGATCCACCGCCCTGGTTCTTTCGGCACATCATCGATAATCCGGGAAAACACATAGGGACCGGAGACAGAGAGCAGTGCGCCGGTGAAAATTACACCCGTCAAGAGCGCAATCGAGCGCCAGGCAGTCCCTAAATCGTCCCGATAAATCTGAGCCAGTGGCTTGAAGGCGATTTTGTAGTCTTTGAACAAAAGGGGGCTCCCGCTTTCGTAAAGCTAAAAAAGTCGTCATTACGGCAATATAGGTCTTTGTACCGCGACACAACCAGACGTCGCGCAATTCGTGCAAACGGACCAGTCCCACCGAAACATTGTGCACAGACCAAGTTTAGCCTGATCCGTCATTACGCTCTTGAACAAAAGTGATAGACCACCTTCAAGCTAAAGAGGTTGACAGAAATGACAGACGAGTTCGACGACAGCTTTTCCGAGATGGATGCAGATGCATTCGATACCGCGCCGCTTCGGCTGACGGTCGATCTTGGGGCGCTTGCGGATAACTGGCGGGATATGCAGCGCCGTTCCGGCAAGGCGCGGACCGCTGCCGTGGTGAAGGCCGACGCCTATGGCATGGGCATCGAGGATTGCGGCTCCACGCTTTATCATGCGGGTGCCCGGGATTTCTTCGTCGCGACGGTTTCGGAAGGTGCGACGCTTCGTCCGCACGCGCCGGAAGCCCGGATTTTCGTTCTCTCCGGCATCTGGCCGGGGCAGGAGCGCGATGTCTTCGCGAATGATCTCGTGCCGGTCATTGCCTCGGAGGAGCAGCTTTCCTTCTGGACAAGCGCATTGGCGGATCGCGGCGATCATCCATTCGCCCTGCATGTCGATACGGGCTTCAACCGGCTCGGCCTGCCGCTGGAAGACGCGCTATATCTCGCCGATGACCCGACGCGCCCGGCAAGCTTAGATCCTGTGCTGGTCATGTCCCACCTCGCCAGCGCCGATACGCCCTCCTCACCTATGAACAAGGCGCAGCTTGAATCATTCCGCAGGGTTAGCGCCGCTTTCGAAGGTATCGAATCAAGCCTCTCAGCCTCTGCTGGAATCTTTCTCGGTTCCGACTATCACTTCGATCTGACGCGCCCGGGGATTGCGCTCTACGGCGGCGAAGCCGTCAACGAGATGAACAATCCAATGCGGCCCGTTGCCAAGGCAGAGGCGCGGATCATCCAGATTCGCGAGGCAGGCGAAGGCCAGACGGTGAGCTATGGCGGTACTTATCAGCTGAAACGCGCCAGCCGTCTTGCCATCGCAGCCGTTGGCTATGCCGATGGCTACCACCGCTCCCTCTCCGGCTCCGGCATTCCGTTGCGCGAGATGGGCCGAGGTGGCGCGGAAGGCTTCATCAATGGCTACAGGGTGCCCGTGGCAGGCCGCGTGACCATGGATCTCACCATATTCGACGTGACCGACGTACCGGAAAACGCGATCCGCGCGGGTGATTATATCGAACTCTTTGGGCCCAACGTCACGGTAGACGAAGTGGCGCGCGCCGCAGGCACAATCGGCTACGAGATGCTGACCGGCCTTGGATTGCGCTATGAACGTCAATATCTGATTGGTGACGAGTGACGATTGACGATTGAATGCCTCTTGGAAAGCCCGGACAACCTGTGCTATACGAGAACAAAAGGAGATCGAAATGACCGAAATCCATCTCAGCGAGCAGGATCAGAAGTTCATCGATGAACAGGTGAAGTTCGGTGCCTACAAGGACGCCGATGCCGTTATCCACGCAGGCCTGGCTTTAATGGGCAGCAAAGAAGGCAGGTACGTCGAGCTTCAACGCCTGATCCAGGAAGGCCTGGAAGATGTCGAGGCTGGGCGTGTCGTTGAGTTTTCAAGTGAGGAAGAGTTTACAGCCCATATTTTGGAGATGGCGGAGGAGCAGAATGAAGCGTCGAAGGCTGGTCGTCTCCCATCGAGCGCTGAGCGATCTCCTCGTCGATCATAATTATATCAATCAATTCAATCCGACTGCGGCAAAACGTTTATTGAAAGACATAAACAGCAAAATGATTTCGTTAGCACATTCCGGGATGACTGGTGTGCCGCGAGATTATGTTAAGGGACTTCGTGCATTTCCCTATCGCGACCGATGCATTTACTTTTTGGTGAATGATGAGGTCCTTCATGTTTTGCGCGTTCTCCACGGCCATCAGGACATCTCCCCTGAAGACTTCAAACAAGAAGAAGACTGACATTTCATGGCCAAAGCCAAGACTCAATTCGTGTGCCAGAACTGCGGCACGGTGCACACCCGCTGGGCCGGGAAATGCGAAGGCTGCGGGGAATGGAATACCATCGTCGAAGAAGACCCGATGGGCGGTATCGGCGGTGGGCCGGGCAAGGCTCCCAAGAAGGGCCGTGCCGTTACCCTCACCGCGCTTTCCGGCGAAATAGAAGAAGCGCCGCGTATTCCGACCGGCATGAGCGAGCTGGACCGCGCAACTGGCGGCGGCTTCGTGCGTGGTTCGGCGGTGCTGATCGGTGGGGATCCGGGTATCGGGAAATCCACGCTGCTGATGCAGGCGGCTGCCGCATTGTCTCGTAAGGGCCAGCGTGTCATCTATGTCTCGGGCGAAGAGGCGGTTGCGCAGGTGCGGCTTCGCGCGCAGCGGCTGGGTGCCGCCGAAACCGATGTGCTTCTGGCGGCGGAAACCAATGTCGAGGACATTCTGGCAACGCTTTCCGAGGGCAAGCGGCCCGATCTCGTGATCATCGATTCCATCCAGACGCTGTGGAGCGACACGGCTGATTCTGCGCCCGGAACCGTGACGCAGGTTCGAACCGGCGTGCAGGCCATGATCCGCTTTGCCAAGCAGACCGGCGCGACCATGGTTCTCGTCGGCCATGTTACCAAGGAAGGCCAGATTGCAGGGCCGCGCGTGGTGGAGCACATGGTCGATGCCGTGCTTTATTTCGAGGGCGATCGGGGCCATCATTATCGCATCCTGCGCACCGTCAAGAACCGCTTCGGGCCGACCGATGAAATCGGCGTTTTCGAAATGTCGGATCGCGGTTTGCGCGAGGTTTCCAATCCATCCGAGCTTTTCCTTGGAGAGCGCAACGACAAATCGCCGGGTGCCGCCGTCTTTGCTGGCATGGAAGGAACGCGACCTGTTCTGGTGGAAGTTCAGGCGCTGGTTGCCCCGACTTCGCTCGGCACGCCGCGACGTGCGGTCGTCGGCTGGGATTCGTCGCGGCTCGCCATGATTCTCGCGGTGCTGGAAGCCCATTGCGGCGTGAAGCTCGGCCAGCATGACGTTTATTTGAACGTGGCGGGCGGATACCGCATTTCGGAGCCTGCTGCGGATATGGCGATTGCCTCTGCACTGGTTTCATCGCTTGCCGGTCTTGCCCTGCCTGCCGATTGCGTCTATTTCGGCGAAATCAGCCTGTCGGGCGCGGTCCGGCCTGTCTCCCATACGGCGCAACGGTTGAAAGAGGCTGAGAAACTTGGTTTTTCCGCCGCACTTTTGCCGTCTGCTTCTGCGGAATTGCCCAAGGCGGCAAAAGGGCGCTGGACGGAGATTGAAAGCCTGCCCGACCTCGTGGCGCGCATTGCTGGTTCGGGAAACCGTTTCAGACAGGTTGAGGAAGACGAATATTGATCCTTTCGCTGCTTATCCGGCTAGTGTATGAGGATCGCAAATTGGCACAGTGGCTCTCATCTGAGTGCTGCGACCCCCGGAGTTGGTAAATGCCCATTACGATTTTCGACGGCATCGTTATTGCCGTTGTACTGTTCTCCGCTGTTCTCGCCATGGTGCGTGGGTTCTCGCGTGAAATTCTGTCCATTGCGAGTTGGGTCGGTTCCGTCGCAGCTGCTTACTATCTCTATCCGCTGTTGCTGCCCTATGCGCGCAACTACACGGATGACGACAAGATCGCGATTGCCGGTTCCGCCGGTCTGGTGTTTCTCGTCGCGCTGATCATCATTTCCTTCATCACCTCGCGCATTGCCGATTTCATCATCGACAGCCGCATCGGGGCGCTGGATCGCACGCTCGGCTTTCTCTTCGGCGCGGCCCGCGGCCTGCTCCTTCTCGTCGTCGCCGTTGCTTTCTGGAACTGGCTGGTGGATGTGAAGACGCAGCCGCAATGGGTGACGCAGGCCAAATCCAAGCCGTTCCTGGATGGGCTGGTGGGCAAGCTGGAAGCCGTTCTGCCGGATGATATCGAGCCGCAGATCCGTGCGCGCATCCTCGGCAAGCAGCCCGAGGCAGCGTCCGAACAGGCACCCGCAGACGAAGCTCCGGCAACAAACCAGCCGGCTACAAATAATTGACGCAGTATCGCGCCTTGCAATACATGCAAGGCGCGCTATTTGTGCTAAATATTCAATGAGGCAGCAGACAAGCCAAACCGGCAGAGCAATTCTCCGGGGCGGTTTTTGTTTTTGGCAGTAAGCAAAGGCAAGCCAGATGAATGAGCCGCTTTCGCATTCTACGTTCAATGACATTATCGATGGCGATACGCTGCACGAAGAATGCGGCGTGTTCGGCATCCTCGGTCACCCGGATGCGGCGGCCCTGACGGCGCTCGGCCTGCATGCTCTTCAGCATCGAGGCCAGGAAGCAGCCGGTATCGTCTCCTTCGATGGCAAGCGGTTCCATCAGGAACGCCATATGGGTCTGGTGGGTGACCACTATACAAACCCGGTAACGCTGGCCCGCCTGCCCGGCTCTATCACCATCGGCCACACGCGCTATTCCACGACGGGCGAAGTGGCAATGCGCAACGTGCAGCCGCTGTTTGCCGAACTGGAAGAAGGTGGCATCGCCATTGCCCATAACGGCAACTTCACCAACGGCCTAACACTTCGCCGCCAGATCATTGCCACCGGCGCCATCTGTCAATCTACCTCCGATACGGAAGTCGTTCTGCACCTCATCGCCCGTTCGCGCCACTCCTCCACAGCCGACCGCTTCATCGATGCGATCCGCCAGATGGAAGGCGGCTATTCGATGCTGGCCATGACCCGCACGAAGCTTATCGCCGCGCGCGACCCCACGGGCATCCGCCCGCTGGTCATGGGCGAGCTGGATGGCAAGCCGATCTTCTGCTCTGAAACCTGCGCACTCGATATCATCGGCGCGAAATTCGTGCGCGACGTTGAAAACGGCGAAGTCATCATCTGCGAAATCCAGCCGGATGGCTCGATCAGCATCGATGCGCGCAAGCCATCCAAGCCGCAGCCTGAACGCCTCTGCCTGTTCGAATATGTCTATTTCGCCCGTCCCGATTCCGTTGTCGGCGGTCGCAACGTCTATACGACACGCAAGAACATGGGCGCGAACCTCGCCAAGGAAGCGCCGCTCGAAGCAGACGTCGTGGTGCCGGTGCCGGATGGCGGCACGCCTGCCGCTCTCGGTTTTGCGCAGGAAAGCGGTATTCCCTTCGAATACGGCATTATCCGCAACCACTATGTCGGTCGTACCTTCATCGAGCCGACACAGCAGATTCGCGCTTTCGGCGTGAAGCTGAAGCATTCCGCCAACCGTGCGATGATCGAAGGCAAGCGCGTGGTTCTGGTGGATGATTCCATCGTTCGCGGCACGACGTCGGTCAAGATCGTACAGATGATCCGCGAAGCCGGCGCCAAGGAAGTGCACATCCGCGTTGCCAGCCCCATGATCTTCCACCCGGATTTCTACGGCATCGACACGCCGGACGCCGACAAGCTTCTGGCCAACCAGTATGCCGATGTGGACGCCATGGCGAAATATATCGGCGCGGATTCGCTGGCTTTCCTGTCGATCAACGGACTTTACCGCGCCGTCGGCGGAGAAGACCGCAACTCGGCGCGTCCGCAGTTCACGGATCACTACTTCACCGGCGACTATCCAACCCGCCTTCTGGACAAGAACGGCGAATCCATGGGCAGCAAGATTTCCATGCTGGCCAGCAACGGTTGATAGCGTTCGGATGAAAGGGGTTCACACCCACTGCCGTCATCCTCGGGCTTGACCCACTGCTGTCCGGCTTAGATTCCTTAGCACTTTATGCAAGGCCAGAGGCTTGAGGAGAGACGGTAAATCCGCCCGCAACCGTCATCCTCGGCCTTGCGCCGAGGATCTACCAACGTCAACAAAATCAATCGGTTGCAGATCCTCGGGACAAGCCCGAGGATGACGGAGGTGGGCCTTGCGACGCTCTTCGTCCCCCCCCCCGGCAAATATCGTTCTCTCATAGCGACGTCAAAATCGCAGAAAAACATCCAAAATAGAACGGGATCAATAGCTTAAGGCTACTCCGAAAATCTAAACCGGACAGCAGTGGGCTTGACCCGAGGATATACAACCGATTGATTTCGTTGACGTGGTTGGATACTTGGGTCAAGCCCACTGCTGTCCGGTTTAAATTTCTGGACAAGGCGCATGACATTGATTCTACTCGGTTTCAGACGTTTCGCGGCGATCTGGACACGAACAGGAGATCAACGTCATGCGCCACCAGAATAGCGTTTTTCATCAAATACAGAAGCATGTTCCCTGGCAGGTCTTCGAAGGGCTTGTGGATAAGTACAAGGGCGATCACAGGGTTCGGCGGTTTTCGATGAAGGACCAGTTGCTGGCGCTTCTGTTTGCCCAGCTTTCCGGCGCGCAAAGCCTGCGCGAGATCGAGGCAGGGCTGTCGAGCCACCGCAACCAGCTTTATCATCTGGGTGCCCACGGCGTGGCGCGCTCCACCCTTGCCGATGCCAATGCCACAAGGCCTGCGGGCGTCTTTGCCGATCTGTTCTCCCATATGGCGGCTGCCGCCAGCCGAAGAACCCGTCGCCATATCCGCGATGCGGTGCGCCTGCTCGACGCCACCCGCGTCGCCCTCTCCTCCATGAGCGATGGCTGGGCCGATATGGTCAGCGGGCGCAGAGCCGCCAAGCTGCATGTCGCCTACGATCCGAATGGCGACATCACCATGGCGATGACCATGACAGGCCAGAGAACCAACGACATCGTGCCCGCAAAGGCCATGCCGATCGAACCCGGCATGACCTATGTCTTTGATCTGGCTTACTATGATTTCGCGTGGTGGGCAGCGCTGGACCGGGCAGGCTGCCGCTTCGTCACACGGCTGAAGACCAACACGCATCTTCAGGCCGCCACCGAACAGCCTCCAAGCGAGAGCGATCACATCCTGTGCGACAGGATCGGGCTGTTGGCACAACGCATGGCGCGCTCGAGACGCAATCCCTTTTCCGAACCGTTGCGCGAGATCGCGGTGCGGATCGACACGGGCAGGACCATCCGGCTCGTCACCAACGATCTGGATGCGCCAGCCGAAGAGATTGCCGAGCTTTACAAACAGCGCTGGCAGATCGAACTGTTCTTTAAATGGGTCAAGCAGAACCTCAGGATACGCCATTTCTTCGGAGCATCCGAAAACGCCGTGCGCATCCAGACCTATGTCGCCCTCATCGCCTATCTTGTGCTGCGCATGGCGCAGGCCTGCCAGAGCGCCATCACGCAACCGCTCACCTTCACCCGCCTCGTACGCCTCAACCTCATGCACAAAAGGCGATCCGACCAACTCCTTAAACCACCCACACAACCGTCCAAATCCCCAAACCAGATGGTGCTGATGTGGGACTGAAATTTAAACCGGACAGTAGTGGGTCAAGCCCGAGGATGACCGCAGTGGGTGAGGCAACACGAGTCTCCATTACAAACTTCGTTGTTGAGTTCGCGTTCAGATGACGGAGAAATCCACGCAAACAAGCTGGATCAATGTCGAACAACAGTGGATCAGGTCTGGGTTAGCGGTTGGAAATGCGACCTCCTGACGTCTTGCCCGATGCATCAACCCACAGTAAGAAAATCGCGGACTCTACGCATTCATTTCCAGGGGGGGACTATGACCATCGACCTCAAAGGCCGGATCGCACTCGTTACCGGCGCATCTCGCGGCATTGGCTATTTCACGGCGCTGGAACTGGCGAAAGCCGGGGCGCATGTCATTGCCTGCGCGCGTACAGTCGGTGGGCTTGAGGATCTGGATGATGCCGTCAAGGCGGTCGGCGGTTCAGCGACGCTGGTCCCTTTCGATCTCGCTGATATGAATGCCATCGATGCGCTGGGCGCTTCCATTCATCAGCGCTGGGGCAAGCTGGATATTCTGGTAGCGAATGCGGGCGTGCTGGGCGTCATTTCCCCCGTCGGACACATCGAGGCCAAGGTGTTCGAGAAGGTAATGACGATAAACGTCACCGCAACATGGCGCCTGATCCGCTCCGTCGAGCCACTTTTGTTGAAGTCCGATGCCGGTCGTGCGCTCATCCTGTCTTCCGGTGCTGCGCATTCCTGTCGCCCGTTCTGGGGAGTTTATTCCACCTCCAAGGCGGCAGTCGAAGCGCTGGCACGCACTTGGGCTGCGGAAACGGAAGCCACCGCCCTTCGCGTCAACAGCATCAACCCCGGCGCCACCCGCACCGCCATGCGCGCGCAGGCTATGCCCGGCGAAGACCCGGACACCCTGCCCCACCCATCCGAGGTTGCGCAGGCCATTCTTCCGCTGGCATCACCGGAACTCAGCGAAACCGGCAAGGTCTATGTAGTGCGTGACCGGAAATTCATCAGCTACCGCGCACCGGAATGATCTGTTCGATGGCATGAATATGTGGGCGATGCTCTTGACCAAAATCGAGCATCGCTTCATAACGCAAGCCATGAAAATGACGATCTGCCGCTGCTGCTGAGTTGAATTTTGCTGGTCTCACGCCCGGCCAGGTCGTTTTCGTCTCCCGTAAGGTCAAAAGCAGACAAACGCTCCGGTTGGGTAAATCTCGATACCCAAAGGAATTGCCGATGTCCTTGCGCCTGAAGTTTTACAACACACTGACCCGCGAAAAATCCGAATTTCAGCCTATCGATGCGAACAATGTTCGCATGTATGTCTGCGGCCCGACGGTTTATGATTATGCCCATATCGGCAATGCCCGCCCGGTCATCGTGTTCGATGTGATTTTCCGCCTGCTGCGGCATGTTTACGGCGAAAACGGCGTCACCTATGCCCGCAACATCACGGATGTAGATGACAAGATCAACGCGCGGGCGCTTCGCGATTACCCGAACCTGCCGCTGAACGACGCCATTCACGCCGTGACGGAAAAGACGGCGCAGCAGTTTCATGCCGACGTGGCCGCTCTCGGCTGCCTTGAGCCGACGATGGAGCCACGCGCCACCGACAATATTCCGCAGATGATCGAAATCATCGAAAAGCTGATCGCGCGCAGCCACGCCTATGTCGCGAATGGCGAAGTGCTGTTCGACACAAAATCCATGAGCGATTACGGCCAACTTTCCAAACGCCCGCTGGATGAGCAGCAGGCTGGCGCACGCATCGCTGTGGATGAACACAAGAAGAACCCCGGCGATTTCGTGCTTTGGAAGCTTTCAAGCCATAACGAGCCGGGTTGGGAAAGCCCGTGGGGTCGTGGCCGTCCCGGCTGGCACATCGAATGCTCTGCCATGTCCATGCGCCATCTGGGCGAGGTTTTCGACATTCACGGCGGCGGCCTGGACCTGATTTTCCCGCACCATGAAAACGAAATCGCGCAATCCCGCTGCGCCCATGGCACGCAGGTCATGGCCAATGTCTGGATGCATAATGGCTTCGTACAGGTCGAAGGCCGCAAGATGTCGAAGTCCGACGGCAACTTCGTAACGATCTACGACCTGTTGCACACCGAAAGCTTCGGTGGCCGGAAATGGCCGGGCGAAGTGCTGCGGCTAGCCATGCTGATGACGCATTATCGCGAACCAATCGATTTTTCGGTCAAGCGTCTCGAGGAGGCCGAACGCCTGCTGGCGAAGTGGCCAGCAGCGGAGGCGGGAGAAATCGAGGCGGATCAAACGGTTCTCGATGCACTTGCCGACGACCTGAACACGGTGGCCGCCGTGCAGGCGCTTCACGCACTGGCGCAGGCGGCGAATGCCGATCCCAAAAAACTGCCCGCCTTCGCAGCGAGTGCAGCGCTGCTCGGAGTTCTACCGAAGAAAACCGAAGTCGATGAAGCTATTGCCGCTGCGGTAGATTCACTTGTGGCCATGCGGCTGGAGATGCTGACGGCAAAGAACTTCGCGGAGGCTGATCGCATTCGCGATGAGCTGTCAGCCAAGGGAATTCAGTTGAAGGATGGGAAGGACAAGGAGACGGGGGAGCGTGTGACGAGTTGGGAGTTGAAGCGGTAACGCTGGCTTACGCTCGGCATTTTTTGCTCATCATTTGCCGCCTCACCCCCCTCTGTCCTGCCGGACATCTCCCCCTCAAGGGGCCTGTTGCAAAACCCTACGGATATGATTCACTCTGTTCGTGAGCGATCGAAGGGGTGTTTGGATGGCGATGAAGAGCGGTTCTCAGTTCAGCTTTGCGGATGCGCTTGTGACGGTGCGCAGTGGGCCGGACCGGTTGGGCAAGCTGTTGTCGGTGGTGAAGTGGTATCGCTTCGAGAAGGTGCTGCGGTCGCTTGAACCTGATGGGGAGACTGGCGGTCGGCCTGCCTATCCTGTTCTGACGATGTTCAAGGCTTTGATGCTGCAGCAGCTTTACGGCCTGTCCGATGCGGAACTGGAGGAGGCGATCTATGACCGCCTTTCCTTTCGCCGCTTTTGTGGCATTGGCCTCGATGAGGCTGTTCCCGATCACACGACACTGTGCCGCTTTCGCAACCGGCTGGTGGAACGGAAACTTCTGGAGAAGCTGTTTGGCGAGCTTGACAGGCAGCTCGATGCCGCAGGCCTGATCCTGCGGCGCGGCACGATGCTGGATGCGACTGTCATCGAGACGCAAGCTGCTCGCCCGCCGCGTGCTCAAGATACGAACAACGGTGCCGAAGGCACTGAAGACAAAGAAGACAAGGTGCAGACGAGCGCACGCGATCCGGATGCGGCGTTTACCCGGCGCAAGGGTCGGCAGGGTTCGAGCTATGGTTACAAGGCCCATGTGGGCGTGGATGAAGGTTCGGGCCTGATCCGGCGGGTGATCACCACGCCGGCCAATATCAACGATACCGTGCCTGCCGATCTGCTGATCGTGGGCGACGAGACGCGGGTTCTGGGCGACAGCGCCTATCACACACATCAACGGGCCGCGATGCTGAAGGAGCGCGGGATTTTCTGCGGTCTGATGAAGCGCCCCAACAAGCATCACCCTGTTCTCAAAGCCGCAGCCCGCCGTTTCAACCGTGCCGTGGCCAGACGACGCGCTGCGGTCGAGACGACCTTTGCCACGCTCAAGCGCCGCATGGGGCTGAGCCACATTCGCTACATCGGTCTTGCCAAGGCATCCGCCCAGGTTCTGCTTGCGGCCATGGCGTTCAACATGCGCCGCTGGGTGACGCTGAGCGCGTGAGCCGAGGGGAGAACTGTGTCCGCAGTTCAGCCATATCACCCATCAACCAGCCTACACGAACCTAGAACCGCCCCTCGATAGGAAGGGCGGTGGCCAAGGTGATTTGTCGTTTGGCAATCAGCTTATGTCGGAAGTTACGCAACGGTCCCTCAAGGGGGGAGATCGGAACGACGCACTCTCCTTATTCCTTGTTAAGCCCTCTACGATGGGCGAAACGGTGCCACTTGCCGATCTCCCCCCTTGAGGGGGAGATGTCCGGCAGGACAGAGGGGGGTGCCACAGCCACCAGCCTAAAGTGGAAAGAGCACCTTCGGCTATTGCTCTTCGATCCACGCTGTACCAACCTCTCGTTACAACCAGAGTAACGAGTTCCCGATGTCTCATCACCACGTAAAGCCGAAACATCGCGTCCATGCCCGGCGCATGCGCAAAAACCTGACGGACGCAGAGTTGAAACTCTGGAACGCTCTGCGAGCCCATCGGCTGGAGGGATTGGGTTTCAGGAGACAATTGCCAATCCTGGGCTATATCGTCGATTTCGCCTGCCCCGAGCACAAACTCATTATCGAACTCGACGGTTCTCAGCACGCGACCAATTTAGCTGCCGAATACGACCAGCATAGAAGCCGAAAGCTTCAGCAGCATGGCTGGACCGTCATCCGTTTCTGGAACGAAGCCATTCTCAAAGATATAGACAATGTCTGTCTTCACATTGTCGGATCGATACGGGAGGAACAGCTATGACGATCTATACCGGTGGATGCCAGTGCGGGGCGATACGGTTTCGGGTAGAGGGCGTGTTGAAGAATAGTTCCATCTGCCATTGTCGCATGTGTCAGAAAGCGTTTGGGGCTTATTATGCGCCGTTGGTTTCGGTGCGGGGAGCCGATTTCAAATGGACGCGTGGGGAGCCGAAGCGGTTTCAGTCTTCCAATCATGTCAAACGCGGTTTCTGCTCCGACTGCGGCACGCCGCTGACCTATGAGGCACCGGATGGTATTGCGGTGGCTGCTGGTGCGTTTGATGATCCGTCTGCCCTGCCGCCCGTCATCCAGTGGGGCACGGAGAACAAGATCGGTTTTGTTGACAGGCTGCATTTGCTGCCGGGGGAAGAGACCGAAGCCGATGTAACCTCGGCAAGTTTCATTGCAGACCTTGTTTCCTATCAGCATCCGGACCACGATACGTCCGAATGGTCAGAGGAGAAAAGCCGGTGAGCGAGACGGAATATTCGGGCGGATGCCAGTGCGGCGCGGTGCGGTTTCATGCGGACAAGCTCGGTCGCCCGTCCATCTGCCATTGTCGCATGTGCCAGAAGCATTTCGGCAATTTCTTTGGCGCGCTTGTCGGGGCGGATCAGGCGCATCTGACATGGACGCGCGGACAGCCCACCCTCTTCCGCTCTTCGGCAAAAATCCATCGCGGCTTTTGTAACAAATGCGGCACGCCGCTGACCTATCATTATCCCGGCGGCGTCGAAATTGCCATCGGTGCTTTCGACCACCCGGAACAGATCGAGCCGCAGGTTCAGGTGAACGCGCATATGCAGATGCCGTGGATAAAGGCGCTGTTCGATAAGCGCGAAACGCAGCAAAGCGTGGATGAAAGCACCATTGTTTCCTACCAGCACCCAGACCACGACACGGAAACCTGGCCGCCGGAGGACAATATCAATTGACGGCGAAGTTTCTCTCCGGCGGGTGCCAATGCGGGGCGTTACGCTATCGCATCGATGGTGGCATCCGCTATCCGCATCTCTGCCATTGCCGCATGTGCCAGAAGGCGTCCGGCAATTACTTCATGCCGCTGGGCGCCAGCGGTCGCGATGCTTTCACGCTGACGCGTGGCGAGCCGAGCTGGTTTCAATCCTCGGAACATGTGCGGCGCGGCTTTTGCGGCACATGCGGAACGCCGCTTTTTTATGATATTCCCGGCATGGATTTCATCAATATCACGCTGGGTTCGCTCGATGAGCCCCAGCAGATCGTGCCGGAAGCACAGTCCAATCTGGCGCAGAAAATGAACTGGTTTTCGCTGCTGGATGCTCTACCGGTTGAGGCTGAACAGCCTGAGAGCGACGCGACGCCGGTGAAGAACAACCAGCATCCCGACCACGACACCCTGCATTGGCCACCACAGGAAAGATGACATGACTGAATTGCGCAGCTTCTATCCCGAAATCGAGCCCTACGAGACTGGCTTTCTGGATGTGGGCGATGGCCATATGATCTATTGGGAACGGGTGGGTACCAAGGGCGGCAAGCCTGCTGTGTTTCTGCATGGCGGCCCGGGTGGTGGCGTCACCCCTACCCATCGCCGCGTCTTCGATCCTGCACTTTATGATGTTGTGCTGTTCGATCAGCGCGGTTGCGGGCGCTCCACGCCGCATGCGCATCTGGAGGCCAACACGACGTGGCATCTGGTTGCGGATATGGAAAGGCTGCGCGAGAAATTCGGCTTCGACAAGTGGCAGGTCTTCGGCGGTTCCTGGGGTTCGACGCTGGCGCTTGCCTATGCGCAGACCCATCCCGAGCGTGTCAGCGAGTTGGTGGTGCGGGGCATCTACCTTCTGACGAAACGCGAGCTTGACTGGTACTACCAATTCGGCGTTTCCGAGATGTATCCCGAACGCTGGGAAACCTTTCTCGCGCCTATCCCCGACGCGGAACATCACGAAATGATGGTGGCCTATAATCGCTATCTCACCGGCAGCGACGAGGCGAAAAAGCTGGAATGCGCCAAAGCGTGGAGCCAGTGGGAAGGCGCCACGATTTCGCTGGTGACCGACCCTGCGCGTGTGGATGAATTCGGCGAGGACCAATACGCCATTGCCTTTGCGCGTATCGAAACGCATTTCTTCGTCAATGCCGGCTGGCTTGAAGAAGGCCAGTTGCTGCGCGATGCCTACAAGCTAAAAGACATTCCCGGCGTCATCGTGCATGGCCGCTATGACATGCCCTGCCCGCTAAAGACGGCGTGGGATTTGGCAAAGGCTTGGCCGAAGGCTGACCTGCACATTATCGAAGCGGCAGGACATGCGTTGAGCGAGCCGGGAATTCTGGACCAGCTGATCCGCGCGACGGACCGGTTTGCGGGGAAGTGACGGCAGCGCGCGTCTCGCCCCACTCACGTCATGCTCGGGCTTGTCCCGGGCATCTGCCAAAGCAGCGGTTCTTGAGATGGGTCAAGTCCACTGCTGTCCGGTTTAAACTGAGAGCACAGTTAGGAGCGAGAACAGCTCCCCCACCCGTCACCCCGCACTTGATGCGGGGTCCAGCAGACGCGCGTCTGCGCGTCAAAAAAGTCTTTCAGACCAAGGGCTTGGCCTGGCTGGATCCCGGATCAAGTCCGGGATGACGGTGGTGGGGTTGCACCTTCGCCACCCCGCAGCGAACGTCGTCAAAACGTGTCCCAACCGGATTTCAAGGCTGGAACTGGAACGCATTCGATGCCTTGCCTTATATGCGCATATTTCAACCGGACAGCAATGAGTTAAGCCGGGGAAGACGTGGATGAGAACTCCGCTGTCCTCTCGCCCCTCATACACATCCGACCACTCCAATCATTTCAACGCCTTACCCTCCACCGCTCACATTCCGATTCACCCACCTCATCCCATGATGAAGCTTTTCTCACCACATTCTTCACGGAAATGAATTGGTATATAACGGTAAACAAGCATAGTGCGGAACGATCCCAATCGAATTGGCAGTTTCCAATGGCAATGAATTCCACCCTCCAGGCTCCTCAGTCGGGCGATAGCGCCCGTGGTTTCGTCTATGCGCTGACGGCCTATATATTGTGGGGATTTTTGCCGTTCTACATGAAGGCCGTGGCCCATATTTCGCCGTTTGAAGTGATTGTCCACCGCGTCGTCTGGTCTGTGCCAATCGCCGCCATGGTTTTGATGGTTCTGGGGCGTACCGCTGAAATCCGGCAGGCGTTGACGACGCCGCGTATGCTGGCCATGGCCTGCCTCACTGCGTCTCTCATCAGCATCAACTGGGGCATTTATATCTGGGCCATCGGCTCCGGCCATGCGCTGGATGCCGCGCTGGGCTATTTCATCAATCCGCTTTTCAGCATTCTTCTCGGCGCCATTCTGCTGAAAGAGAAGCTCAGCCGCATGCAGATGGCGGCGATTTCGCTGGTGGCGATGGCCGTTGCACTGCTGACATGGAATGCCGGGGGCCTGCCATGGGTGGCCATTGCGCTCACCGTTTCCTGGGGCTTCTACGCATTCTTCCGCAAGACGCTGCCCATCGGGCCGACGCAGGGTTTTCTATTGGAAGTGCTGCTGCTGACACCGCCTGCAATCGCCTTCATCATCTATCTGACGGCCACGGGACAGGGGCATTTCATGGCCGGGACCGCGGTCGATACCTGGTTGCTGGCGGCAAGCGGTCTTGTGACTGCCGTACCGCTGATCTTCTACGGCAACGGGGCAAAGCTGCTGAAGCTTTCCACCATCGGCATCATGCAATATATCGCCCCGTCGATGATCTTCGCCATCGCCGTCTTCATCTTCAAGGAGCCGTTCGATACGGTGAGGCTGGTCGCATTCGTGATGATCTGGTCGGCGCTGGTGATCTATACGCTGCCGAGCCTGATGCGGAGCAGAGCTGCCGGGTGACCGGCAGCGTATTTGTTTAAAGCTGTGCGATGACGGAAGGATCGCCTTCCGGGTTTTCCTGCGCGATGGCGCGCTCGATGATCGCAGGCACGATCTCGCTAATTTCGGAAATGACCAGCGGGTTGAGGAGATGCGCCCGGTGGATGAAACCCTGATCGCGCATGTGGCGGATCAGTTCCAGCATCGGGTCCCAGAAGCCGTTGATATTGGCGAAAACCATTGGCTTTGCATGGCGGCCAAGCTGCGCCCAGGTCATGATCTCAACGATCTCTTCCAGCGTGCCGATGCCGCCGGGAAGCGTCACGAAAGCGTCAGACCGCTCGAACATCATGTGCTTGCGCTCATGCATGTCCTTGGTGATCACAAGTTCGTTCAATTGGCCGAGAGAATGGCGGGTCGCTTCCATATCCACGAGAAATTCGGGTATGATGCCCGTGACTTCGCCGCCATTGGACAAGACGCCGCTTGCAACGGCGCCCATGATGCCTTTGGTGCCGCCGCCGTAAACCAGGCGAATGCCGTTTTCAGCAATGGCTTTGCCAAGGGCTCGCCCGGCTTCCATATAGGCAGGATCACGCCCCGGCTGAGAGCCGCAATAGACGCAGATGGATCGAATCGAGTGATTTTTGTTCGTCATGACCTGCACCGAACTACGGGAGGGCGGATCAGGTCAAGAAAATTTGGGGGATCATGCGACAAACCCTGCCCTTCGGCCACGAGAACGCTTGTATGGCAGGCGCTAAAACGCTAGCAATCCGCGATAGAACTGCGACGAATATACCCGGAGACTCATAATGAAAAACAAAAAGGCCGGACTGCTGGCGCTGATCGTGCTTGTTGCTGCGACGCTGCTCATGGTCTTTTTCGTTTTGCCGCGTATGTCCGGCGATGACAAACCGATTGGCGATGCCATCAATCAGGCGGGCAATGCCGTCAAGAACAGCGTGGAAATGGGTGGCGAAAAGGCAGGCGATCTGCTCTCCGACGCCGCGCAGGAAACCGCCAATATTGCCGACAAGGTCGGGCGGCTGGCGGAATCCACCACCAAGTCCATCAAGGACATGACCGGCCTCTTCGCCGACAACAAGGTTCCCACGAACGAGGAATTCGCCGCGGCCCGCAAGAAGGTGGAAGATTCCCTTCGCGAATTGCAGGATATCGATATTCCTGAATCTCTGGATGAGACGACCTCGCGCCTGATCACCACGGCACGCACGGCGGCGGAGCGCACAATGGCGTTCCTGCGCGGTCTGCCGACGGATGCAAGTGCCGCAGCCGCTCAGGTTCGTCGTCTGGCTGGCGTGTTTGCCGGTACGGATGATGGCGCGCCCCGCCCGGAAGCGCCTGCCCCCGCAACTCCCGCTCCACAGCAGCCTGCGCAGGCACCCGCCCCGGCAACACAGGGTGGTGCGGCCCAATTGCCGAGCTTCGATGTGCTTCGCGTGGAGCCAGACGGTTCCGCCGTCATCGCTGGCAAGGCGCAGCCGGGTGCACAGCTGGAAATTCTGAACAAGGGTCAGGTCATTGCCAAGACGCCGGTCGAGGGCAGCGGCGATTTCGCAGCCGTTCTCGATAATCCGCTGCCGCCGGGCGACCATGAACTCGTGCTGCGCGCCACCGGCAAGGACGGCAAGGTCTCGCAGTCTCAGGAAGTGGCGACGGTTTCCGTGCCAAGCCAGAAGAATGGCGATCTGCTTGCCATGGTCACGACGCCCGGCAAGGCGAGCCGCGTGCTGACAATGCCGGAAGCCGCGCCACCTGCCTTGCAGGCGCAGGCAAACCCGGCCAGCCCGACAGACACACAGACGCCGCAAGCGGCTCCCGGTGCTGCCACCACGCCTGCCGCGCCGGCACAGGGCAATGCCGCGACCGCCAATACGACTGAAACGGCATCAATCCGGGTGACCGCCGTTGAATTCGACGGTTCGAAAATCTTCATCGCCGGTTCGGCACCGGCAGGCACGAATGTCCGCGCTCTTGTCGATGACAGCCAGGTTGGCAATGCACGAGCCGAAGCATCCGGCAGCTTCGTGATCGAAGGCGATATCCAGCTTTCGGTGGGCAACCACATCATCACGGCCGAGGCGCTGGACGCAGCAGGCAAGGTAACCGTGCGCGTGCGCGTTCCCTTCTCTCGCCCGGAAGCCGATCAGGGTACCGTTGCCATGCAGCAGCAGCCCGCAGCTCCGGCAAACGGCGCGGCACAGAACCCCTCTGCGGTAACCGATCAGGCTGCTTTCGAGGCGCTTCGCACCGAAGTAACCAAGGCCTTCGGCATTCTCTCCGGCCTCTACAAAGACGGCAACACGCCTTCGCTGGATCAGGTCGCAGCAGCGAAATCCGCCACCGCCATTGCGCTTCGTTCGCTCTCGGAATTCAGGACCGCGGCGTCCGCCGACCCTGCCTTTACGGCATTCGTCATGGAGATCGCGGGCAAGGCGCGCGCTCTGCTTGCCACAGTGGATGCATTGCCGAACGATGTCGCAGCCATTGGCAAGGCTATTGAAGGCCTCACGGCCCGCTTTGCAGAGTTGAACGCGGCAGCACCTGCTGTCCCCGCTCCTGCTCCGTCAATGTCTGCCAACCCGGCACCGAGCGCGGATGCATCCGGCACAAAAACCTTTGAACAGGCACCGCTTGCGCATAGCGACAGCACCGTCATCATTCGCCGTGGCGATACGCTGTGGCAAATTTCGCGCCGCGTTTACGGCCAGGGCGTTCGCTACACCACGATCTATCTCGCCAATCAGGAACAGATCAAAAATCCGGACCTGATCGAGCCGGGTCAGATTTTCGGCGTGCCGGAAAAGGCTTTGCCGAATGCGGAGGAAATTCACCGCAACCGCTTGAAGACACGCTGATGGAACGCCTCACGGCATTGCATTCGTAAGGTCCGAATACTATTTAATTTAAAGAACGGCGGCTCATCAGGCCGCCGTCTTGCTGTCTGCACTCCAGCAGACGCCGGAGTGAAGAATGGCCGACAAGAAGAAGACGATTTCAGCGGATTCCAGCAATCCGATGCAGACCCTCATTAACCTCTGGCCCTATATGTGGCCGCAAGGCAGGCCCGACCTTAAGATGCGGGTGGTGTGGGCGACTATATTCCTGATCGTCGCCAAGCTGGTGCTGATTGCCGTTCCCTACTTCTTCAAATGGGCGACGGATGCGCTGAACGGCAAGCTGGACATGGCAGGGCTCGTCCCCGTCTTCCTGCTGGGCGCCGTCGCGCTCGTCATCGCCTACAATTTCACACGGCTTGTTCAGGTGGGTCTGAACCAGTTGCGCGACGCACTTTTTGCCAGCGTCGGCCAGCACGCAGTGCGGCAACTGGCTTACAAGACCTTCGTGCATATGCACCAGCTTTCTCTGCGCTTTCATCTGGAGCGCAAGACGGGCGGCCTGTCGCGCATCATCGAACGCGGCACGAAGGGCATCGAGACCATCGTCCGCTTCACCATTCTCAACACCGCCCCAACCTTCATCGAATTTCTGCTGACCGCCGTCATTTTCTGGACGGCCTATGGCTTCTGGTACGTGTTCGTCACCGTCGTCACCGTGTGGGCCTATATCTGGTTCACCGTTAAGGCCAGCAACTGGCGTATTTCGATCCGCCGTTCGATGAATGACAGCGACACGGATGCCAACACCAAGGCCATCGATTCGCTGCTGAATTTTGAGACGGTGAAGTATTTCGGCAATGAGGATATGGAGGCAAAGCGCTTCGATGCTTCCATGGCGCGTTACGAAAAATCTGCGACGGCCATCTGGACTTCGCTGGGCTGGCTGAACTTCGGCCAGGGCGTCATCTTCGGTCTCGGCTCCACGGTCATGATGGTCATGTCGGCGCTCGCGGTTCAGCGTGGCGAGCAGACCATCGGTGATTTCGTTTTCATCAACGCGTTGCTGCTGCAGCTTTCCGTGCCGCTCAATTTCATCGGCTTCGTCTACCGCGAAATCCGACAGGGCCTGACGGATATCGAACAGATGTTCGATCTGCTGGAGGTGGAAGCCGAAGTGGTGGATGCGCCGGATGCCAAGGCGTTGCAGATCGGCACCGGTGCCGTCAGCTTCCGCGATGTGCATTTCGCCTATGATCCCGAGCGCCCCATTCTCAAGGGCATCTCCTTCGATGTGCCTGCTGGCAAAACCATCGCCATCGTCGGCCCTTCCGGTGCGGGCAAATCGACGCTTTCGCGCCTGCTCTATCGCTTTTACGATATTCAGGACGGCGCGATCACCATCGATGGGCAGGACATTCGCACCGTCACCCAGAAAAGCCTGCGCTCCGTCATCGGCATGGTTCCGCAGGATACGGTTCTGTTCAACGATACGCTGGCTTACAACATTCGCTACGGTCGCCCCGATGCGCAGGATGCGGATGTGGACGCGGCGGCAAATGCCGCGCAGATCAGCGGCTTCATCGGCAAGCTGCCCGAGGGATTCCAGACGATGGTCGGAGAGCGCGGGTTGAAGCTTTCCGGCGGCGAAAAGCAGCGCGTTGCCATTGCCCGCACCATCCTGAAGGCACCGCCCATTCTCATTCTCGATGAAGCGACTTCGGCGCTGGATACCCACACGGAACAGGAAATCCAGAGCGCTCTGGACACGATCTCGAAGAACCGCACCACGCTGGTCATCGCGCACCGTCTCTCCACCGTCATCGGCGCGGATGAAATCATCGTGTTGAAGGACGGCAACATCGCCGAACGCGGCACGCATTCCTCGCTGATGATGGCAGGCGGGCTTTACGCCTCCATGTGGAGCCGCCAGCGCGAAGCCATTCAGGCCGAAGAGCGCCTGCGCGAAGTGCGCGAAAAGGACGATCTTGGCGTGGTGGATCGCGGAGAACCGGCGCATTGACGGGTATAAAGCCGCGTTGCTTATGGGCAGCCATTGCCCGCAACGCGGTTTGCCTGTAGTCACCTTAGCGTGTTTTTGTCGCGTCAAGGCGTGAATATGGTCGGGAAACGACTATATGGGGCCTGCGTGCATGGACACGACGTGTTTTTGCAGTAAGGCATGCAGTAAAATCAACGCCGTAGTGGCGAGCGCATCTAAATGCAGCGCGCCGCTCATACGGCTGAAAAGTTCAACTTCGGAGAAGAAAGATCAATGAACCTGTTCGACACCATTCGCAACACCATCGTACCGATCCATAAGGAAGGCTACGTTTTCGTCGCGGCTTTCTTCGTGGCATCGCTGGTGCTTGGCTGGATAGCCGAACCTCTCTTCTGGGTCGGCATGGTTCTGACGGCCTGGTGCGCCTATTTCTTCCGTGACCCGGAACGCGTAACGCCGCAGGACGACGACCTGATCATCAGCCCCGCCGACGGCACGGTTTCCGCGATCCAGACGGTCATTCCTCCGCTGGAACTGGAACTCGGCAAGGAGCCGATGGTCCGCGTTTCCGTGTTCATGAATGTGTTCAACTGCCACGTAAACCGCGCTCCCGTGCGTGGCCGTGTCGTCAACGTCGCCTATCGCCCCGGCCTCTTCCTCAATGCGGAAGTGGACAAGGCATCCGAAGACAATGAACGCAACGGCCTCGTCATCGAGACCGCGCATGGCAAGGTCGGCGTCGTACAGATCGCTGGCATGGTAGCGCGCCGCATCGTTTGCTGGGTAAAGCCGAACGAGCCGGTGGATGCCGGTGAGCGTTTCGGTCTCATCCGCTTCGGTTCGCGCCTCGATATCTTCCTGCCGGAAGGTTTCCAGACGCGCGTTTCCGTCGGCCAGACGGCTATTGCCGGTGAAACCGTTCTTGCCGAATTCGGCTCGACAAAGGGTGCCGTCATCAGCCGCCGCGGCTGATGACGTTTCAGGGAGCGTAACAATGGCAGAGCCGACGACGCAGCCAGGCACCAATGGCAAGCATGAGATCAGCAATGACAGCGGAAGAGGCCCACGGCTTCGGGAAATTCCTTTCCGCCTCGTCATTCCCAATCTCGTTACCGTGCTTGCCATCTGCGCAGGCCTGAGCGGCGTGCGGCTGGCCTTCGAAGGCCGCTTCGAACTTGCCGTCGGCATGGTGCTGCTCGCAGCCTTCCTCGATGGTATCGACGGGCGTCTGGCCCGCATGATGAAGGCGACCTCCAAGTTCGGCGCGCAGATGGATTCGCTTGCCGATATCGTCAATTTCGGCGTCGCCCCTGCCCTCGTGCTCTATGCCTATGTCCTCGATCAGGCCCGCTCACTCGGCTGGATTGCCGCTCTCATTTACGTCATCGCCGCAGGTCTGCGGCTCGCCCGCTTCAATGTTATGATCGAGCGGGAAGTGAAAGCGCCATGGCAGAACGAGTTCTTCGTCGGCGTGCCTGCGCCCATGGGTGCCATGCTCGTGCTTCTGCCGGTCTATCTCGGCTTTATCGGGATAGAGCCGGACAAGCCTTTCGCCTATGTCGCGGCAGCCTATACGGTGCTTATCGGTTATTTTCTGATCAGCCGCCTGCCCGTCTGGTCGGGCAAATCCGAAAGCCGCATCCGCCGCGATCTCGTACTGCCCGCCATCCTCATCGTCGTACTCTATGTGGCATTGCTGATGAGTTTTACCTGGGAAGTTCTGGTCGTAACGGTGGCTGCCTATCTCACCTTCCTGCCGTTTAGCGCGCGCATCTGGCACAAGCGCTATGGCACGTTGACCATCGAAGATCACGACCACGAAGACCACGGCGATGGTCTGGACCGGGGCATCTGACGGGTTAATACGCTTCCCCAAAATCAGCCGGGACAACGGCTGGTTTAATCCGGTTTATTTTGTGGCGATGACCGAACACAAAATGTCGCAGACTGCAATTTTCAATTGATTGAATTTGCCTCGAATTCGTCACGATTTCCCACGAGAGAGGACGTCAAGAAAGCCAACGAATCGAAGGCTTCGAGACGATCTCTGGAGAGTGGAATGACAGACACGAAGAAAATCGAGGCACCGGCCAAGCCTGACCTCAACAGCCATTACCAACCCCTCGGCCTCAAAGCCGTCGCAGCCGCCGCAATGATGGTGGCGCGCAAGCCGAAGCAGCCGAAGACGGCCTGATGGCTTCCCGATAAAAATTCGATGATCCGACAGTGGCGCCGCAAGGCGCCATTTTCATTTGGCCGAAGCGCGAGAGGCCTGAACTTCTTTTGATCGAAGAGATGTTCCACCTGTTCACGGCTTTTTAAAATCGCTAAACAACAACTCGATTTTTTACTTCGCAATTCTTTTCTCGATCCGCTTCTTTCCATAACGGATGCATTCGATCGAAAGCCAATTGCCGTATCGTTGCGTTACGAACTGAGATTACCATGCAGGACAAAATTCTTCTCATCGAAGATTCCGTCGCTTTATCGATCTTGCTGAAGAACCGGCTGTCTGCCGATACCGATGCCGAAGTGTTTCACTGCGATAGTCTTGGCGAAGCCTGGGCCCTGATCGGCCAGCATAAATTTACGCTGGCGCTGACCGGCCTCAATCTTCCCGATGCGCCGAACGGGGAAATTCTCAGCATTCTGGAAAAGCACAAGGTTCCTACCATCGTCTTCACCGCCACAGTGGATGAGAAGGCGCGGCAGCATTATGCGGAAAAGAAGATCATCGACTACATCGTCAAGGATGGGCACCGCACTGTCGATACGGTGGTGAAAACGATCGAGCGAATTCTGGCCAACCGGCAGTTTTCCATTCTGGTGGTGGACGATGCCCGCGCTGCGCGCTCCAGCCACGTGGAAATCCTGACGCGGCAGAATTTCAGCGTGCGCGAAGCCTATTCCGGCGCGCAGGCGCTGGAAACGCTGGCGCTGGACCCATCCATCCAGCTCGTTATTACCGATTACTTCATGCCGGATATGGATGGCTATGAGTTGACGCGGCGCATTCGCCTCAAGCGCAGCTCGGAAGACCTGCGCATCATCGGCGTATCGTCTTCTACCGACCGGATGCTCTCCGCCCACTTCCTGAAAGCGGGTGCATCGGACTTCATCTACCGCCCCTTCGTTCCGGAAGAATTGCAGTGCCGCATCGATAACAATATCGAGACGCTGAAGCAGCTGATGCGTCTGCGCGAGCTTGCCGAGCGGGATCATCTGACCGGCCTGCCAAACCGTCGCTCCTTCTTTGACCATGCAAACGCGCTACTTCGCACGATGAATGCGCCCGATGCAGCGCCGCTGCAAGGCTCCATCGCCATCATGGATATCGACCATTTCAAGAAGATCAACGATACGCTTGGGCATGACGCTGGCGACAAAGCGCTGAAGAGACTTGCACGACTTCTTTCCGAAACCTGTGGCCCTGACGGCCACATTGCGGCGCGGCTGGGCGGCGAGGAATTCGCTCTCCTCTTGAAAGGGCTGAACGGAGAGCAGGCATACGAATTCTGCGAGCGCCTGCGTCTTGCCGTGGAAGCCGCTGGTCACGATCTCAGCGGCAGCGACATGGCGCTCACCATTTCCGTCGGTGTTGTGGAAATCGAAAAGGGAGAGCCCATCGATAACCAGCTCACCGCCGCAGACCAGCTTCTTTATATGGCCAAGGCCAATGGCCGAAACCTCGTTTACTCCGACACGATGATTGCGCAAGGATTGATGCGCAGCGCCGGACGCTAAATCGCACGCCCCTCAAAACAGGGAGAGCTGCGTGTCGGACTTCCTGATCGGCACAGGTTTCAGAGGAGCCGCTTCCGTAACCGGCTCTATCAGATCCGGTCCGGTATTGGCGACTTTGTTCACCTTGTCAGACACCGGAATGAAGTCGAAGAAATTCTCATCCGCCGGTCTCATCAGGTGGGCTATCTCGCGCGGCTCCTGCGTCTTGCAGTCCAGCCAGCGGCTGAAATCCTCCGGCGCAATCACCACCGGCATACGGTCATGCACGCGCGACATGGTCTGATTGGCGGCAGTCGTCAGTATCGCGCCGGTGTCCACTTCCGAGCCATCGGCGGAGGACCATGTTTCCATCAGGCCCGCAAAAGCGACGATGCCGCCGTGCTTCGGCTTGATGAAATAAGCCTGCGACTTGCCGCCCTCCTCCTTCGGCGGTCTCTTCCATTCGTAAAAGCCGCTTGCCGGAATGAGAATACGGCGGTGGCGCATCGCGGCGCGAAAGGACGCCTTGCCGATTGCCGTCTCGGCGCGCGCGTTGATCAGCAGCGGAAAAGCCTTCGGGTCTTTCACCCAGCCCGGCATAAAGCCCCAGCGCACCAGCATGGCTTCGCGGTTCGGCAGGTTGCTGCCCGTTTCCTGACGCTCTCCCTCCACCACGATCAATATTGGCTGGGTCGGCGCGATGTTGAAGCGTGCGGGAAATTCATCCAGCCCGATCAGGCTAAGATACTCCGCCACCTCTTCCGGCGATGCCTGTAGAACGAAGCGACCGCACATGGATCAGCCCCTCGGCCCGAGAATGATGAGCGAGGCACCGGCAAGGCAGACGATCCCTCCTGCTATATCCCACCGGTCCGGCACATGCCCCTCCACGCTCCAGAGCCAGATCAGCGATGCCACGATGTAAATGCCGCCATAAGCCGCATAAGCCCGCCCCGCCGCCTCACTCGGCACCAGCGTCAAAGCCCAGGCAAAGGCAGCCAGCGAAACCATACCCGGCACCAGCCACATCACCGATTTCCCCATGCGCAGCCACGCCCAAAAGGCGAAGCAGCCTGCAATCTCGGCAAGCGCTGCGGCGGCGTAGATGAGGTAGAGTTTCATTCCGGGTAGTCCTGACGCGAGCGAATATGGATTGTTTGATTCCTTTGGCGCATCATAGCGAAAGCAATTCGATATTGAACGCTCTTCGTCTACCCATGGAGTGCTGCCATGACATTGAAGCTTTACCTGCATCCACTGTCTTCATTCTGCCAGAAGGTTGTCGTGGCGCTCTATGAAAATGAGACACCTTTTGAACCGGTTATCGTCGACTTCTCCGATTCCGATTCACGATCCGCGCTCTTTGATCGATGGCCGCTCGGCAAGATTCCGGTCCTGCATGATACCGCAACCGACGTGACGCTGCCGGAAACCAGCATCATCATAGAATATGTGCACGAGCACTATCCGGGTACCGTCGAACTGTTGCCGCATAATGCGGCGGAAGCGCTCGATGTTCGGCTGTGGGATCGGTTTTTCGATCTCTATATTCACTTGCCCATGCAACGCATTGTCGCAGAACGTTTGCGTCCACAAGATTGCGCCGATCCGCACGGTATCGCGGAAGCCTATCAGATGATCGACAACGCCTACGCCGTGCTCGAACAACATCTCACTGGGCAGGAATGGGCTGGAGGAGACGAGTTTTCACTGGCCGATTGCTCAGCCGTTCCAGCCCTCTTCTACGCCTCCATCCTGCGGCCGTTCAGCTCAGATTCGCCCAATTTGGCCCGTTACTTCGAACGCCTGATGGAGCGTCCATCCGTGAAACGCGTGATTGCCGAAGCACGGCCCTATTTTCAGTATTTCCCTTACAAGGAGAGGATGCCGCCACGTTTCCTGCAAGGTTGACTGCATAATGTGCGTCTTAACCTTCAAGGATACCGCATGCTTCTGCCTCAGCCAGCCTCTTCCGCAATCATACAGCGTGGCGACCGTGTGTTGCTGGTCAGGCGCATCAATCCACCATCGCAGGATATGTATGCCTTTCCCGGTGGTCGCGGAGAGCCCGGCGAAACGCCGGAGGAGACTGCGCTTCGCGAATTGCTGGAGGAGACAGGCATCACCGCGCATCATCCACAGCTTTTCGCGACCTATGATCTGCCTTCGCGCGATCCTGATGGGCGGGTGACGAGCCACTTCTTTCTGTCGGTGTTTCTGGTGCAGGCGGATGAGGAAGCGGCGGCGCTGGCGGCGGATGATGCCGCGGATGCGGGCTGGTTCACGCTGGAGGACATACGCCGCCTTCCGGCACCGGATAGTGTTGTAGAATGTGCGGAGCGACTGTTGGGCCAGTTGCATGAAAGCTAGAATCATCGCTATCTGCGTAAAGGTTGTTGCAAGTCGATGTTGGGTAGCGCGTAGGTTTATGGCTCGGCGAGTTTGGTTTTTTCTGTGTCTGGTCTTGAGCGCGGCTTTGCCGTCCGCTTCGCTGACCGCTGCGCAGCATGCCGCACCGGCCCCCGCCGCTCCGCAGGAAAGCAAGCCAGCGCCCTATGACGACAAGCTGGCGAGATTGTCCGAAATTCTGGGGGCCGTTCAGTATCTGCGCACGCTTTGTCCGGCCACCGGCAAGGAAGAATGGCGCAAGGCGATGAGCGATCTGCTGGCCGCCGATACCGCCAGCGAGCCGCAGCGCCGCCAGAGAATGACCGCCGCTTTCAACCGTGGATACCGCACCTTCGCCGCCGTTCATACGAGCTGCACACCGGCTGCGATCTCCGCTGAAGAGCAATACCGTAACGAAGGCGCAACACTCGCGCAAGAAATCGCGTCCAGGTTCGGAAATTAGAGGATTGTTAACCTCTTTTCGCCGCAGGCCGTGCCGTTTTGATAAAAGACTGTTAGAGTTGTTAACAGGGTGGTAACGACTTGAACGCCCTGTCGAGGATGAAAGATGCAAACAAGCCGTAACGAAATCCACGATATGATCGTGCATGAAAAGATGCAGGTCGCTCTGGAACATCAGAACGAGGCCTGGGCCGATGGTATGGCCGATGGCATCGAGCCGGAGATCATCGCAGATGCCGCTATTGCTCTGGCCATGCGCGAAACCATCCGCATGCATGGCGAAGCTGGCGCCGAAGCCATGCTCGAATCATTGCGCCAGCGCATGCTCGCAGGCGAATTTTCCCCGCAGCGGATCATTCAGTAAGCGGGAGTTATTATCGATGTTGTGCGCCCGTAACCTTTCCATGCGGTCTTCTGCCGCGCTTTCCGTTGTTCTTTCGCTGACACTTTCCGTGGCAGCCATGCCGCATTCCGCATTTGCGCTATCGGAGCTGAAACCCGGCCCCAACGCCCAGACGGAGCAGGCCCAGGCGCCGAACGCGCAGCAGGCAAATGAACCGGCACAGGTGGAAGGCGATTCCGACGGCATTCCCATGCCCGATCCGCTGGTGAACCGCGCAACCGGTCAGCAGCAGGCAGAGCCAGCGCAGAGCGAAGCGCCGCAGATTTCCGCACAGATCGAGCATGATATCAGCAAGGCGCCGGAACCCGTTCGTCGGCTTCGCCAGTTGATTATCGATGCGGCTTCCAGCGGCGATATCGAAAAATTGCGCCCGCTCATCAATCCCGGTCCCAACCAGACGCGCATCGATGGCGAGGGCGAAGACCCGATTGCCGCGCTGAAGAGTTTTTCAGGCGATCCCGATGGGCTGGAAGTTTTGGCCATCATCCTCGACCTGCTGTCCACGGGCTATGCCCATCTGGATGCCGGAACGCCGGATGACATGTATGTTTTCCCCTATTTCGCAGGCAAATCGCTGAACACGCTGACGCCGCCGGAAAAGGTGGATTTGCTGCGCATCATCACCGCAGGCGATCTGGCGGATATGCAGGAATACGGCAATTACAGCTTCTACCGCATCGGCATTTCGCCGGATGGCCAGTGGAAGTTCTTCGGCGCGGGCGACTGACCCGCGCTTGCCCTCACCCGGCAAAAACCCTAACTGTGGGGTAAACCAAGCTAAACGGTATCCCCATGACGTCCGCCTTTTTATCCGACCGTACATTCATTCGCGTTTCCGGCACAGGCGCGACTGAGTTTTTGCAGAACCTCATCACGACGGATGTGGAAGCTCTGGCGCAGAATGAAGCTCGCCCCGGTGCGCTGCTGACGCCGCAGGGAAAAATCCTCTTCGATTTTCTGATCTCACGGGCGGATGACGGATATTTACTGGAAACAAGCGCGGATCAGCAGGAAGCCCTCCTGCGTCGCCTGACCATGTACAAGCTGCGTGCGCCGGTGGATTTGCAGGCCGAAGATGTGACAGGCGTCAGCCTTTTCTGGGACGAGGATGCACTGGTCGGCAGCGCACGGGATGTTCGTTTTGCCAAAGCTGGGCTGTCTCTTCACCGTCTTCCCGGCCCTTCTGCGGCAGGAGATGCTTCCGCCTATGACGCGCTTCGTGTGGCCCATGGCATCGCTGCGTCGGGTATCGATTACGCTCTTCAGGACGCATTTCCGCATGATGTGCTAATGGATGTGAATGACGGCGTGTCCTTCAAGAAGGGCTGCTTTGTCGGACAGGAAGTCGTCTCGCGCATGAAGCATCGCGGCACCGCACGCCGCCGTGTTGCGCTCGTCTCCGCAGAAAGCGCCCTTCCCGTCTCGGGCACCGACATTGTCGCGGGCGGCAAGCCGATGGGTACGCTCGGCACCGTCAGCGGTAACAAGGGGCTTGCGATCATCCGCATCGACCGCGCGGCAGACGCCATGGCATCCGGCAGCGAAATTACCGTTGGTGGCGTGCCTGTTTCGGTCGCCCTTCCCGAGTGGACGGGCCTCAGCTTTCCATCCGCCGATCCCGCGGCAAGCACCGAGGATTGATCGGTGGCAACGCCCAAAGTTCCGCGCGCATGGCAACGCATGCTTTCCGGCAGGCGGCTCGATCTGCTGGATCCATCGCCACTGGATGTCGAGCTTGCCGATATCGCCCACGGTCTGGCCCGCGTGGCGCGCTGGAACGGCCAGACGCGCGGCGACCATGCCTTTTCCGTTGCCCAGCACAGCCTGATCGTGGAAAGCATCTTCTGCCGCCTGAATGCATCGGCCTCCCCCAATGACATGTTGATGGCGCTGCTTCACGATGCGCCCGAATATGTCATCGGCGACATGATTTCTCCGTTCAAATCCGTCGTCGGCGGCGGTTACAAGAGCGTGGAAAAGCGGCTGGAAGCGGCTGTGCATCTGCGTTTTTCCCTTCCGCCGCATGCCTCCCGGGAACTGAAAGACCGCATCAAGAAGGCCGATACGGTTGCCGCCTTCTTCGAAGCGACGGAACTTGCAGGCTTCTCGCTCGCGGAGGCACAGAAGTTCTTCGGTCTTCCGCGCGGCATCAACCGAGACATGATCGAAATAGAACCGGTTCCGGCGCTGGAAGCGCAGAGCCGCTTCATGGCGCGGTTCGAGACAATCGAAGCGTTGCGCAAGGTAAAATCATGACAGCCATCGTCGTCTCGCCCCTTTCCCGCATTGGAGAGATGGCAGTGCGCCACAAGGCGCGCGAAATGATTACGCTCATTGCGAAGGAACAGGCCTTCCACCGTCCGGCGGTTATTTCAGCTGATCGTCACCTGACGCTGATGATGAACGACATCGCCTTCAAGGGCACGGACAAGCTGATTGCGCCCGATGAAACCCATGTGCAGAGCCTGATAGACTTCGCGCACCAATGGGATCAATCTTCGCCACTGCTCATCCATTGCTGGATGGGCGTCTCGCGCTCTCCGGCAGCAGCTGTCATTGCGGCGCTGGGGCTTTATCCGGATCAGGATGAGACCCTGCTTGCAGCCCGGCTGAGAACGGTTTCGCCCTACGCCACGCCGAATGCCCGTATCATCGAGATCGGTGACACGCTTTTGCAGCGCGGCGGCAAGCTGGCGGCTGCGATCAGGAAAATCGGGCGTGGCGCCGATACGGATGGCAACGTTCCATTCGTTCTTCCGCTTACCGAACCGGCACAATAAAAAACGGCGCCCCGAGAGGCGCCGTTCTTACATCGGGCGAACCATCAAACCGTGATGGATGAAGAGGTGGTTTCCTCGCTGACGCCATAGGACTGATACGCCTTTGAAATCTCTTCCAGCTGCGAAATCAGATCGTCCAGAGACAGGCCGCTGGCGGCAAGGTCGCTGGAAATATCATCGGCGCTTGGCGGAGGCGGTGGTGGTCCATCCGGCTGTCTGGAAGCTTCCAGCTCCTCTTGCGATACCGTGCCGTCGCCATCGCTATCGATCTGGCTGAACAAGCTGGTCGCGTCCTCTTCGCTCACCTCATCCGGGCGAGCGGCAAGAAACTCGGCCTGAGAAACAACACCATCGCCATTCGTGTCCAGAGAGGAAATGCTATCCTCTTCTTCCGCTGGCGGTGGAGGAGGAGCACCGTTGGGAGCGGCGTCCTTGGCGGCCAGTTCTTCAGTGCTGAGCGTGCCGTCGCCATCCGCATCCAACTGCGTAAAGAGATTGTTGGCCATATCCTCGGTAACATCGTCAGGCCGCGCAGAGGTAAATTCCGTCTGCGAAAGCGAGCCGCTGCCATCGGTATCGAGGCTGTTGAAATAGTCGGTTTCGGACTGACCGCTGTCTTGAGAAGCGGTTTCCGTCGATGCACCCTGAGAAAGGTTCATCACCAATGTCATCAGCGTGGATAGAAGCTGATTGAGCGCGCTGCCGCTATCCGTGCTGTCGGATGAAAGCGCTGAGCCGCTGGACGATTTGGTGACGGTAGACGACGTCGATGCGCTGCTATCGTCATAATTGACGGTGCTATCGGCGCTTTTGCTCAGGCTTTGCAGGTTTCTTTCATATTGATAATTATAAGTAGATGAAACGGTGCTCATCCAGGTCTCCCTGTCGGAGTTAGATCCAATATGATGTAAGGGGGGGGGACATGTTCGCGCCACGCAATAAAGGCGAACGGTTATGCTCTATAGTGATTTGCGCCAAACACAAAAAGAATTTGTTAACCATAACTTCTTAGTCTCTCTGATTTCGCAACGGCGAGGACTGGCAAGCCAATTGGCCTCTCGCTTTCCCAACTTTTTCGATTTGTTGCGGAGCAAAAAACGCATCTCGTCGTTTCGGTTTTGACGAGATCAAAGAGGTTAAGGACTTATGGAACAGGGTAACGATATCATCGTGGCATCTCAGGCGGCACTCCGCCAGGCAAGCGCAATGGCCGTGCAATACTCCTTTTCGATCGTGGGGGCGCTGCTGCTTCTGATCGTCGGCTGGATTGCCGCCACCCTTCTCCACCGCTGGGCGTTCGAAGGCCTCTCCCGTATTCGCGGTATCGATGAGACATTGGCAAGGTTCTTCGCGGGGGTCGTGCGCTATGTCGTGATGATCCTCGTTCTCGTCATGGTCCTCGGCCAGTTCGGCGTGCAGACGGCGTCCATTCTGGCCGCATTGGGTGCTGCGGGTCTCGCCGTTGGCCTTGCGCTTCAGGGCACGTTGCAGAACATCGCGGCGGGCATCATGCTGCTCGTGCTGCGCCCTTTTCGCGTCGGCGAATATATCGAAACCTCCGCTGTGACCGGAACCGTCATCGAGATCGGCCTTTTCGCAACCGAGCTGAAGACCAGCGATGGTCTCTACCGCCTCGCCCCCAACTCGACGCTGTGGAACGTGCCAATCACCAATTACAGCCGCTTCCCCTCGCGTCGCCATGAATTGAGCGTGACGGTTCCCAAGGGCGAGAGCCTTGCTGATGCGCAGGATATGCTGATGCAGATCGCCCGCTCCGACAGCCGCGTGCTGCTGGACCCTGCCCCCACCACCTTCATCGATTCCGCCAGCGCCGACAGCGCCACCGTCACCCTGCGTTACTGGGCCCGCAGCGACACCTGGTTTGCAACGACCCGTGCCGTGACCAAGGCAATGAAGCTGGCTTTCGACGAGAGGGACGCACAGGTAAGCGCGCAGCCTGCAGAATAATCACAGCTATGGATGAAAAAGCCATCATCGTGTACGGTTGCAACCATGGAAAAGCGAACAGCAATAGAGAAGCTTAAAGCGCGCGCCGATGCGATGAAAAGCATGGGCGCGACATCTCTTTTTCTGTTCGGGTCCACGGCGCGCGACGAAGCCAATGTGAGAAGCGATCTGGATCTCTTTATTGATTACGATCCTGAAATTCGCTTTTCGCTGATCGATCTCATCAGCATCAAACAGTTTCTGGAAGAAGAACTGGACGTCGAAGTCGATCTCACGACGCGGACGAGCCTTCACCCCCAACTGCGCAATGCTATCGAGCTTTCCGCAGTCCGGGTTTTTTGATGGCGATGCGCAGCAATGGGCCTGTTCTTTCCGAAATGCTTGACGCCGTCATCGGCATCAAGACGCATACTTTCGGAAAGAGCCTCACCGAGTTCGAGCAGGATTGGCTGCTCAAACTCGCGGTCCAAAGAGCGCTCGAGATCATTTCTGAAGCGGCGCGCCATTTGCCGGATGACCTCACCGCACTTGCGCCAGACGTGCCGTGGAAGCAAATCCGCGGCATCGGAAATATCCTGCGTCACGAGTATCACAAGATCGCCGATGACGTGGTTTGGGCTGTCGTCACGGATCACATCCAGCCTCTTGAAGACGCGGTTCGCTTGATGATGCGCGCGACCACCGGAAGCAGCCCCTCACGATAGATTTACCCGTCACTGCCCCATCGTTGAGCGATGGGCCCAGCCGGTCATGCGTTTTTCGACCCATGCCATGACGGCGTACATGGCTATGCCCTCGACGGCCAGCATCAAGAGGCCCGCGAAGACGAGAGGGACGTTGAACTGGCTTTGGGCGGAGCTCATCATGTTCCCGAGGCCGTAATTGGAGGCGACGGTTTCGGAGACGACGGAGCCGACGAAGGCCAGCGTGATGGCGATTTTCAGCGAGCCGAAGAAGTATGGCATGGAGCGGGGAATGCCCACCTTCAGCATGATGTCCATTTTCTTTGCGCCGAGTGCACGCAGCACGTCTTCCGTCTCCGGCTCGATGGTGGCGAGACCTGTCGCGACGTTCACGACAATCGGGAAGAAGGAGATGAGGAAGGCGGTCAGCACGGCAGGCACGGTGCCGATGCCGAACCAGATGACGAGGATGGGCACCAGCGCGACCTTGGGAATGGCGTTGAAGCCGATCATCAGCGGGTAAAGTCCTGCATAGATCGTCTTCGACCAGCCGATGAAAAGGCCGATGCCGAGGCCTGCGACGACCGCAATGGCAAAGCCCAGCGTCGTCGTATAGAGCGTTTGCAGCGAGTTTTTCCAGATCGGCGACCAGTACTGCACCACCGCCTGACCGACGCGGATGGGAGACGGCAGGATCGTCTGCGGCATTTTCAGCGCGTAGACCAGCAGTTCCCACGCTGCGAAAAGTGCGATTGTATAGAGCCACGGCGCAGCCTTGACCCAGTTCATTCTCGCGATCAAAGGCTTCGGCGGTTCTGCGGCGACCTGGCTTTCGACAATCGCACTCATGCCGCCACCCGCGCCTGCGCGATTTCGCCATGCAGTTCCTGAACCATATCGTTGAAGCCTTTTTCATACATCAGGGAAAGCTGGCGCGGGCGCTCGAAAGGTACGCGATGTTCCGCCAGCACCCTGCCCGGCCTCGCGCTCATCACGAAAATCTTGTCGGCAAGGAAAGTCGCCTCGCGCAGATCATGCGTCACCAGAATGATCGTGACGCGCTGTGCGGCGTGTAGATCGCGGATGACGCACCACAGTTCCTCGCGGGTGAAGGCATCCAGCGCGCCGAAGGGCTCGTCCAGCATCAGCAGTTCCGGCTCGTGGATCAGCGCGCGGCACAGATTGGCGCGCTGCTGCATGCCGCCGGAAAGTTGCCATGGATATTTCGAGCCGAAACCCTTCAGCCCCACGATTTCGAGCAGCCGCTCTGCCTTCGCCACATATTCCGCCTTGTTGGCCCGCAGGCGATGCCGATATTTCTCCACGATTTCCAGCGGCAGCAGAATGTTTTCCAGCGTCGTGCGCCAAGGCAGCATAGTGGGGTTCTGGAACGCCATGCCAACAATGGACACCGGCTCCGTGACCTGCTTTCCGGCGACGATGACATGGCCGCGCTGGGGAATGTGCAAGCCGGTAACGAGCTTCATCAGGGTCGATTTTCCACAGCCGGACGGACCGACCACAGCGGCGAATTCACCCTTGTCCACCGTCAGGTGTAGGCCTGAAACGGCAAGCGTTCCCGACGCCCCGCCATAGCGCATGTCCACGCCGTCGATTTCTACCAGATGAGGCATACCTCTGATTCCTATGTGTTTTCCATGCACCGTTGCAGAGGTGCAGGAGGCTACCACCCACTCGACGTCATCCTCGGGCTTGACCCGAGGATCCAATCACGTCGCAAAGAGCGGAGGCGTCTATGGATGCTCGGGTCAAGCCCGAGCATGACGGTGGGGAGATAGGCTTGACGCTACCAGCCTCAAGGCAACATCCGCTCATCCTTTGCGGGCAGATAGCTGGCATCGAACACCTGCTCGGCCTTCAGATTGCCCTTCAGCCCAATCGAAACCTTCAGCGTTTCCATGGAGGCCGCAAGCCGTGCCGGGTCGATGCCGCCCATGCCGTTTTCGATCACGTAGGGTGTCTTGATGTTCATCGCGTTCGCCATGGTCAAGCGCTGCAATTCGATGTCGCTGTTCAGCGTTTCGTTGCGCTTGAGGACGGCCGCCACACCCTCTTCCGGGTTCTTCACGGCATCGGCAAAACCCTTTGCCAGAGCCTTCAGGAAGCCTTTGACGGCTTCTGGATTTTCCGTAGCGAAATCAGTGTTTACCAACACGGCGTTGCCATAAAGATTCAAGCCATGCTCCGCCATCAGGATGGTGGAGATGTCATCGTCCGAAATCCCTTGAGCCTTGAGGTTCAGGATCACCGAAAAGGCGAAGCCGAAAACCGCATCGACATCGCCCTTGGCAAGCATCGGCTCGCGCACGGGAAAGCCGATCGATTCGATTTTGATGTTGCTGTCATCGATCTTGGCGACCTGCTTGAATGCCTTCCACTGCGCAAACGCGCCATCCGGCGGCGGCGCACCGAGCTTCTTGCCTTCGAGCGACTTGGGATCGTCCGTTACGCCCAGCGCCTTGCGTCCCACGACTGCGAAGGTCGGGCGCTCGTAGACCATGTAAACGGCCTTCACCTTCTGAGACGGGTCTTCGTCCAGAAACTTCATGACCGAATTGATGTCGCCGAATCCAATCTGGTAAGCGCCGGTGGCAACGCGCGGAATGGCTTCCACCGAGCCATTGCCGCTATCGATAGTGACATCAAGACCCTCGGCCTTGAAGTAACCCTTGTCGAGCGCGAGCAGAAATCCGGCGGATGGACCTTCGAACTTCCAGTCGAGCGTGAATTTTATCGGCGTTTTCGCGAAGGCTGGCAGGGGTACGGTGGAGATGCCTGCGAGCAAACCAATAGCGGCCAAAGCCGCTGTTTTAGAAAACAGCCTTCGCGTTACCATTCTGAAATTTCCCTCTGGAGGTTTTTTATGTCGTTTGTGTCATACAAACCAATTTCCGCCATGATGGCAAGAACTAATAGCTCATATTTTGATCAAAAAATTATTTGCGCAAAAATGCGCCATATTCCTGTCTGCGCTTGGGCAACAACGCTATTTTGTGGGCAGCAACAAACGCTTGTCACATCATTGTTCACAAGATGAACACATCGTTCGCAACCGGCGGGATTGCGAAAAGCTTTAAGCCGAAGAACATAGCGCCACGAATGAAATCCGGAGAAACCCGAAATGACATCCGCCCTCGGCATCCACCACATCACCATGTTGACGCGCAAGGTGCAGGCTAATGTGGATTTCTATGCGGGCTTTCTGGGCTTGAGGCTGGTGAAGCGCACGGCCGGCTTCGAAGATGCCATGCAGCTTCATCTTCTCTATGGCGATTATTCCGCCTCCCCCGGCTCGCTGATGACGTTTCTCGTTTGGGAAGATGGCGGACAGGGGCGCGTGGGTTATGGCCAGACGCTGGAAGTTTCGCTTGCCATCGATCCCGCCAGCATCGGTTTCTGGCTGACGCGCGCGCTTCAGGCAGGCGTGCGCACCGAAGGACCGATGGAAGAGTTCGGCGAGCCTGTCATCCGCCTCAAGGACCCGGATGGCATCATCATCAAGCTCGTTGGTACCGATGCCTTCCCGGAAGCTGAGCCGCATGAGGCACCGGGCATTCCGCTCGAACACGCCATTCGCCGCATTCGCGGCGCAACGATGCTGAGCGAAGTGCCGGAAGAAACGGAGAGCTTTCTGGCGAAGCATTTCGGCTATGTTAGGCAGGAGCAGCAGGGCTCCATCCGCCGCATGTCCTCCACATCTGGCGATATCATCGATGTACGCGATGCGACCGGCTTCTGGTCCAGCGCGCCGGGCACCGGCACGGTGGATCACATCGCCTTCCGCGCCCGCGATATGGACGATCTGACGGAAACCCTGAGCGCGCTCAAATCGCTGAATTCCTCCACCACAAACGCCCATGATCGCAAATATTTCTATTCGCTCTATGTGCGCGAACCCGGTGGCGTGCTGATTGAAATGGCAACGGATGCGCCCGGCATGACGGTGGATGAGGCGCTGGAAACACTTGGGCAGGAACTGTTCATTCCGCCGCTCTTCATGCGCGATGAAGAGGATGTGCGCGTAGCGCTGCCGCAATTTTCCATGCCGGGAGAAGAACGCGTCATCTATCGCGACCTGCCCTTCGTTCACCGCTTCCACACGCCTGCCGAGCGGGATGGCAGCGTCATCGTGCTGTTGCACGGGACCGGCGGCAGCGAGACCAGCCTGATGGCAATGGCGCATCGTGCAAACCCCAACGCAACGCTTCTCGGCGTGCGCGGGCGCAGCACGGAAGAGGACGTGGCCCGCTGGTTCCGCCGCTTTGCCGACCTTACATTCGATCAAAAGGACATAGCAGCCGAAGCGGAAGCCTTTGCAGCCTTCATGGAAGGTGCGGTGCACGCCTATGGCATCGAGCGCGAAAAGCTCAGCTTCATCGGCCACTCCAACGGCGCAAACTTCCTCACCGCCTTCTTCGCCCTGCACCCGGAATGGGCCGCAGATACCCTGCTGCTTCGCCCCATGCCCGTTCTGGACCATTGGCCCCCAGCGGATTTTACCGGAAAACGCTTCCTGCTGGCCGCGGGAGAAACCGACAGGCATCGCGACAAGGCGCATGAACTGGCGGCAATTCTGGAAGGTAACGGCGCGAAGGCTGAGGTGAGGATTTTGCCCAATAGCCATGATCTTGGATTTGAGGATGTGGAGTTGGCGAAGGAGTGGGTTGCTGTGGGTGCATAAAGATAGGCCTGAACCCCTCACTTGCAATTTCTAACACTTAGCTTTCAGCTAAGATGTTGAAATTGCTTTCTCTCCCACAAGGGGAGAGATAGGGTGGGCGCCTCGCCGCTTACACCGCTACCTCTACCCTTGTGGGAGAGGAAGAAAAATCATGATCTTAGCTTCAGCTAAGTCATAGATTTTTCAGGTGAGGGGTCAGGCTTACTTCCCCAAATCCACAACCAAGCTTGCACACACCGCAATAAAAGGCTTTAAAAAACAGGACTGTACGCGGAGTGCTCATGACGTCCTTCCTGCTTCTTCTTATCGTCGGCTATGTGGTTGCGTTTTTCTACACGCTGAATGCCAGCATAAAGAATTCCAGACGCCTTGGGGAGCTGGAAAAGGAAGTCTCGGCGCTGAAGGCGCAGGCTGCGGCGGGCGTCGCGCCTGTAGCACCAGAAGCGACGGTGCAGGAAGCTGCGGCAATCCAGGAAGAGAACGCGGAAGCAGCAGCCTTCCAAGCTGAAGACGAACCGGAAGAAGACACGCCAACGCCAGCAATCGCAGCGCAGGTCACGGCAGAAGATGTAACGCAGGAAGACGTCGCTTCGGCACAGTCGATGCCACCGTCTACGCCTCCAGCGATAGCAGCACCCGTTGCGCCTCCAGCGAAAGAAAGCTTCGAAAGCAGGCTTGGCGCACGCTGGGCTGTGTGGGCTGGCGGCCTGGCGCTCGCGTTGGGTGGCATTTTCCTCGTCAAATATTCCATCGAAAGCGGCCTTCTGAGCCCTGCCGTGCGGCCGGCGATGGCGGCCATATTCGGGCTTCTGCTTGCCGCTGCCGGTGAAGCGGTTCGGCGAAAGGCCGTGCCGGGCATCGCTGCCGCCTATTCCAACGCCATGATCCCCGGCGTGCTGACAGCCGCTGCATCGCTCACGCTCTTCGGCGTGGTGTACGCGGCATACGGCATCTACGATTATATCGGCCCTACCTCTGCCTTCATCGCGCTCGCACTCGTGGCCTTCGCGACGCTGGGTCTTTCCCTGCTTCACGGACAGGCACTCGCCGGGCTCGGCCTCTTCGGCTCCATGGTAACGCCTGCGCTGATTTCCACCGAAACGCCCAGCATATGGACGCTCTTCATCTTCCTCACCGTTTCATGGGCGGCGACTGCGCTTGCGGCGCGCAGCCAGCGCTGGCATGTCGTTCCGGCACTTGCCAATATCGGCATGGGGCTGTGGGCGCTGGGTTACATGACCTTTACGGACCTCGTGGAGATAGAGCCCGTTCTCGCAGGCCTGCTTGCCATGGTGGCGGGAACGATCTGGATATGGCCGGGCAAGGCTTATGAGCATTCCCGAGATCTGGAAATCCATGCGGCTAAGTCGGACAGCTACTTCCCTGCCGTGGCTGAGTTGCTGGGCAGGCCGCCGCTCTTCATCAACATTACCGTCGCTCTCGCAGTCGTGCTGCCAGCCATAGCTCTTTCCGGGATGACGACTGCGATAACCATGCATCCGGCCTTCGCCGTTGCCGTTCTTGTCATAGGGCTTGGCGCACTCGGTGCCGGTCGGCAAAATGCAGTATGGCCGGCCATTTTCGCTGCCCTTGCGGCATTGGGCTGCGCCAATCTGATGGCGCAAATCGGCCTCGATTTTCTTCCGGCACTCGATGGCCGCGGTGGCGTAACCGCACCTTCCGCCGTCCCAATCGATAACACCATTCAGGCGTCGATCACCCGCATAATAGGCGTTCTGTTTCTGCTATTCAGCATCGTTGCCATGCGGCGCAAGACAGTGAACGATCCGCGCTTCGGTACGCTTTGGGCCCTCATCGGCGCAACGGTGCCGCTCGGTCTCGGCATCATCAGTTTCGTCGAATACGGCAATCTGACGCGAGATTGGCTGCACGCCGCCTATGGGCTTGCCGTAGGCTTCGTTCTATTCGGCTTCGCCTATCGCTTCGACAGGAAGGCTGAGCCCGCGTTTCATTGGCCGGTCAACATTATGGTCTTGGGCTCCTTCCTCGGCTTTACGCTCACCATTCACACGCTGACCTCAGGTCTCGCAACCATAATCCTCATTCCGGTTCTCGGTTTTGGTTATGTGCTGGCGGCGCGGTATCGCAACTGGCCAGCCCTCCCCTGGGTCATGGCGGTGGCCAGCCTGTTCGTGCTGGGTCGCATTGCCTGGGAACCGACAATCGTAGGCCCGCAAAGTCTGGGCACGACGCCGCTCTTCAATGCATTGCTGCCGGGCTACGGAGTTCCTGCGCTTCTTGCGGTCGCTTCCGCGTGGATGCTGCGAGACTGGCCGGGTGTTCGCATCAAAAACTTCCTCCAGGCCATCGCAAGCCTCATGGCGCTCTTGGCCATTGCCATCCTCGTGCGCCACGCCATGAATGGCGGCGTGCTGAATGATGCGGTGCCGACGCTTGGGGAACAGTCCATCTATACGCTGCTGACGATCGGTATGTCCGGCGTTCTAATGACGCTCGACATGAAGAGCCCGAGCCCGATTTTCCGCTATGGCTCCATGGTGGCCGGTGGCATTGCCATGGTGAATGTGCTGATCGCCCATTTCTTCGGGCTCAACCCCTATTTCACCGGCGAGAACACAGGCTCATGGCCATTCGTCAACCTGCTCCTGATCGGCTATCTCCTGCCCGGCATTGCCTATGCGGGTCTGGCCTACTATGCGCGCGGCAAGCGACCGCAGTTTTATGTCACGCTGCTTGCGCTTTCCGGTGCCGCACTCGGTTTTGCCTGGGCAACGCTTTCCGTGCGCCGCTTCTGGCAAGGTGAAAATATCGCGGACTGGAAGGGCTTCCTTCAGGGCGAGACCTATAGCTACTCGGTGGTGTGGCTCGCCATCGGCGTACTTCTGTTGGCACTCGGCTCGCGCTTCGATGCCAAGAGCCTGCGGCTCGCCTCTGCAGCACTTGTATTGCTGGCTGTCGCCAAGGCCTTCCTTATCGATATGAGCAATCTCGAGGGTGTGCTTCGCGCGCTTTCCTTCATCGGGCTCGGTGTGGTGCTGATTGGTATCGGTCTGTTCTACCAGAAAATATTGACCTCTCGCCCAAAGGAAGCCGTGGCGCAAGAGTGATTGCGCCACGCATTCGCGCTGTCTAAAACGCAATTCCATATCTTAAGAGAATCGCCGATGCTCGCCCAATCCTTCGCGCCTTACGAGGCGCTTGCCGAAACGCTGATACCGCATGCGGCGGAGGGCGATGATGGCTCGCACGATCTGGCGCATATCCACCGCGTTTTCCGCAATGCCATGCGCATTCACGCTGAAGAAGGCGGCAAAGGAACGGTGCTGGCGGCAAGCGTGCTTCTGCATGATTGCGTGGCGGTGGAGAAGAATTCGCCGTTGAGATCGCAGGCCTCCCGCCTTGCTGCCGAAAAGGCGAGCCTTGTTTTAGGCGATATGGGCTGGGAAAGCGCGGATGTCGAGGCCGTGGCCCATGCCATTCTCACCCACAGTTTTTCCGCCAACATAGCGCCGGAAACGCTGGAGGCGAAAATTTTACAGGATGCGGACCGGCTGGATGCCATCGGCATGGTGGGCGCCGCCCGCTGTTTTTATATTGCAGGTCGCCTCGGTTCGGCGCTCTATGATCCGGCAGACCCGCTGGCCAGCAACCGCCAGCTGGACGACCGGCGTTTTGCCATTGACCATTTCGAGAACAAGCTGTTCAAACTTGCCGATGGCTTCCAGACCGAAGCGGGCAGACAGATTGCCAGAGAGCGTCACGAGCGCCTGAAACAGGTGCTCGATATGTTTCTGGACGAAATTTGAGGACGACAATGCGCATCACCGAGCTCAACATCTATCCCGTAAAAAGCGCGCGTGGCATTTCGTTGCCGCAAAGCGCCATTTCTGCCGAAGGTCTACCCGGAGACCGCCGCGCGATGCTGGTCGATCCATCCGGCAATTTCGTCACGCAAAGAGAACTGACGTCGCTCGCCACCCTGAATGTGATGCCGGAGCAGAACGGCTACCGCATTTCCGCCGAAGGCAAGGGAGAGGTTCTCGCCCTGCCCTCCGCATCGCGGCTGGATGTGACCGTGTGGCGATCCACGGTCAGTGCGGCCATCGCTCAGGATGATGTGAATGAAACTCTCTCGGAGTGGCTGGGGCAGGAGTTGAAGCTGGCCTTTTTCGATGGCCAGTCGAGCCGCCTTGCCAATCTGGAATGGACCGGCAGCGAAACGCCCATCACCTTCACCGATGGCTATCAGATACTCGTCACCACGACCGCCTCGCTCGCAGCGCTGAACGAAAACATGAATGCGAACGGCGAAGACAGCGTCGGCATGGAACGCTTCCGCCCCAACATCGTGCTTGAAACCGATGAGCCTTGGGCCGAAGACCAATGGGCCGCAATCGAGATCAACGGCATCCGCTTCGACCTCGTAAAGCCCTGCACCCGCTGCATCATGACGACGCAGGATCAGCAGACCGGCTCCCGCGATGTGCCCTCCCCGATGAAGGCCATGGGCCGCCTGCGCATGTCCGCCGACCGCCGCGTCCCCGGCGTGCTGTTCGGCTGGAACCTCACGCCGCGTGGCGAAGGTGTGATTGCCGTGGGGGATATCGCGCGCGTCGTGGAGCGACGGGATGAAGCCTGGCCACTCAAAAAGCGCGGTTGATCTCCGCTTCACGGTTATCGCTGGCAAATGATCAGTTGAGCGCTGCACGGATGTTCCCGCAGCGCAAAATCATCCGGCGTAAAAATTTTAGGTATTTTTTAAAAGGTTTCGATACCCGGGGCCGCATATATCGACCGCCATTGGATTAATTCATTGAGAGCAATCAACACCATGAAAACGAGATTTTTGACGGTAGCTGCACTGTTCCTCGCAGCTTCAGCGACCGGACGCGCACAGGCTGAAGATGCATCGCTGACGGGCTCTTGGCGCCTTGTAAGCTACGAGGTCGAATCCCAGGACACCGGAAAGAAAATTCCGGCAATGGGCGATCATCCAACCGGACGGGTCATTTTCACGGACGATCACCGCGTTGCCTTCGTGCTGACTGGCGAAGGCAGAAAGTCAGGCGCTGGAGACGCGGACAAGGCGGCACTGTTGAATACGCTGGTTGCCTATACCGGAACAGAGGAAACCAAGAACGACGAATGGTGTACCCATGTGGAAGCCGCATGGAACCCCGAATGGGTCGGCACCACCCAATGCCGCAAATTCCGCCGCACCGGCGACCGTCTGGAGGTGCTAACCCCCTGGCGACAAATGCCCAACTGGCCGGGCACGACACGGTCAATCGTTACATTCGAACGAGATAAATGAGTTCGAATACCGGGGTGCCCCGTCATGATCGGTTGAATTCTCGAAGGGGGTCTGACTTCGTTTGGCACCCCACATCAAATGCACTGATGCCGGGTCAAGCCGACTCGCTTTCCCACACAGTTGCCGAAGTCGGGTAGCGCAACGGCTCCCCTCCCTCGGCGTCATCCTCTGGCTTGACCCACTGCTGTCCGGTTTAGATTCCTTAGCACTTTATGCAAGGCCAGAGGCTTGAGGAGAGACGGTAAATCCGCCCGCAACCGTCATCCTCGGCCTTGTGCCGAGGATCTACCAACGTCAACAAAATCAATCGGTTGCAGATCCTCGGGACAAGCCCGAGGATGACGGAGGTGGGCTTTGCGATGCTCTTCGTCCCCCCGGCAAATATCGTTCTCTTGTAACGACGTCAAAATGGCAGAAAAACATACAAAGTGGAGCAGGATTAATAAGCTTAAGGCTACTCCGAAAATCTAAACCGGACAGCAGTGGGCTTGACCCGAGGATCCACAACCGTTTGATTTCGTTGATGGCGATGGATCCTCAGCTCAAGGCCCAGGATGACGGCAGTGGGTGTGGCGATGGAGACACACATCCCGCGCCAGTCCTCCGTCTGCGCCCCAAAATCACGATGTGCACTCAACACAACGCCCCCACCCCATCAATCCCCTTGATACACACGTCAAGAAAAGTCGCTGGCGCTCAACATTGCAGATGAATAATATCCTTCCACTATCTGGAGGAAAATCATGTCCGCTGTGTCGAGCCAAACAACCTGTCGGCCAATGCCGTGGTTGATCATCATTGCGGGGTCTTTGATTGCCGTGCTGACCTTTGGGCCGCGTTCGGCCATGGGGTTCTTTCAGTTGCCCATGCTGGCGGATACGGGGTGGGATAGGTCTACATTCGGGCTTGCCATGGCGTTGCAGAACCTGTTCTGGGGGCTTGGCCAGCCCTTCTTCGGCGCTATGGCCGATAAGTTCGGCACGGGGCGGGTGCTTATTCTTTCCGGTATTATCTACGCCACCGGGCTGCTCTGCATGTCCTTCGGCACATCGCCTTTCTGGCTGCATTTCGGTGGCGGCGTTCTGGTGGGGCTTGGGGTGGCGGCAGGTTCCTTCAGCGTCATTCTCTCGGCCTTCGCCCGCCATGTTACGCCGGAGCAGCGCTCCATGGCCTTCGGCATCGGCACGGCTGCCGGGTCTGCGGGCATGTTCATCTTTGCGCCCATCAGTCAGGGGCTGATTTCCACTTACGGATGGTCTGACAGCCTTGTCTGGCTCAGCGTCATGATGCTGCTGGTGCCCCTGCTGGCGTGGCAGCTTCGGGGCAATTCCTCTTCCGGATCGCAGTCTCAGGCGCAGTTCAAGCAGACGGCTGGCGAAGCATTGAAGGAGGCTCTGGGCCACAAAAGCTATCTGCTTTTGACGACCGGCTTCTTCGTCTGCGGCTTTCAGGTGGCTTTCATCACGGCTCATTTTCCCGCTTATCTGGGCGATATCGGCATCGAGCCGCGCTACGCCGTCATTGCCATGGCGCTGATCGGGTTTTTCAACATCTTCGGCTCGCTGGCCGCAGGCTTCATCGGGCAACGTTATTCGAAGCCCTACTTCCTTGCCTATATCTATATCGGTCGGTCCATCGCGGTCACGGCGTTTCTGCTGCTGCCGCAGACGCCGGTCTCCGTCATCATCTTTGCCGCTGTCATGGGCGTGTTGTGGCTTTCCACCGTGCCGCCGACGAACGGCCTCGTCGCTATCATGTTCGGTACGCGCCATCTCGGTATGCTGGGCGGCGTCGTGTTCCTCTCGCACCAGATCGGATCGTTCCTCGGCGTCTGGCTCGGCGGCTTCCTCTATGACAGGCTCGGCTCTTACGATGTCGTCTGGTGGCTGGGCGTGGCGATGGGATTGTTTGCCGCCGTCGTGCATTGGCCGATACAGGAACGGCCCGTGATCCGCCCGGCAATGGCCTGATCGATCAACCCGCTCTATCCAGAGTATCCGCGTTCAGCTTCTTATCGAGCGCCTTCAAAGCCGCCTGCACGAAACCGTCGCGGGCGGCATTTTCCTGAATCCCTCTAGGCTCATAGACGTGTCTGTTGAGAAAATGATTCGTCAGCTTGAAGGCGGCTGAAAGGCTCTGGCAGTCCGCCGCCTTGGATTGCTCTTCGCTCAGAAAAGGCGGCAGAGCCAGCATGCGATTGGCATAGGGCGCGCCTGCTGCCCGGCAGACCGCCCTGCCCGTCTTGGGCGAAACATAAATGAGGTCGTCACGAATGCCGGTCGCGGCACATTCGGTGAGATCGAGGCCGAAGCCGAGATCGTTCAGCACCGCCAGTTCGAACCGCACGAACAACTCACCCGCATCTGCGGGGTCCGAGAGATTATCGAGAATGACATCCAGCGCCTGAAACAGATGCGGGTGCGGATCGCGTTCGGGAAGAAAGCGCAGCAAAGCGCCCATCGCCTGCACGCCATAGACCGCGGTCGCGGTTTCCATCAACTGCGCGGCACGCAGTTGCAGCGGCTCAATGCGATATTCGCCCAGATGATCGTCCAGCCGCGCACGCCACGTCACGTCCACGCGGTTTCCAGCCTGAAGCACCGGCTGCATGGTCCGCGAGCGCCCTCCGCGCACCATGCCAAGATGGCGGCCACGCACACGCGTCATGACCTCGACGATGACACTCGTCTCGCCATGGCGCTTGACGCCCAGAATGATTGCCTCGTCTTGCCACTGCATGAAGATTTGCCCGAAACTGGAAATGCGGGCTCAAATTGCCGTTGCTCGCATGTCGCACTATACGTGATGCGGGCGGCTGAGGTCCACCATTTACGCCATAAGGCGCATGACAAAAGCCTTGAGTTCCGGCTCGCCGAAAGGCTTGTCCAGAAGCGGCGCTTCCGCGAAATCTTCCGGAAAGCCGCTGGTATCGCCATATCCGCTGACGAAGCCGAACGGGATGGTGTGTTCTTTCAACTGCCTTGCAAATTCATAGCTCATGCCATCCGAAAGGCTGACATCCAGCAGCACGCAATCCGGGCGCGCACGGTTCAGCGCTTCCTGAGCCTGAGAAAGGGTCGTTACGATGTCTACGGTTTGGACGCCCATTGACTGAAGGGACGTATCCACGTCCATCGCAACCAGATATTCGTCCTCGACGATGAGAACCCGTTGAGGCAGCATATGTTTCATCTTCTCCGGGTGTGCGGCGTGCTTCGAAGCAGCCTGATCATCCACCTTGTGTTACGAGGGTACTGACATCGCAGATCACTCCTCGCAAGTCATTTAAAAAAGACATAGCAAAAACAGCGGATAATATATCATAGAATACTAAATAAATGGACGCGCCTTGCGCGAATCCCTGTCCCAACCGGCCACTTGCGCCAGTCCCTCTTCATCCAGCACCTGGCATCCGCGGTCGATCCAGCGGATATAATTACGCTCCGCCAGCTTGCGCAGCGTCTTATTGGTGTGGACGATGGAAAGGCCGAGCGTATCGGCAACATGCTGCTGGGTAACGGGGATCGGCCCGTCCTTCGTCAGCAATCCAACACGGGTCGCCCTGTCGTGCAAAAAGGCCAGAAGATAGGCCGCACGCTCCAGCGCCGTGCGCCTGCCGACGCTTAGCAGATGGCTGTCCAGCATGCGCTCTTCGCTGGCCGCGATCCATGTCAGGTCATAGGCAAGCGAGGGATGATCGGTGAAAAGGCTGTTCAGTCGCCCGCGTTCGAACACGCAAAGCGTGACCGGTGAAAGCGCTTCGACGGAGTGTTGCATCTCACCCATTATGGTGCCTTGAAGGCCGACCAGATCACCCGGCATGACGTAATTTAGGATTTGCCTGCGCCCGTCTTCCAGCGTCTTGTAACGAAAGCCCCAGCCCTCCAGCACGGTAAACAGGTGGGCGCTGTGGGAGCCTTCCATCAGAACCAGCGCACCCGGCTCAACCGAAAGCTCTCCGGTTTTGAAGCGCGAGACGAAATCAAGCTCCGGCTGCGAGAAATCGCGGAAATGTGGAAGCCCCCGCAGCGGACAGAGTTCGCATGGCGTGGTGGAAAGGCCGCTTGGCTTTTTGGGGGACATGAAAATCCATTGTGCGCGATGAAATAAATCTCACACGCACAATAGCACAGAACCTCTTTCAGTTCCGTTTAAGCGCATCAGTTGCGGGGGAATTCGAGACCCATTTCGCGGAAGCGCTCCGGGTCGTCTCCCCAGTTTTCCCGAACCTTGACGAAGAGGAAAAGATGTACGGGCTGTTCGAGGATTTCCGAAAGCTCCTTGCGGGATGAAGAGGAAATAGCCTTGATCGCCTCTCCGCCCTTGCCCAGCGCAATCTTCTTCTGGCTATCGCGCTCCACATAGATGACCTGCTCGATGCGAACAGAGCCATCCTTGCGCTCTTCCCACTTTTCCGTTTCGACGTGAGAAGCGTAAGGCAGTTCCTGATGCAGGCGCAGGAACAGTTTTTCGCGGGTGATTTCCGCCGCAAGCTGACGCATGGGCAGGTCGGAAATCTGGTCTTCCGGGTAGTACCACGGGCCTTCCGGCAGTTCGGCGGCCAGATAGTCCATCAGGTCATCGCAGCCGGAGCCGTTCGTGGCGGAAATCATGAATGTGCGGTCGAAGGGTACGATCTCGTTTGCCTCCGCTGCAAGCTTCAGCAGATCCTCGCGCTTCACCTGATCGATCTTGTTGAGGCAGAGGATTTTCTTCTGGCGAACATCCTTCAGGCCTTCGAGAATGGTCTGAGCATCGCCCTTCAGTCCGCGCTCGCTGTCGATCAGAAGCAGAATGACGTCCGCATCCTTGGCGCCGCCCCAGGCGGAGGTCACCATGGCGCGGTCCAGCCTGCGGCGCGGCTTGAAGATGCCGGGCGTGTCCATGAACACGATCTGCGCATTGTTGTAGATGGCGATGCCGCGCATGACGGCGCGCGTCGTCTGAACCTTGTGGCTGACGATGGAGACTTTCGCGCCTACCAGCCGGTTGACGAGCGTCGACTTGCCTGCATTCGTCGGGCCAATCAGCGCTACGAAGCCGGAACGGGTCGGGCCGGAAGCACCACCCTCATTATCGTTGCCCTCACCTGTGGCTTCGGTGAAATCATTCTCGCTCATGTAAATCCAATCAGTTAGCGGCAGAAGGTTTCTGCCAGACGCCTTCGCGTTCCAATAGTTTCGTCGCCGCAACCTGTTCGGCGGCGCGTTTCGAGCGGTCTACGCCCGTTTCCGGCGCAACGCCGGGTATTTCGACAGTAACTGTAAAGCGTGGATCGTGATCCGGTCCGGAGCGATCGTCAACCCGGTAATTGGGCGTGGCCGCAAACTTCGCATGCGCCCATTCCTGCAATTCCGTCTTGGCATCGCGCCTGCCTGCATCCTCGCTGACGGCACGCTTCTGCCAGTATTTCAGAATGAAGCTGCGCGCAGCCTCCAGCCCTCCATCCAGATAGATGGTGGCAATCAGGCTTTCCACCACGTCGGCACGCACATTCAGCATGGCCTTGCCGGTCAGCTTCTTCACGTCGGAGCCGGTGCGGATGAAGAGATGCAGCTCCATCTCATCGGCAATCGATGCGCAGGAATCAGCGCTCACCAGCTGGTTCAGGCGCACGGAAAGCTCGCCTTCGGTGGCGGAGCGGAATGTGGAGAACAGCAGTTCGGCAACGCAGAGGCCCAGCACGCGGTCGCCCAGAAATTCCAGACGCTCGTAGTTTCCGGCTTTCGCAGAGCGGGCGCTTGCATGTGTCAAGGCCCGGTCAAGCCGGGCCTTTTCCTTGAACTCATATCCAATCAGGGCTTCCAGACGGGCGATTTCTTCCGTCTGGAGTGGTTTGGCCTTGGTCATTTGACAACCTTGAACAAACGGTCCCAACGCATGTTGGCAGGCCATTCCCAGACGCGGCTGAACGGCGTGTCGTTGCCCAGCGAGAAGAAGATTACGCTTGCGCGACCAATCAGGTTTTCAGCAGGAACGAAGCCAACGTCGAAGCGGCTGTCCAGCGAGTTGTCGCGATTGTCGCCCATCATGAAATAATGGCCTTCAGGCACGATGAATTCGCGTGTGTTATCGCCACGGCTGTCGGGAGACTGGTCGAGCGTGTCGTAGGTCACGCCATTGTCCAGCGTTTCGCGAAAAACAGGCACGTTGGCGCCGGGATCGGCACGGTAATCGGAGGTGAAGAAGCCGTCGGCTACTTTCGGCACAGGCTTACCGTTGATCAGCAGAACGCCGTTGGTCACCTGAATACGGTCACCGGGTAAGCCGACGAGGCGCTTGATGTAATCCACATCCGGGTTCGGCGGCAGGCGGAAGACGACGACATCGCCGCGCTTCGGCTCGCTGAACTGCAGGATACGACCGGAAAAGAGGTCCGGCGAGAAGGGCAGCGAATACTTCGAATAGCCGTAGGAGAACTTGTTGACGAACAGGTAATCGCCCACCAGCAGCGTCGGCATCATGGAACCGGACGGGATGGTGAAGGGCTGGAAAAGCACCGTGCGGATAACCATCGCCAGCAGAAGGGCCTGAACGATGACCTTGACGTTTTCCCAGAGGGCGTTCTGCTTCTTTTCAGCTTTTTCGGACACTTAAAGACCTGCCTGCTCGTTCTTTATCATTATTGCAAAACCGATGCACAGTTTGTGAGATGCTTTAGAACCTTTCACGCGCAAAGGAAAGCGTTTCTATCAACCCCATGGCCCTGCCGCGCCTGCATCTCAACAATTTCGCTTTATCGGCTGCGCGGCAGCGCTTCGATGATGACGAAAGCCTGCGCATAGGGAAATTCATCGGTAATCGTCAGATGGATGACCGCCTCGTGATCGGCAGGCAAAAGCTCGGCCAGACGCTCGGCGGCGCCATTGGTCAGTTGCATGGTCGGCTTGCCGCTCGGCAGGTTCACGACACCCATGTCCTTCCAGAACACGCCCTGCGCAAGTCCGGTCCCCAGCGCCTTGGAACAGGCCTCCTTGGCGGCAAAGCGCTTGGCGTAGGAAGCGGCGCGGTTCTTTCGGCGGTCGGATTTCGCCCTTTCGATATCCGTGAAGCAGCGATTGGTGAAGCGTTCGCCGAAGCGGGAGATGGAAGTCTCGATGCGACGAATATCGATCAGGTCGCTCCCCATGCCAATGATCATTCAATTATACCCATTGCAGAATTTCGGTTTGCGGCGCGCTCTGCGATCTGCTGATGCTTGCGATGTCGAAAGCCACGTATGACGGCATAGACCCCCGCATAGGTCACGACCGCGGAAATAGCCGCGGGAATAAGCGAGCCGATTGCCATAGGTTCCAGCACCGGTTTCCACAATTGCAGGAAATTCATGTGGGAGAAAATCGCGACGAAGTCGATATGGGAAGAGAGCTCCGCCTTACCGCGACCCAGAATGAGATGCCCGAGCTCCCAGGTGGATGCCCAGATCAACGGAAATGTGAGGGGATTTGCAAAAGTGGTGCCGAGTGCTGCGGCCACGAGATTGGCCCGCAGGATGAAGCCTATCACCATGGCGATGATAATATGGACGCCGAGAAAGGGCGTCCATGCGACTGCCACGCCAATCGCCACACCCGCCGCCACGGAATAAGGCGATGCAGACAGTCGCACGAGCTTCAGCTTCATATATCGAAGCGAACGGCGAAGGCCCATGCGCGGCCAGAGAGCGGCACGCAATCTTTCGGATAATGTTGCAGGTACACGACGACGAAACGGCATTCCTAGACCTTATTTCATCGCCCGCATTCCGCCAAGAGGCGAAAACTCTGCTTATACGCCAAGGCGCAGCATTCTGCGCCCCGCATCATCTGCACAACGGCATGGCCGCTATGCATTTATGTATTAACGACGGAACATGCCGCGGTCGATTTCGCGCTGGCGGAATTCCAGGTCTACGCGCGATACGGAATCGCTGAGATAATCGAATTCGCGTTCCTGAACCGACTTGCCACGAACAGCGCGGGCGATCTTACGAAGCGGTGCAAACATCTTCATTTCCTTTCCAGATGAGAGGCAGTTCCTCAACGGCGCTTTTGCCGGAGAGCCTCTTTGGTTGCTCTTGATTTCTGGAGTGAAGATAGTCCTGATCCCGCCGAATGACTACGGACAAGACAAGGCCGCTGCCATGCACTCAGCGCATAACAACGGCCTTAAAGATCATCATTTGGTCACGAACTGCCTCAATCGAAGGCACGTTTTACCGTGGAAACGCAGTCAAGGTCCTTCAGCTGGGACAAAAGCTGGTTCAGCTGGCGCAGATCCCAGACTTCGACATCGAGCGAAAGTTCGGAGAAATCCGTACCGATGCGCACCATGTTGAGGCCTCGAATATTCACGTCCAACGTCGCGATGGACTGGGCGACCGATGCCAGCGTTCCCGGTTCGTTGAGCGCGTTGATCATCAAACGCGCCATGAAGCGGGACTTGTTGGCCTCGTCCAGATCCCAGCGCACATCGATCCACCGTTCCGGCTCGTCATCGAAGCGCTGCAGCGCTGGCGACTGGATCGGGTAGATGGTGATGCCCTTGCCCTTTTCCATGATGCCGACGATGCGGTCGCCCGGAACAGCTCCGGTTGCACCGAAATGCACCTCGACATTATCGGACAGACCGCGAATCGGCAGGGGATCCGGCCCTTCGATCACTTCGGCGGCGCCATCATCCTCAAGAGCCGAGCGCGACTTGCCGGGGATCTTGAAGATCATGCCCGACGCGCTGCGCATGTTGAACCAGCCATCGTCGCCGGTCATCTTCACGGTTACGCGCTCGTCCTGATAATCCGGGAACACCGCGCGAAGCACGTCGAGCGACGACACCTCGCCGCGACCGACCGCCGCAATCGCGTCTTCCACATCCTTCTGCGCCAGACGATGAAGCACCGGCTTCAGGGCTTCGCGGGAGAAGGCCTTGCCTGCGCGCTCGAAAGTGCGCTCCAGAATTCGGTAGCCGAGACCGGCATATTGCTTGCGGATCGCCATACGCGTTGCACGCCGAATGGCGGAGCGCGCCTTGCCGGTAACGACGACCTCTTCCCATGCGGCGGGCGGCACCTGCACGCCGGAGCGGATGATTTCGACTTCATCCCCATTATTCAGGCGCGTGACGAGCGGCATGATCCGCCCGTTGATCTTCGCGCCAACGGTGGTGTCACCAATATTGGTGTGAACCGCATAGGCGAAATCGATGGGCGTTGCGCCGCGCGGCAGGGCAATGAGCTTGCCCTTCGGGGTAAAGCAGAAAACCTGATCCTGAAACAGTTCGAGCTTGGTATGCTCTAGGAACTCTTCCGGGTTGTCACCTTCTGCCAGCGATTCGATGGTGTGGCGCAGCCAGGAATAGGCGTTGGAATCGTGCGAAAGCAGCTCGCCCTCACCCGTTTCGCCATCCTTGTAGAGCGAATGCGCCGCGATACCGAATTCCGCGATTTCATGCATGCGGCGTGTGCGGATCTGTAGCTCGATTCGCTGGCGCGACGGGCCGACGATGGTGGTGTGAAGCGAACGATAATCGTTCTGCTTCGGTGTCGAGATGTAATCCTTAAAGCGCCCCGGCACCAGCCGCCAGCGCGTGTGGACGATGCCGAGCGCGCGGTAACAGGCCGGAATATCCTGCACCAGAATGCGGAAGCCATAGACATCCGACAGCTGTTCGAATGACAGCGACTTGGACTGCATCTTGCGGAAAACGGAATAGGGCTTTTTCTGCCGCCCCTTGACCATGGCGCCTTCGACGCCATTTGCCAGCAGCAACTCGCGCAACTCGTCCTCGATCTTCTTGATCAGGCCCTGATTGCGCTCCTCCAGCTCTTCCAGCCGCTTGGTAACGGTCTCGAAGGCTTCCGGGTTGAGATAACGGAACGAGAGGTTTTCCAGCTCGTCACGCATATCCTGCATACCCATGCGGCCAGCAAGCGGCGCATAGATTTCCATGGTTTCTTCGGAGATGCGGCTGCGCTTGTCGGCAGGCATATGCTCCATGGTGCGCATATTGTGCAGGCGGTCTGCCAGCTTGACGAGAAGAACGCGCACGTCGTCTGAAATGGCAAGCAGCAGCTTGCGCAGGTTTTCCGCCTGCTTGGCTTTTTTGCTGACGAGATCGAGCTTCTTCAGCTTCGTCAGGCCTTCGACCAGACGCCCGATATCTTCGCCGAACATCTCATCGATTTCCGCGCGCGTGGCGCTGGTATCCTCGATTGTATCGTGAAGAAGAGCCACCGCGATGGTCGATTCATCGAGGTGCATTTCGGTGAGAATGGCTGCCACTTCCAGCGGATGCGAGATGTAGGGGTCGCCATTGGCGCGCTTCTGCTGGCCATGTTTCTGCATGGCATAAACATAGGCCTTGTTCAGCAAAGCCTCATTCACATCAGGCTTGTATTTCTGAACCCGCTCCACGAGTTCGTATTGTCGCATCATGTATGGGATGCCCCGAAAAAAGAAAGAGCGCCAACTGACGGGGGGCTACCCCGCCGGATTGGCGCACAATGCTGCATAATCCAGGATAAGATTATGACGACAAAGATTTACAGAGCGTAACCGGCAGAAGCTGCCGGTGCCACGCGCCTAACAAATCAATAATCGTCGTTCTTTTCCGGCGGCACAAGGCCTTCGATGCCAGCCAGAAGCTCTTCTTCCGACATCTGGTCGAAAGTCACGGTCTCCGGCGCATCGTCGTCTTCGCTGTCGGTTCCGGCGTTTGCAGCAATCGTAACCGGATCGGGCTCGGGCTCGTCCACTTCGACATGCTTCTGCAGCGAGTGGATGAGGTCTTCCTTCAGGTCGTCGGGAGACAACGTTTCGTCGGCGATTTCGCGCAAAGCAACCACAGGGTTCTTGTCGTTATCGCGATCGATCGTAATCTGGGAGCCCTGCGAAATCTGGCGGGCGCGGTGGCTTGCCAGGAGAACGAGCTCGAAACGGTTGTCTACTTTATCAATGCAATCTTCTACGGTGACACGGGCCATTGCCTGTCCTTTGCGGGTCATGATGTCGCGGATTACCCGTCCCGATACAGGGATTGTCTGTGAATTTCAAGTTTTTCCTCATCCGGGCAACATTCCGTCTTTTCTCTGCCGCAAATTACGGCAAAGACGAAAAGATACTACTATTATCAGAAAAGGGTCTGGACTGTGGGTCAATGAACCTTATATGAAGGCTTAATAATGTATCGAAAACCAAGATGTTAGCTGGTAACAGATACTGTTTTAAATATTAGCGGCTGGGAGCCGCTCAGGAAGGACCCCGACTTAATGTTTGACCCACGTGAGAAAATTGCGCTCTTCATCGACGGGGCAAATCTCTACGCTGCATCGAAAAGCCTGGGCTTCGATATCGATTATCGCAAGCTGTTGAAGGCATTTCAGAAGCGCGGATACCTGCTGCGTGCATATTACTACACGGCGCTGATCGAGGATCAGGAATATTCCTCCATCCGCCCGCTGATCGACTGGCTGGACTATAACGGCTACAAGGTCGTGACGAAGCCTGCCAAGGAATTCACCGACGCCATGGGTCGCAGCAAGATCAAGGGCAACATGGATATCGAACTTGCTGTCGATGCCATGGAACAGTCCGAGACGGTGGACCATCTCGTCCTCTTCTCCGGCGACGGCGATTTCACGACACTGGTGGATGCGCTTCAACGCAGGGGCCGCAAGGTTTCCGTCATTTCCACCATGTCCACCCAGCCGCCGATGATTGCAGACGACCTGCGCCGCCAGGCCGACCACTTCATCGACCTTCTGTCGCTGAAGGCGGAAATCGGTCGTGATCCGAGCGAGCGCCCTGCCCGCCCGCAGGCAGACCCGGTTGAAACCGTAGACTGAGGCAAATCGTCTCGTTACTTCAAAAAAGCGCCTGCCGGACCCCGGCGGGCGCTTTTTGTTTTTGATCTTTGTTTAATGACGATTTTCTTTTTTAGGGAATATTTAAGCTTAACAGTGTCTTTATGACCTTACGTAAGTTTTATCAGGTGCGTGTTTGGGCAATGCGCATAATGCAGTGGGGACTGTTATTGAAATGAACGGGCAGCAGGACAATTTTCAACTGAAGGAACGGCTTGATTTTCTGGGACTTGGTACGGAGCAGAGGCAGGACCTGTCCGCTCTGAAAACGACCATCACCGGCACGCTCAGCGCGTCTCTCGATGGGTTTTATAAAAAGGCGCGGGCCGTACCGGAAACGGCGAAATTCTTTTCCAATGAAGCGCATCTCCAGCATGCCAAGACCATGCAGGTCAATCACTGGACGCGTATCGCCTCCGGCGCTCTCGATGCCGATTACACCAAGGCCGTCAGCGCCATCGGTCGCACCCATGCCCGCCTTGGGCTGGAGCCGCGCTGGTATATCGGCGGCTACGCGCTGATCCTCGAAGGCATCATCAAGGCCATTGTCGAGCAGGAACTGAAGGGCTTTCTGGTCGAGAAGAAGGGCAAGAAGGTCGCGAAAGATGTGTCCGTCGTCGTCAAGGCCGCCATGCTCGACATGGATTATTCGATCTCGGTCTATCTGGAAACGCTGGCCGAAGAGCGCGCCAAGGTGGAGCTTGAGCAGAAGCGCATGAAGGAAGAACAGGATCATATCCTGTCCCTCTTGAACACCGCCTTGAACCAGATGGCGCAGGGCGATCTTACCTCGCGTATCGATGGCGCCCTGCCGCAGCAATTCGATGGCCTGAAGGAAAACTTCAACGCGGCACTGAGCCGTCTGTCCGGTGCTTTTGCAGAGATTGTCGAGGAATCCCACAAGATTTCCAGCAACACTCGCGAACTGACCTCTTCCACGGACGACATGGCGCGCAGAACCGAGCAGCAGGCAGCCTCGCTGGAGCAGACCGCCGCCGCAATCGACCAGATCACCACCATTTCCAAGCAATCCGCCTCCCGCACCACGCAGGCGCAGTCCATCGTCAAAAGCTCTGCCGAAGAAGCGGCGCGCTCGCGCCACATCGTCAGCGAAGCTGTGGATGCCATGAGCGCCATCGAGGATTCGTCGCAGAAGATCACGCAGATCATCAGCGTCATCGATGAGATTTCCTTCCAGACCAACCTCTTGGCATTGAATGCGGGAGTGGAAGCGGCGCGCGCCGGTGAGGCAGGCAAGGGCTTCGCCGTGGTGGCGCAGGAAGTGCGTGAACTCGCGCAGCGCTCTGCCAACGCCGCCAAGGAAATCCGGATTTTGATCGACAAATCCTCGCAGGACGTCGCGCATGGCGTGTCCCTCGTCAACCGCACGGGCGAAGCGCTGAACTCCATCGGTAGCAAGGTGGACGATATTCACGAACATATCGGCGCGATCACCCAGGCCGTTCAGGAGCAATCCATGGGCATTCAGGAGATCAACTCGGCCATCAACAGCATGGACCAGCTGACCCAGCAGAACGCCGCCATGGTGGAAGAAACCAACGCCGCCACCCACGGCCTCAGCGACATCAGCACCAACCTGACCGCGCTTATCTCCCGCTTCCAGGTGCAGAAGTCCATGGCCTATCAGCAGAAGGTTTACCGGGCGGCGTGAGTTTTGCGAACTGCCCATATGCGAAATATAGCCATTTCCTCGGCGTTTAGCTTTCGCTATGGTTGCGCCGGGACCGGAAGTAACGAACCGGTCCTGGGGCCTTAGAAATCCCCTCAGTAGACGGTCGGTGTCGACCGTCAATGACACCCCTCAGCCATAGGTTTGTGGCTGAGGCGGTCCATTATGACTATATAGCTCCTCTGCCTTTTCTATGGCTGGGGAGACCCTGACGCATGTCCAAGGCTAACGCCTAAAGGTCAGGGTGGTCGTTCTACTGCGGCTTTCTAACTCCCCGGCCACCAGAGGTTTCGCCTCCGGTGGTCGCTTCCGTTCAATATTGACGAGAAAGCGCCGGGAGACGGGCATGGACGAATACAGCGTCATCGCAGATTTGCTGCACACATTTAGAACCATGTCGGATGGCGTGAAGATCCTCGCGATCTACATGCCCTGCATCTTCGGCCTCGGCGCGATGGCGCTCTATCTCTACCATTTGCGGCACAAAAGCAGGCCGCGGGATGTGCAGGACGAAGGGCAGACCCTGCAAGGCACAATCTTGCCGCCACCCGAGGAGAGACCATGGCTGAAAAAGACATTGACTGTCCCAGCAGAACACCCAACTCTTGAAAAGCTGCGGCGTCTGAATGATTACGTGGCGCGGGAGGTGCTGCATGATAAGGACAAGCGTTGAGCTTGCGGCGTATCGGCAGCAGCTTTCCCGGGCGGCGTGATCAGCCATATCCACGAAAAAACGGGATGATCTCCCGGCTTTTTCGCTCAATTCATCTGAGTATTAAACAGTCACACTGACTTTCGAAAAAGCGCCGAATGCATGGAGTTCGCTCGCAGGCACAGGCTTGCTGATCAGATATCCCTGCACCTGATCGCAGCCGAGTTGCAGCATATAGGCGAACTGCTCTTCGGTCTCCACGCCTTCCGCAATCATTGTCATCCGCAGCTTGCGCCCCAGGCCGATGACGAACTCGACCACGGCCAATGCATCCTTGTCGGTGGTGATGTCGCGCAGGAAGGATTGATCGATCTTGAGCTTGTCGAACGGCACGCCCAGAAGATTGCCGAGAGACGAATAGCCGGTGCCGAAGTCATCCATGGCAATCTGGATTCCCACGTCTTTCAGGTTCTTCAGGATTTCCAGCGTGTGATCTGTGCTGCCCAGCAGCACCGATTCCGTGATTTCGAGCTCCAGCCGGCTCGGGTCCAGACCACTTCTATCCAGCGCCCCCACCACGTTTTGAATGAGATTGGTGCTGTGGAACTGAATGGGCGAGAGATTGACCGCGATCTTGATATCCGGGTTCCACTTGGCCGCTTCGATACAGGCAGTCTCCATCACCCATTTGCCGAGCGAGTGGATGAAGCCCGTTCGTTCTGCGACCGGTATAAATTCATTCGGCGGTACCCTGCCCCGCACGGGATGCGTCCAGCGCAGCAAAGCCTCGAAGCCGGACACGTCTCTCGTTTGGGTGGAGATTTGCGGCTGGTAGTAAACCTCCATCTCGTTGTTCTGAAGAGCGGCCTGCAGATCGGCTTCGAATGACCGTTTCTCCGCCAGCTGGCTCTGCATATAGGGCTTGAACACCCTGATTTCGCCCGCACCTGCGCGCTTCGCTTCGTAAAGCGCAAGATCGGCATGCTTGAGCAATTCGTCCGCATCGGAATTCTTGTCGGAGACGGCCACACCAACGCAGGTGCCGATCTTCACCTCGAGTTCGCCCAGATGATAGGTTCGCGCAATGTGCTCCACCAGTCGGCGGGCAAACTTGATCGCCTCTTCTTCTCCGAGGTTTTCACAGACCACGGCAAACTCATCTCCGCCGAGGCGACAGATCAGTTCACGGTTCTTGCGCAGCGGCAGAAGCCGCATGGCGACGGCCTGAAGAAGCGCATCGCCCACATCGTGGCCGAGCGTATCGTTAATGTCCTTGAAGCCATCCAGATCGAGCAACAGAAGGGTTGCCGTATCGGCGCCCGTGACCGGGTCCAGCCTGCTGGCAAGCTCCTTGCGGAAAAGGGCACGGTTCGGAAGGTCCGTCAGGGCGTCGTGATATGCATCATATTCGAGCCGCACATTGTTGGCCTGCAACTCCAGTGTTGCCACGCGCAGCTCATCCGTCAGCCGCTTCATGTCGTTTTGTGCGCGGTCCAGCAGCTGATTATGCCGCAGCAGCAGAACGATCAGCGCCATTCCGCACAGAATAAGCCCAGCCGCAAGCCCCGTATATATGACGTGCAGCTTGCGCACTTCCGACTGCGCGACATCGATCATATCGACATCATTGGCCAGCGAAGAGGCCGCCAGCCCTGTCATGGGTGGCACCAGCGCACTCATTTGCGGCAGAATCGCTCTCGCCTGCTCGGGCGTCAGTTCGTCCAGTTCGGTATCGATATCACCAAGCACACGCTCCAGAGATTTGACCATCTCACGGCTTTCGGGCTTGGATTCCACGAAGTTTGCCAGGCTTCCCTGCTTCAGCAGTTCAAGCCGTCCAAGAATGATATCGAGCCTTAGCCGAAGCTCGTCCCGGTCGATCTCGCCGATGCCGAGCGCATATTCCGCCACCATGTTTTGAAAGCGCATATATTCCGATACCGCTTGGCTGACAGCCCAGGAGTCATTGTACCGGGAAAATTTTTGCAGCGCGTTTTGCCGTTCCGCGATGACATAGGCGATATAGCCCGTGGCGAGGATGAAGCAGCAAACGACGACCGCAAGCGCTTTTCGCAAACTGCACCTTTATTCGACGTTGAGCTTGGCGACTTGCCAGGCCGATCTCATATAATATGTCTGAGCCTGAAGCTCTGGCTTGCTGTCATAGGGGTAGATGATGAAAAGGGGCCCCTTGTCACGCACAGGCATATAGCTGCCATCACGCTTCATGGCAAGAATCACGTTGAACTTGGAAAAATCTTCCATGGGGATTGTGCTGACGTAATCGTTCAGCGCAACGGCGGTAACAGTCGTGCCCTTTGCGCCGACGAAATCCAGCAGCTTGGCCATGGGAACGCCTTCGAAGCGAACGCTGCGGTCATACCACGGCGTTTTCGTCTCAATCGCAACAAGCCCCATATCCTCCAGCATCTTGCGGTCGAACTGGGCCGTTTTATCCACATTGGTATTGGCAATGTTGCCGGTGATCGTCAGGATCGGCTTGTCCACCGGCTTCGCAAACGTGCCCGCCTGCGCGGAACCGAGCCATAAGACAGACAGCAATGCAATAAGAGAGAACCGGAGGATACGCATGAAAGCTTGCCCTTTGAGCCGATGTTGAGACTGAGACATAGCCGATCCATCAAATCCGGCAATACCCAAGTATTGCTTTATATCAGAAAATGCTGGATTACGCGCGCCTTAGTTTTCATCTCTCTATTCTTATGCACATCAAATAATCGTTTCGAATTTCAGGCTAATTTTATCGAGATTTAAGAAAAGAAAATGCCGCAAATTGGCACAGGCGCGCATTAGTAGACGTCTAATTGAGAAGTATAATGATCGAAATATACATGGTGATGATTAAAATAAACCATCACCAATTTTGACATCGGGGCTTCAGATAGCGTCAATTGCCGCCTTTGAGCAATCTAGACTTCTGTCTATTCCAGTCGCGTTCCTTCTCCGTCTCACGCTTGTCATGCAGCTTCTTGCCCTTGGCGAGAGCGAGTTCCAGCTTGGCGCGGCCCTTTTCGTTGAAATAAATCTTCAACGGCACAAGCGTCATGCCTTCGCGGTTGATGCCCGCGCGCAGGCGGTTGATTTCCCGCTTGTTGAGCAGCAGCTTGCGACGGCGGCGCGGTTCGTGGTTGAAGCGGTTGGCCTGGAGATATTCGGGTAGGTGCGAATTGATCAGCCAGATCTCCTCACCCTCATCCGACGCATAGGATTCGGCGATATTGGCCTTGCCGTCGCGCAGAGACTTGACCTCCGTGCCGGTCAACATCAAACCTGCCTCATAGGTATCGATGATCTCGTAATTGAACCGAGCCTTGCGGTTTTCCGCCACGACCTTGTTCACGATGCGCTGACTGCCTTTGGGGGCCATTTCCTGCTTCCATTTCTTTTACCCGCATCACTAGAGCGTTTCCTTGTTAAATGGAAACGCTCTAGTGATGCGGTTTCCGATGCCTATTTAGTAAAACACGCACCGAAAGTGAAGATGCGCAGCCTTTGCGCACCTTCCTATCGCGTCAAACGACCCTATTGTGTCAAGCGACGAGGCCTGCATGCTGAAGTGCGGCGTCGATTGCGGTTTCCGTCGCAGGTTCCAGCGTGTCCATCAGCGGCGAGCGAACCTTGCGGCTGCCGTTGCGGGTGCGGGACAGCGCATATTTGGTGCCGCAAACGCCCGGCTCCATGAAGATTGCCCTGTGCAGCGGCATCAGGCGATCCTGATATTCCAGCGCCAGCGCGTAATCGCCCTTTGCCATCGCCGCCTGAAACTCCGCACAGAGGCGCGGCGCAACATTGGCCGTGACCGAAATACAGCCGACGCCGCCATGGGCGTTGAAGCCGAGCGCCGTGCCATCTTCACCCGACAGCTGAACGAATTCCTTGCCGCAGTGAATGCGCTGCTCGGAAACGCGGTCCAGCTTGCCTGTGGCATCCTTCACGCCGATGATGTTCTTATGCGCCTTGACCAGCGCACCCATCGTTTCCGGCGTCATATCGATGACCGAGCGCGGCGGAATGTTGTAGATGACGATGGGCAGAGAAACCGCTTCTGCAATGGCCGAGAAATGGGCGAAAAGCCCCTTCTGCGTCGGCTTATTATAGTAAGGCGTCACCACCAGAAGCGCATCCGCACCCACTTCCTGCGCATGCAGGGCAAGTTCGATTGCTTCACTGGTGTTGTTGGAGCCAGCACCGGCAATGACAGGAACCCGTTTGCCCGCAACCTCGACGCACAGTTCGACCACGCGTTTGTGCTCGTCATGCGACAGGGTTGGCGATTCCCCTGTGGTGCCGACGGGCACGAGGCCGTTACTGCCTTCGGCAATCTGCCACTCTACATGGGTGGCGAAGGCCGTTTCGTCCACTGCACCATCTGCTGTGAACGGCGTAATAAGGGCGGGAATAGATCCCTTGAACATGCAAAACTCCTTGCGGTGAGCCAGTTCATGCTTCAGCCGCATTCCGTGGTTAAAACGTTTGTCACATTAGAGTGGGGCCAAGCAACCGACAAGCTGTTAACAGCGCCTTTTGTCTGGGAAACGCAAATAGTTTCTCGCGCGGAATTAAGGTCAGCCGGGAGGCGGCAGAAGTCGCGGCAAATACCGCCTTCAAAGCCAAATGTTACCGAGATTTGATCGAATGCGAGGCTTTTCGGTAAGGTTTCATTAAGGCTGTGAGCACCTAATGGGAGCGAGGGCAACTCTGGTAATTTGCAGCCATCGTACCGATGTTGAAATTGAAGAGCTGCCTCGATGTTGTTTCGCCTCATCTGGCAGTGTTTGGCCGCTGAAGATGTATGGGATCATCCGCTGAAGTCGTGAGTACGGGCATGAAGAAAACAGCTATTGGCTTGATGGCAGCAGGTCTGGCAGCGACCGTTTGGAGCGCTTGGGCAGGCCCAGCGCCCGATGGCGTCGTTCCCCTGCCATTCGTCAAGCCTGACGCGCCGACGGTTCCGGCCTTCCTGCCCGCCTCACCAGAAGTTACCGGCTCCATCATCCGCCCCGCCAATCCGCTTAACGTTTCCGATCTCAAGGCCGGTCTCGATGCGCTTTCCAGCCGCGATGCGACGCGGGCGATTGCCATTCGCAACGCCTTGGCATCCGGCAGCCTCGACCGGCACATTCTGACTTGGGCGATTGCCATTTCCGGACAGAAGGATGTGCCTTCTGCCGAAATCACGGCTGCACAACGCGAACTTTCCGGCTGGCCGGGGCTCTCGACCCTGCGCGCCAATTCCGAACGCGCCATGCTGCGGGAAAATCCAACGGCTGCAGATGTCATCGCCTCCTTCGGTGCGGCCAAGCCCGAAACGCCGGAAGGCACGATTGCACTTGCCCACGCATTGACCGCAACTGGCAACACCGCCCGTGCCCAGCAGCTCATCCGGCAGCTTTGGGTTAATAAGGGCATGGATACCGATCTCGAGGATCGCGTCCTTGCGGAATTCGGCAATTCCCTTTCCGTTGCCGACCACAAGGCGCGGATGGATTATCTGATGTATCGCAGCCGCGTCAGCCAGGCGAAACGCTTTGGCGATCTCGGCAAGGCGCAGTCGCTCTACAAAGCGTGGGCGGCAGTGCTTCAACGGGCAAACAACGCCCCTGCTCTCCTGAATGCCGTCGATTCTTCGTGGCGCAGCGATCCCGTCTATCTCTTTGCGCAGATAGAAAGCCTGCGCCATCAGCAGAAATATGAGGATGCCGCCAAGCTTCTGGCGCAGGCGCCGAAGGATCAGGCGAAGCTGATGAACCCCGGCGAGTGGTGGAACGAGCGGCGGATCATCGCGCGTGGGCTCGCGGATCTTGGTGATTTTGAGGGTGCGTATCGCATCGTCGCAAATCACTCCGCAACATCTCCCGTGGATGTTGCGGATGCGGAATTTCATGCCGGCTGGTACGCCCTGCGCGCCCTGCACCAACCCGCAGTCGCCGCGAAGCACTTCAACGCGCTGCTTGAAACATCGAACCGGCCATTGTCGGCATCCCGCGCCTATTACTGGCTGGGCCGCGCAGCGGAAGCAGGCGGACCGGGCAATGCGCGCGACTATTTCTCCAAGGCGGCGAAGCATCCCGGCACTTTTTATGGCCAGCTCGCCGCTGCTCGGATCGGCGTGACCACGCTCAACGTCACCTATCCCTCGCCGACATCCGGCGATCGCGAACGCTTCGCCAGCCGCGAAGCGGTGCGGGCCATCGAACGTCTCGAGGCCGCCGGTTACAGCTGGCGCGCGGACGGCATCTACCGCGCCTTGGCCGACCAGATCGACAGCCCCGGCGAGTTGGCGATTCTCGCCGCACGTGCGGAACGCAACAACAACCACCAAGTCTCGCTGCAAATCGGCAAAACCGCCTTCAGCCGCGGCATCGACGCCGCAGCGCTCGCCTATCCCATCGGCGTGATTCCGGTCAGCGCCAATATTTCCGGCTCCGGCAAGGCTCTTGCCTACGCCATTGCCCGGCAGGAAAGCGCCTTCAACCCCGCCGCAGTCTCCCCCGCCAATGCGCGCGGCCTTTTGCAATTACTGCCGGGAACCGCCAAAGGCGTCGCCAACCGCCACGGCATGCCGTTTACCCAGGCCAAGCTAACGACGGATGCCGGTTACAACGCTACACTGGGCGCCCATTACCTCGGCGAACAGATCGAAAGCTTCGGCGGCTCCTACATTCTCACCTTCATCGCCTACAACGCAGGCCCCAAACGCGTCCCCGAATGGATCACCCGCTACGGCGACCCCCGCGGCAAACCAATCGATGACGTGGTGGACTGGATAGAACGCATCCCCTTCCCCGAAACCCGCAACTACGTGCAGCGGGTGATGGAAAATTATCAGGTGTACAAAACCCGGCTTGGGCAACAGGCGGATATTGTTGACGACCTGAGGAATGGCCGGTCTGGCTAGTCGAAGAAATTGTCTTAAACAGCAAAAGGCGCCGACGAAAATCGGCGTCTTTTTGTTTGGGGACATGACAACCAGAAAAGGAAAAACCCGGCTCGAAAGCCGGGTTTAACAAACTGACTAGATATCAGATCAGATTAGAACGAACGCTGAAGGCGGACGAGACCGAAAACCTGATCATCGACGCCGTCTTCATCGCGGTAGTTGACGGAAACCTTACCGGTCAGACCTTCAGTGAACTTGTAGTCGACGGTTACACCAGCTGCCCAAGCATCACGATTGGAGAAATCGTCACCACGAAGAGCTGTGCCTGTCGAGGTGAACACGCCACCAGCTACTGTTCCAAGAACAACAGTGTCGGCTACGTTGCCGAAGTACTGTGCAGCTGGCGTGATCGTTAGCTTATCAGTTGCCTTGAGAGCGTATTCTGCCGCAACTGTCCACTCAGACTCCGCATAGTAAGCGTTGCCACCAGAAGCCCAGATGCCAGACAGACCCAAAGTACCAGGACCGAGGTCAGCGAATACTAGAGCACGGATAGCACCTTCTTCCTGATCTACGTCGTAAGAACCGATCAACTGAATAGTAGCAGCGCCGAATTTCGCACCTACGCCGCCTGTAATGCCAACGTTATTATCAGCTTCCTGCGAGTACAAGTCGATGCCAGCGATGCCCGAAGGACCTACCAGACGAGCGAGACCAGAGTTTGTGCCCTCGAGTTCGTCAACCGAGACACCAGCCCAAAAAGAACCTGCATCGTAGGTGTAGCGAATGGAGTTAAACAGCGTGTTCGTCGAAAGAACATCGGTCTCGCCAGAAAGATCGTCATCCCACCAGCTGTAGAACTTACCGACCTTCAGGCCGCCGAGTTCGATGAACGCCTGATCAACGAAGAAGCCAGAGCCCTGGTTGCCGGAGGTGCCAGCGGTTGCACCACCAACGCCGGAGTCAGCGTTGCCGCGGAAGCCGATGAAGCCGCGCAAAGCGCCGAGCTCGGTGTCGGTGCGGGTGTCAACTTCGAACTGAGCGCGCGTGAACGAATCCCAATCAGACGAACCGGATTCGTCTCGACCGAAGTCTGTCTGGAAACGAACGTAACCGCCGAACTTTAAACAAGTTTCGGTTCCAGGAATGTAGAAGAAGCCAGTACCGAAAGCGTCGCAAACGCGAACGTATTCCAGGGGCTCAGGCTCAGCAGCGACGATAGCGTCAGCGGCCTTTGCGCCAGATACTGCTGCGAGAGCCGCAGCGGAGCCGATGAGAAGGCTCTTGATGTTCATGTTGACCTCCAGTCAAAACAGTCGAAGCAGCGGGTGGGATCGCAGAATTTGCGGTGCTGCTATGAAATGATTAGAGCCAAAACGGGGGATTCGCGCAATCAATTAGGAAAAATTTTCGTCACAATCAAATCAGGTTCTCGCCACACTGTTGCTCGTTCGCTACAAATTGATCAAGCTGCTAATGATACATTAAGAGATGGTTAATAGCCCAAAGCGCTCTGAAATTACGCTCATAAAGCAAAAAACCCGGCTCGAAAGCCGGGTTTCTTAAATCTAACCGAAGTTAGAAATATTAGAACGAACGCTGCAGACGAACGAAGCCATTCCAGTTTTCGTCGCGGCCGTCTTCGTCGTAGTAGTTAACTGCGACCTTGGTGGAGAGGCCCTGTGTGATTTTGTAATCAACAGTCAGGCCAGCCTGCCAAGCGTCACGGTTAGAGAAGTCGTTCGTGATGATCGCGGATGTGCCAGTAAGAGCAGTGCCAGCAGCGTTTACGAAAGCAACGCGGTCAGCAACGTTACCGAAGTACTGGCCACCGGGAGTGATGGTCAAACGGTCAGTCGCCTTGATTGCGTATTCAGCCGCAACTGCCCACTCGGACTGTGCGTAGTAAGCGTTTGCGCCAGAAGCCCAAACACCAGCCAGACCAAGCGTGCCTGGGCCGAGGTCAGCCGTAGCGATAAGGCGCACTGCACCTTCTTCCTGGTCGACGTCGTAAGAACCGATAAGCTGCAGCGATGCGCCGCCGAACTTGCCGCCGATACCGCCGGTTACGCCAACGTTGTTGTCAGCTTCCTGCGAAACGGCAAGAGTCTGTACGCCGCCGATGATCGGGCCAAGGCCGGTTACAGTAGCGAACTGAGCGTTGGTGCCTTCCAGCTCGTCAACCGAGATGCCAGCCCAGAAGGAGCCTGCGTCGTAGGTGTAACGGATGGAGTTGAAGAGAGCGTTCGTGGAGAGAACGTCAGCTTCGCCAGAGAGGCCATCGTCCCACCAGCTGTAGAACTTACCGACCTTCAGGCCGCCGAGTTCGATGAAAGCCTGATCAACAAATACGCCAGAGCCCTGATTGCCGGAGGTGCCAGCAGTTGCGCCGCCAACGCCAGAGTCTGCGTTGCCGCGGAAGCCGATGAAGCCACGCAGAGCGCCGAGCTCGGTGTCGGTGCGAGTGTCAACTTCGAACTGAGCGCGTGTGAAAGAGTCCCAGTCAGACGTGCCAGAGAGGTCACGGCCGAAGTTGGTCTGGAAACGAACGTAACCGCCGAACTTCAGGCAGGTTTCAGTGCCAGGGATGTAGAAGAAGCCCGTGCCGAAAGCGTCGCAAACGCGAACGTATTCCAGGGGCTCAGGCTCAGCAGCGACGATAGCGTCAGCGGCCTTTGCGCCAGATACTGCTGCGAGAGCCGCAGCGGAGCCGATGAGAAGGCTCTTGATGTTCATGTTGACCTCCAGTCAAGTTTCAAAAGGGTCTGGGTTCTTAAGCTGAAGGACAGCATTCCCTGCCCCATTCCCGTGTTTTTTTGAAAACGGACGATCCACCGCCTCGCTTCCGGTGCTGAAAATACAAAAGCTTGCGGCGCTTGCAATCGGCAAACGCTGATATGACGGATTTCCCCAGCCGCTTCACATCACGATGTTGCTGAAAAAACACAATTCGGCCCGGCGCCAGATGCATATCTTTATAAAACTTTAAAAATACCCAAGGATTTCCGCATCTTAACAAAAAGTTAATATGGGTATTCGCACTCCCGCCTGACGGCAGAACCGTGACCATTGCGCGACAGTCTCGTGTCTACCGGCCATCTTATAAGGGGAGCGCTCACTGCATTATACGCATGCGCATACGATAAATGATGAGACGATTCCTTGCCGCCATGCAGAATCAGGGGAGCGATTCGAGTATCCGACAAATCTGCCTTTCGCGCTTTCATCCGCCATCCGTGGAAAACTCCAACGCCTTTTGCAGACTTTTTCCATTCTCTTCGCAAAAGCGCTTGCATTCATTTTTTATACGCAATAATCAGGCGGCACCGGAGAGGTGGCCGAGTGGTCGAAGGCGCTCCCCTGCTAAGGGAGTATACGTCAAAAGCGTATCGTGGGTTCGAATCCCATCCTCTCCGCCATCCCCAGTAGTTGATAAATCACAGTAATTTCGATTTGGTCCGGTTTGGAACGATCTTGCGTTTCGACGCGTTATTGCCTCGAAACCAACAAGAGGTGATTTCAAATGGCTCAGACCAAATTGAACGTTGTAGAAGATTCGCTTGAGAACCAGATCTCGGAGCTGCGCTCGCAGATCGCTTCACTTTCCAAATCAGTTTCGGCCCGTGCAGGCGTGATTTCCGATGAAGCTTCGGATTTTGTCGATGACGCAAAGGGTCGCGTTCAGCGCGCCGCGCACACCGCTGCCCATACGGTGAAGGTGCAGGGCCACAATGTGGTTGAAGCGGTAAAGGAAAATCCTGGCACTGCGACATCGCTTCTGACTGTTGTCGGCGCGCTCGGTTTTGCTCTCGGTTACGCCGTTGCGAGTGCTGCAAACCAGCAGTCCAGCAAGAGCAGCCTTTATCGCTGGCGCTAACCGCGTCGCGACTTTCGCTGAAAAGTTTGAGCGATCAAATCAGGGCAGAAAGGCACGCCTTCTTGCCCTTTTTCATGAGCAATCGGGAGAATCACCATGAGCTTTACGCCTGAGATTGAAACCGCGCTTGCTTCTTATGCGCAGGAACACGGTCTCGAGAGAGAAGAAGCAGTCAGCCGAATCGTGAGAGAATGGCTGGTTCAGGAAGGCTATATGTTTTCCGGCGAGGAAGGCATTCCGCCGCAAAAGCTGAATGCAAGCAATGACGACTGATCAGTAGCTTGACGTTTTTGCCGGGGCGGCGCCGCCCTTGTAGCGAGATGCGAGCTGGCGCAGGGCGCCGGAAAACTCCGACACATCCGCGCCGACAGCGACGAATGAAGCGCCGAGTTCCAGATATCGTCTGTTGTATATCTCGTTGAAAGTCAGGATTCCAGCCGCTTTGCCTGCAGCGACGATCTTTCTGATCGCACCTTCTATGACCTCCTGAACCTCGGGCTCATCGATTCGCCCGAGATAGCCCATATCTGCGGCGAGATCCGCCGGGCCGATGAAGATGCCGTCCACTCCATCAACGTTCAAAATGTTATCGAGGTCGGCTATTGCCGCACGGGTTTCAGCCTGGATTAGCAGGCACACATTGTCGGAAGCAGTCTGATTATAATCGGGCACGCTGTTGTAACCGGATGCACGGGCAACAACAGCGCCCATGCCGCGGATGCCGCGCGGTGGATAATGCATGGCGGATACGAGCGCCCTCGCCTGCTCCGATGAATCGACCATAGGCACGAGAAGCGTGCGGGCTCCGGCATCCAGCATTTGCTTGATGATCCAGCTTTCGCCCACCGGCACACGCACGACTGGTTCGGCGGAAGATGTCGCAAGCGCGCGCAGCTGATCGATAATGCTACGAAGATCGTTCGGGCCATGCTCTCCGTCTATCACCAGCCAGTCGAAACCGGCGGTTCCGGCAATCTCCGCGGTGATCGCCTCGCCCATGTCCAGCCAAAGTCCGATCTGCGGCTTTCCGTGGTGAATGGCGGTTTTGAAGCGGTTTTCGGAGGCTGGCATCGGAATTCCTATTCAGGCAAGGAGCAGTTTCAGATCGGCGGAGTGATCCGCAAGGATTGCCCGGTTCGGCTGGGCACCGGTATCAAGCAGCTTCTTTCCGGTCACATAGGCCTTGGCGTCGTTGATGGCATCGACTGCGATGAACTGGCCGTTACGGAAATACCAGACCGAATGGCTGCCTTCCCGCTGGCCGCGGCGCTGCACCGTTTCGTCGTAGCCCGCATTGAAACCGGCAATTTGCAGCTTCACATCATATTGATCCGACCAGAACCACGGCTTTGGAACGTAAGGCCTGTGTTCGCCAGCCAGAACATGGGCTGCGGCTTCTGCCTGATCGACTGCGTTCTGGACCGATTCCAGCCGCACCGATTCGCCATTCATCGGCAGCAGAGTGCAATCGCCCATGGCGTGAATATCGGGGTCCGAGGTGCGGGTGAAGGCATCGACAAGAATGCCGTTGCCCACATCGAGGCCCGATTCGCGGGCAAGCCGGTCGTTCGGTGTCACACCAATGCCGGCGACGACGAAGTCTACTTTAATGGTCGAACCATCGGAAAGCTCAGCGGTGGTTACGCGGCCATCGGTGCCGTTCAGGCGAACGAGGCCGGTCTTTTCGCGAAAGGAAACGCCGCGTGCCTGATGAATATGGCGCATGATCGCCGCTGTTTCAGCCGAGGCAACGCGCTGAAGAATGCGGTCTGCCATCTCAATGAGGGTGACTTCAAGCCCGAGCTGACGTGCCACAGCGGCTGCCTCCAGCCCGATGTAACCGCCGCCGATGACGAGAAGCCTGCGCCCGGGCTGCATTTCTTCCATCAACCGGTCGGCATCGCGTTTATCACGAACGGTCAGCACGCCCTCAAGATCGCCTCCAACGCCTGCTGGCAGCGCGCGGGGCGTGGCGCCCGTCGTCAAAGCCAGCTTGTCATAGTCCAGAACCGAACCGTCCTGCATGCGTACTGTCTTTGCCTTGCGATCGATTTCCTCGACCCAGGTGGACAGGCGAATCTCGACATTGTTTTCGGTGAACCATTCCGCAGGGCGAAATTCAAGCCGGTCGAATGTCATCTCGCCCATCAGGTATTTCTTGGAAAGTGGCGGTCGCTGGTAAGGCAGCACATCTTCCGAACCGATGATGGTGATGGGCCGCTCATCTTTAAGCGCACGCATTTTGGCTGCGAGAGCAAAGGCCGCCTGCCCTGCACCGACGATAACCAACCTGCCTGCCATGATCTGCCGCTCCACCCGAAATCGCTGTTTGCACAGGCAGGCGTAACGCCAAGTACGCACCACGTCAACCGTGTCAGGCTGCCTTGGATGCGCGCGGGCGCAAGTCCGGCGCAACCTTATGGATGCAAAAGGGTTTCAAGATGCGAAGATTGAAGTCGCAGGCTTTAGCATTGTGGCAAAACAGGGCAGAAGACGTTGAATTTTAACGTTTCCGTTCAGTATCCGGCAATGAAGCAGGCGTAATATTGAATAACGACAAGAGACAATCGGGAGGTTGTCATGGCGCTAAACGTCAACATAGATGCGAAGGATGCCGTTCCACAGGACGAGATGTATGAAAAATACACCATCGACCGCCCGGGAAAGATCACCTTCATAGGCCACCACCTCAGCGCCAAGAACACGATGCGCTGCCTCATCCGCACGATCTCGCTCTATGGTGCGGATTTGGAGGTCAGCCCGCATCTGGAAATGCCGACAAATTTCTATCTGGAAATCCTCGGCATTCGCGATGAAATCGGCTGCACGCTGATCCGCAGGGAAGAAGAGAGTGCGTCGGTTGGGTTCAACATGCTGATCGACCCGGAGTTTCTGCACCATATCCGCCGGTTGAGCTTCGAAACATCTGCCTGATCTTTAAAGCGTCTGTACTGACGAGCGAAAAACAAGTCCAAAACACTGGCATTTACATTGGCCTGCCTTGCGCGGGCCAATTTTGTTTCTATTGTTAGGCAGTCTGCCTCACAAGATTACGGAACTATCTGAAATGTCCGCATTTTCGCGCTTTACGTCGCTCGGCTCATCGCTTCCTTCCACCGTTCCATTCGTTGGCCCGGAGGCTATCGAGCGCAACCGCAAGCTTCCGGTAAAGGCGCGTATCGGCGCCAATGAAAGCGGTTTTGGCCCTGCGCCTTCGGTGCTGGAAGCGATGCGGCAGGCGGCGTCCGAAACCTGGATGTATGCAGATCCGGAAAATTACGAGTTGCGCGAGGCGCTGGCGATCTATCATGGCATCTCGCGTGGTAATATTGCCGTTGGTAACGGAGTGGACGGCCTTCTGGGAGAAATCGTGCGGCTGGTGGTGGAACCCGGCACGCCGGTTGTCACCTCTTTCGGCGGTTACCCTACCTTTAATTACCATGTGAATGGCTTTGGCGGACGGCTGGTTACCACGCCCTATCTCGATGACCATGAAAATCTCGATGGTCTTCTCGATCTCGTCGTGAAGGAAAATGCACCGCTGGTTTATTTCGCCAACCCGGATAACCCGATGGGAAGCTGGTGGGATGCGAATGAGGTTCTGACCTTCGCCAAGGCCCTGCCGGAAACCTGCCTGCTGATCCTCGATGAAGCCTATTGTGAAACTGCGCCGGAAAGCGCCATTCCCAGCGTCCGTGCCATGATCGGCATGCCAAACGTGTTGCGCATGCGCACATTCTCCAAGGCTTACGGTCTTGCAGGCGCACGCGTGGGCTATGCCATCGGCACGCTTGGCAATGCGCAGGCGTTCGACAAAATCCGCAACCACTTCGGCATGTCGCGCGTATCGGTCGCCGCCGCTTTGGCGGCGTTGAAGGATCAGGCCTATTTGCGGGATGTGGTGAAACGCATTGCCAATGCGCGCGAACGCATCTCCACCATTGCCCGCCAGAATGGCCTTTCGCCCCTTCCCTCCGCCACCAACTTCGTCACAATCGATTGTCACAAGGATGGCGCTTACGCCAAATCCATCGTGGACGGCCTGATGGACCACGGCGTCTTCATCCGCATGCCCGGCGTTGAACCCCTGAACCGCTGCATTCGCGTAAGTGCAGGCCCGGATGAGAAGTTGGATCTGTTTGCTGAAGCTTTGCCGAAGGTCTTGAAGGCGTTGGTGTGATTGAACCCCATGCGCTTACGGGCGCAACGAGAAGCAGTGTTATTTTTAAAAGTTTTTTACTTATGATTTTCTGGAGCCGTATGTTTGAAGATCAAACATTGTAATGTCGAATATGACATTTCGCACCTGAACAGTCGTGTGCTCCAGATGGGGAATTGGATTGGAGCGCGGCAACAACTGATTCAAGTGGAAGTCGAAGCCAAATACTCGTGCCACTGCTATACAGAATCGGCGCTCGCCGAGCCAGAGCGCGAGGTGTGGAGCTTACGCGAACGAAACGAATGGCGAGTGTTTGATTTGACGCGTCATTCTTTGTCCATTCATGTTCCCAGGATCATTGAAACTCTCATTCAAAAGCCGAACAAGCAAATACAAAAAGTCTCTGGCCGGCATAATTTCAAAGTGTTTCAGCTCGGCCTGAATGGGGTTAAGCCGGGCGAAAAATATTACGTGTTCTTCAAAATTGAGAAGACATCCAGAATCGGAATTCCGGGCTTTCATCAAGTGCGATTGAGCGTGGAAAGTGCATATCCAAAAGATAATATCGTCGCGGGCAAATGGCGCCCGCCCTTTGGAACTGCGATAGAGGAAATTCTTGGTCTCAGAGGAGAATAAAACTGGAGTAGCGTCGCCACTCCAGTTTTTATAACCCGGCGCAACCAAGGCGTAAGCCTCACAGCCCTAAGCAAGTGCCTGACCAAAAGGCCAAGGGTATCGCTACCATTTCCGGGCAGAACCCGGCGAAGCCGATCTGTAGCGACGTTGTAAATATGAAGTCGGCAGCCTGAAATGTCAATGTTTCGCGTAAGCGCGTTCTCTTACTTACAGGGCAAAATTCTCAGGTTGCGAACGAGACTTTGCAACAAAACAAAAAACCGCGCCAGCCTTGTTCCTGCCGGTCACGGTTTTGATGTGTCAGCGCAAGCCTTCGCCTGGCCGCTTGTCCCTTGCGGGTTATGCGTTTGTTGTTCCGGCCGGGACTGGAGGAAACCAGCCGGGAATGGTTGGCGATCTTCAGGGATCGCTCCGTCTTTTTGAAATCTGGTGTCTGAATTAGTGCGAAGTCATCCAGTCGCGGGCGGCGCGTAGCGCCGTTGCGAGGTCTGCCTTCGTCATGTTGCGGGCAAGATCGGCGCGCAGCGAAGCTGCTCTTTCCGAACCCTTGATGGCTGCGATGTTCAGCCATTTGTGAGCGGAAACGAGGTCCACCGGGCAGCCTCGGCCTGTCGCGTAGATCAGGCCGAGATTGCAGAAGACATCCGCGCGGCTTTGCCCACCGGCAACGGCCATTTCGATATCGCGCATTTCAAATCGTGCCATTTTTTTAGTCCCTGTTTGCCCGTGGTCTTCCTGTTTCTTCGCTTCTCTGCGGAAGCTTCTGGTCTTGGGGCGCTACCGTCTTCTGCGGCTTTTTCGGCCCCCGCCGTGGTCAGGTTGTCCCTGCTCTTTCAATGACCTCACTATGCCAAATGGCTTTCAACGGGCGCTTAAAATGCATGATTAACGGGGGCCAAACAAAGTCCAAACGATTGGTAAAGTTGGGTTTTTGTTAAATATGGGATGGCCCGGAAATTAAGGACTTTGCGCGCAATTTTACGAAAAGTTTACGGATGGATTTCAACCCTTTGTTCACCACGCCAGAAGCTTGGATTTTTCTTCAGCTCCAATTTCTGACCGCGAGACGAAAGAAAAATCGCTCAGACAGCCGCTTTGGCATGTTTCCTTTTACGTGAACGTCAACTATGAATCTCTCAATCGCACGGGGAGGTGCGATCTCGGGTGCTTGCAGTTTGCCCACCCGATTCACATTTGAATTGGAGGTTCTTATGAAGAAATTGACGATTCTTGCAGGTCTGGCATTCCTGATGGGCACCAGCGCCTTTGCCGCTGAAGCCATCGAAGGCAACTGGAAAACCGCCAGCGGCGAAACCGCAGCCATCGCCAAATGCGGCGGCGCTTTCTGCGTGACGCTGAAAACCGGCAAGCATGCGGGCAAACAGATCGGCAAGCTTGCCGGCACCGGCAACAGCTATTCCGGCGAAATCACCGATCCGGAGGCCGACAAGACCTATAGCGGTTCCGGCACCGTTTCCGGCAATTCGCTGAGCATGAAGGGCTGCGTATTGAAGGTGCTGTGCAAGTCGCAGACATGGACGCGCCTCTAACAACGTCTCGCGCGGCCTCGTGTCAGACGACATGAGGCCGCCGCTTTGGCAGATCAGGCGTGAAGCTGCTTCTCGCCGATCTTGAAGCGAGCGCTGGTGATCTTTCCATCGTCCACCTCGTAAATGCAGATCACCTCAAGCTCGCCTGGGCCTTCCGGGAAGGTGCGGATCACGCGCTCATGGTCGTTGACGAGATTGCCCATTGCCACACGGGACAACAAAATCCCGTTGAGATTGGGCTCATTGAAGCGCTCGACATGCCGCTGCCTGATTTCATCGGCACCGGTGGCCAGCAGTGTGGAGGGAAATGCGAAATATTCGCAGTCCGGCGCCCACCATTGCATGAAATCATCGATGTCTCGCCGATTATAGGCCTCAAGCTGCTTTTGCACGACATCGCTAGGCGTCAGCCCCGTCTGAGAATCCACTTTATGCTCCAGTAATAATGTGACCCGCCTCGGAAAGCAGCGCCCGCGCCTTTTCGAGATCGTCGGTTTTGACGAGAAGATGATCCCCATCGAACGTCGAAACCACGAAAATTCCGATGCCATTTTCCGAAAGCGGCCTGATGACCGAAAGGACGATGCCAGTCTCTCCAAACGCGAAGGGGCCAAGCAGCTTGAGGCAGGACCAGCCTCCGTCCTTGCGAACATCGTCCGGCACTCGCGCCTCAAGGCACACGATCGATAATTCATCATCCGTGCGGCTTATGCTGACGAAGCCGGGTCCGTCGGCCCACCGCGGTATTTCCTCCGTGGGCTCCAGCCGCGCGATGGCGTAAATTTGAGGGAGAATTTTTAGGTTGATGGACTTTGCCAAAGCGGTGCCTCACCTGAATTCAATAGAGTCGCCCTCTGCCTAACAAAATCAGCGTGATAAAGAAACGATGGTTCCAACATCGGATGAGGTGAATTTCGCATATTGCCCATGGCTACCCTTAAACACAATTTATAAGTGTTTTTGCCATATATTTCCGTCATATCGCTGTAATAAACCCTCTTTAGTTGCCCTCCCTGGAATTGTTCAAAACTAGAACCAATGGAGAGCGCCATGACGGATATCGACACAAGCAAGCTGAGCTGGGATGAGTGGGACGAGGTGCAGAACCCGCCGCCCGCCGTGACAGATTTCGACCGCGTGGTCGAATCGGCCATTTCGCGCCGTGGCTTTCTTGGCGGCGTTCTGGCATTCGGTTCCGCTGCCGCCGCTCTCGGCACCTTCGGCAACCTTGCCTCTTCCACCTCTGCGCAGGCGCAGGAAGCCGCATCGCGCTTTCCGTTCAAGCCGATTGCGGCCACCACGGACAGCACCATCCACGTACCGGAAGGTTACAGCTGGAAGGCATTTGCCAAGTGGGGCCAGCCGCTGTTCCCCAATGTGCCGGACATCGACCCGATCAAGGGCGTCAGCCTTGAAAACTCCGATAAGGTCTTCGGTGAAAACACCGACGGCATGGAGCTTTTCGTTGTCGGTAGCCACCAGCTGATTGCGGTCAACCATGAATATGTGAACAACGACACCAACCTGCCGCACCGCGAAAAGGGCATGCCCGCCAATCTGGATGAAGTGAAAATCCTCCAGCACATGCAGGGCGTCACCGTCATGGAAGTGGCTGAAGGCAAGGACGGCTGGGAAATCGTCGTCGGAAGCCCGTTCAACCGCCGCATTCACCACAACACTCCAATGAAGCTTTCCGGTCCTGCCGCCGGTTCCGATCTCGTCAAGACCGTCGCGGATGCGAATGGCATCGACTGTCTTGGCACCTTCAATAATTGCGGCGCGGGCCGCACGCCGTGGGGCACTTACCTCACCTGCGAAGAAAACTTCAACGGCTACTTTGGCTCCACCGTTGCCGATTTCAAAATGCCTGACGATTACAAGCGTTACGGCATCGCTGCCGAAACCCGCTATGGCTACGAGAAGTTCGATGAGCGCTTCGACGTTTCGAAGAACCCGAACGAGCCGCGTCGCGCCGGTTACGTCGTGGAAATCGATCCGTCAAACGCATCCTCCGCGCCGATCAAGCGCACCGCGTTGGGCCGCATCAAGCATGAAAACGCCGCCGTTGTGGTAGCGCGCGACGGTCGCGTCGTCGTTTACATGGGCGATGATGAGCGTGGCGAATTCCTCTACAAGTACATCTCCAACGGCATCTATGTTCCGGGTGGCGACACGTCCAAGCTTCTGGACGAAGGCACGCTCTACGTTGCCAAATTCACCGATGACGGCAATGGTGAGTGGGTAGCCCTGACGCCTCAATCCACCGGCATGAAGATGGACGAAATCTGCGTCTTCACCCGCCAGGCCGCTTCCAAGGTCGGTGCCACCACCATGGACCGTCCTGAATGGGTCGCGATCAACCCCGTCGCCATCGAGGCCTATTGCGCGCTGACCAACAACAGCCGCCGTGGCGAAGTGAAGGACGGCAAGATGCGCGCCAATGCAGGTGGCGATGCCATGCCGCTCAACGCCGCCAACCCGCGCGAGAAGAACGAATATGGCCAGATCGTTCGCTGGTATCCAGAAAACGACGACCACGCCGACGCCAAGTTCAAGTGGGACCTGTTCTGCATGGCTGGCAACCCGGATGTGCACAAGGACGCCTATGCCGGCTCCTCCAACATCCACTCCGGCAACATGTTCAACTCGCCCGATGGCATGATGTTCGATAGCACCGGCCTGCTCTGGATCCAGACGGATGGTGAAGATTCGAACGAAGGCGATTTCGCCGGTCAGGGCAACAACCAGATGCTGGCAGGCGACCCCGTCACCGGCCGCATCGAACGCTTCCTGACCGCACCGAAGGGTGCCGAAGTCACCGGCCAGACATGGTCCGCCGACAAACGCACCCACTTCGTCGGCATCCAGCACCCCAGCGCGCCCTTCCCGGATGGCGAAGGCAAACTGCCCCGCTCCGTCATCGTCGCCGTCAAGCGCGATGACAATGCCATGATCGGCTGAGGTTTATCGACATTAAGACGAGCGAAGGCGTCGCGTGAGCGGCGCCTTTTTGCTTTGGTATCTCGACCATGCGTTCGTCATCCTCGGGCGTGACCCACTGCTGTCCGGTTTAGATTTTCGGAGTAGCCTTAAGCTATTGATCCTGCTTTACTTTGTATGTTTTCTGCGATTTTGACGTCGTTACGAGAGAACGATATTTGCCGGGGGGACGAAGAGCGTCGCAGAGCCCACCTCCGTCATCCTCGGGCTTGTCCCGAGGATCTGCAACCGGTTGATTTTATTGACGTTAGTAGATCCTCGACACAAGGCCGAGGATGACGGTTGCGGGTGGATTTACCGTCTCTCCTCAAGCCTTTGGCTTTGCATAAAGTCCTAAGGAATCTAAACCGGACAGCAGTGGGCTTGACCCGAGGATCTAACGAACCCCTACGGCAACGTGGTTAGGTCCTCGGGTCAAGCCCATCGCTGTCCGGTTTAAACTGAGTTGGTAGTGTGGGGCGAGACCAACTCCCCCACCCGTCACCCCGCACTTGATGCGGGGTCCAGCAGACGCGCGTCTGCGCGTCAAGAAAGTCTTTCAGACCAAGGACTTGGTCTGACTGGATACCGGATCAAGTCCGGTATGACGGTAGCAGGGGTGGCACCATCGCCACACTGCAGCAAAGGCGGTCAAAGCGTGTCTCAACCGGATTTGAAGGCTGGAACTGGATTGCATTCAACGCCTCGTCTCATATCCGCATATTTAAACCGGTCAGCGGTGGGTCAAGCCCGGTATAACGGGAGATGGGGGCGACGTGTTGGCCCGCCACCGTCACTGGCTTACGTCAACCGCCACAAAAACTACTAACTTATTGAAATAACCAACCTCATCTGCCAGTCTCCCCCCGGGGCATCTATCTGGAGGAGATTTCATGCGTTTATTGCTGCCTGCCATCCTTATCACCAGTTGCATTGTGAGCGGACCTGCCATGGCCATTGACCCACCCGCATCGCCACCCGCCAACCGTCCGTTGAACGAGTTCGTCACCGCCGTCGAAAAGGATGGCTCGATCACCTTCCGTCTGTTCGCGCCTTCGGCAAAGGCGGTGTCGGTCGTGCTCGGCTCGCGCGCGCCGGTGGAGATGACCAAGGCGGAAAGCGGGGTTTGGAGCGTAAAGAGCGAGGCGCTGAAGCCCAATCTCTATGAATATTACTTCAATATCGATGGCTTCCGCAGCATCGATACCGGCACGAATTACCCGAAGCCGCAGCGGCAGGTGAATACCAGCCTCATTCTGGTACCCGGCAGCATTCTCGATATCAAAGACGTGCCACATGGCGAGCTTCGCATGGTGACGATACCGTCCAAGGCGCTGAAATCGCAGCGACAGACCTATGTCTACACGCCACCGGGATATAGCGATGCATCCGAGCCCCTGCCCGTGCTGTATCTCTATCATGGCTTCGGCGATACGGTCGCCTCATGGGTCGATCAAGGCCGCGCACCGCAAATTCTCGACAATCTGCTGGCGGAAAAGAAGATCGAGCCGATGATCGTCGTCATCCCCGACACCGAGGCCGACATTCCCGAAGCAATCGCTGAAAACTTCCCCGGTGCGGACCGTCGCAAGAATTTCTACCCGATCAATGCCGATGCTATCGACCGCGAACTGGTGGAAGACCTCATTCCCTACATGAAGCAGCACTACAAGGTGCGTGACGATGCCGACAGCCGCGCTGTCGTCGGCCTCTCACAAGGCGGCTACCAGGCCCTCGTCTCCGGCCTCACCCACCTCGGCACCTTCGGCTGGATCGCCAATTTCAGCGGCGTCTCCACCACCACCGTCCCGAACAAGGCCGTCGAAGCCGCGCTTGCCGAGCCGGACAAGGTCAACAAGGCCCTCCACAACTTCACCGTCACCGTCGGTACGAAGGACGAAGTCACCGGCAAAGACATCGCCAGCCTCAAGAAAATCCTCGACGAAAACAAGATCAAGCACGACTACGTGGAATACAAAGATCTAGGCCACGAAATGGATGTCTGGCGTCCGTCATTCGAGGCGTTTTTGGGGAAGGTGTTCAGGAAGTAGGGTTATAGGTCAACACCGCCTCATTCACAAATGGGGCGGTGACAACGCGAAGGACGTTAAAGTTTCGCCTTCTTGATGCTTCCGTTAACAATGCGATAGCGGTAGTTGGCGTCCTCAGCACCGCCATCTTCGTCGACTACAATAAAGCTTTCGGCTTCAATCGACTTCTGGACGGCGCCGGTAACGAAGGAAAAAACGACTTTCTCATCGGTACCCCAGAAACCGTTGAGTTTTACAAAGCTCCGACCCTCGATACCAGCAACGATGAGCGTCCCGTTGGATCTATAAAGTCCCTTGTCATCGGCCGCCCAGCAATTGGTCGCACTTTCGCAGAGAAAGCGGAAGCTGGCAGCATCCATCTTTTTCTGATGAGTTCCACGCAGATATACGCGAGTTGAATCGGCGGCCCACACGCCGCGCTCTCCAAATGTTTCGAAACTCTTGGCGTCCGCTTCATCCAGCACAACAAGAACCTCATCGGTGTGCCCGAACGGCCAACTCGTTCGGGCATGCGAAGCTGCGTAAACTCGTTTACCATCCTTCGCGAGCGGAACGACAGACTGAAACACCTGAAATTTCGCCGGGTCGGCATGCTCGACGCCATAACCGTTGAAATAAACTGTCTTTTCGTCCTTCCCGAAAAGGTCCTTGATCGGGATGAAAGACTGGCGATCCGCACCCGCAATTCGCCTTGAGCGACAAAACACGCTTTTCGCGTCGCGCGCATGAAAGGCATCAAGCGGCTCGAAACTGGCCGGATCTGCATGACGGACGAGATTGAAGACGTCCCGAGACTCCCGCGGAGTTGTAAATGTCTGCCTGAAAAACACGGCGTTTGAAGTCCGATACCAATCATCCGCAATCTGTTGCGCACCATCGGCGCTGAATGGGTAGTCAGGATGCCACCAACCGACAGTGTCGGGGTGATGTTTGACGAACCAGTCCTTCAACAGCATCTGGTGTTCGTCGCAGAGCGAATACTGCACCGTTTCGTGATGCTTGGAGTCGTTACTCAAGCTCAGTGAATCGAAGAGATGGTAGAGATCGTGCTTGTCTCCAACGTACGAGCCGTTCGCGACCAGAGTATCTGTATCAAGGCTTTCGAAATGGAAAAAGCTTGAGCCGGTTTTGACGTATAGGCAATGCTTGTCCCTGGCGAAACAGTTGGTGCATTCCATAAGTGAAAAGCTGAGCGGATCAGCACCGGGAATAACCCTTTCTTCGAGATAGACGTGGTTGCCGTCCAAGCCGTAGTTATCATCCAGCACACGAAATCCCTCGGCGTCACGCGTGACGAACCTCACCTTTTTGTTGCGCTGATGATACCACCAGATACCCTCTTTATCCCGCAGATATGCTCCGATCTGGTATCCGGCTTTAAATGCATGGATAACGGAAAAATCGTTCCCTGAAATGCCGCCGAGAACTTCGACAGGCACGTCGACACCGTCCCCGATAAGAAAAACTTTTCTGTCCCGAATTGCGAAAGCCTCGCTCACCGCGTCTTCTCCATGACCGTCAAACACTATTTTCAGGATGCTACCACAACCAAAACCTATCGATATTGCAATCCTGGATAATCAAAGATAATAATTTCGCGCCAAACAAACGGAAACTGCGAATGAGCAAAGTTGTCGCTCCGCCAGATGTCATAGGCTCACAGCAGAAGCGCCGCGTCCACCTCGTGAGGGCGTTGCGCATTGCAGCGGCGATTTCGCTTGGCGTCGTAGCAATGGTTTACGTGATGGAATTTGACGGTAGTATGCTGTTTCTGATCGGCGCCGATTTCCTGCTTCTGATCGCCTGCGGGCCAACAATGCTCAGAAGTCTGAGGGTGTGGGATGCCATTGCAAATGGCGCGGAGGGCATTCTGCCTCTTCTCCTGTTAGGCGTCCTGATAATGCTTCTCCCAGTCGTCGCTGTGGTTTTTCTCGTCATCGAGCTATCGGAGGCCGCTTTTACTCGTTCACAAAACGAGGCATGCAGTGGAAATTCACAACTTTAGAGATTGACCGCCCCATTAACCTCCCTGAACCCCACATGAACTCACCCCTCAGGGTTGGTTCAGTCCAAACGTGGCAATGTCGTGTCCAGAATAAGGGACATGGCAACGTAAGTGGGGAATGGACATGGGAATTCTGGTACGTCGTTTTAGCATCATCGTTCTTCTGATGGCGATTTTTGCCATGTCTTTTGCGGCGCTGGTCATTAATCCAGATCGCAGTTTTCAGCGGGTGAATATGGGCTCGGCATTCAGCTGCCAGCACAGTTTTTCCAGCAACTGCCACGTCACGCTGTGAGATCGGCCATGGGGATGCGTTTTTCCAACAGCTTGGCTGCCGGTCTGCGGGTGGCGATCATGGCTTCGATCTTTCTGGGGCCGTTTGCGGGGCTGGCGCTCTACAAGGCCGAGCCGCAGCCACAGTCACGCGGCGCTGGCTTCGTGCTGTTGATGAGCCTTCAGCGCGGCAATCTGGGCTAAGAGCAGCCACGCCAATCTTTTTGAAACGCACATATTTCTGTCGCTTGCCTGTCGAAATTGGCTCTCTATAATGGGCCATGACAATAGCTAAGCACACGATTCCACAACTCTCCTTCATCACGCCAGAGCCTTTCGCGCCGCAGACTTTTACCGATGCGAAAGAGGCGGTAGCGGCGTTGACCGCGCTTTATGAGCGCAATACGAATTTCCTCATCAAATCCTTCACGGATCTGGCGCAGGGCGCGCCTATCGAGGGGCGGTATCGCGCCTGCTATCCGCAGGTCAGTATCGAGACCTCGACATTCGGTCATGTGGATTCCCGCCTGTCTTATGGCCACGTCACCTCGCCCGGCGTTTACACCACCACCATCACCCGCCCGCAGCTTTTCAGGCATTACCTGAAGGAGCAGCTGGGGCTGTTGATGAAGAACCACAATGTTCACGTCACCATTGCCGAATCCGCGACGCCCATTCCGCTGCACTTCGCCTTCGGTGAAGGTGCCTATGTGGAAGCGGCTGCCGCCTCTTCGCTATCTGACGTGCCGCTGCGCGATCTCTTCGATACGCCGGATCTGAACAACACGGACGATCTGATTGCCAATGGCGAGTATGATCAGGTGCCGGGCGAGCCCGCGCCGCTGGCGCCATTTACAGCGCAGCGCATCGATTACTCGCTGGCGCGCCTCAGCCATTACACGGCAACGAGCGCAAACCACTTCCAGAACTTCGTGCTCTTCACCAACTACCAGTTCTACATCGATGAGTTCGCCACATGGGCGCGTAAGCTGATGGCAGATGGTGGTGAGGGATACACGGAATTCGTGGAGCCCGGCAACATCGTCACGCAGGCCGGTTCCGACCGCCCGATAACCGACATGACGCTGGCGCGTCTGCCACAGATGCCTGCCTATCACCTGAAGAAGAAGGGCCATGCGGGCATCACGCTCGTCAATATTGGCGTCGGCCCCTCCAATGCCAAGACGATCACCGACCACATTGCCGTGCTGCGCCCGCATGCCTGGCTGATGGTTGGCCACTGCGCGGGCCTGCGCAACAGCCAGCGTCTGGGCGATTATGTTCTGGCCCATGCCTATGTGCGCGAAGACCACGTTCTGGATGACGATCTGCCCGTCTGGGTGCCGATCCCTGCCCTTGCCGAAGTGCAAATGGCGCTGGAAGGTGCCGTAGCGGAAGTCACCGGTTATGAGGGCTTCGAGCTGAAGCGCATCATGCGCACCGGCACCGTTGCCACCATCGATAACCGCAACTGGGAACTTCGCGATCAGGCAGGCCCGGTCAAGCGGCTGTCGCAATCGCGCGCCATCGCACTCGACATGGAATCCGCCACCATCGCCGCCAACGGTTTCCGGTTCCGCGTGCCATACGGCACCCTGCTCTGCGTTTCCGACAAGCCGCTGCATGGCGAGCTGAAACTGCCCGGCATGGCCACGGAGTTCTACCGCACCCAGGTCGCCCAGCATCTGCAAATCGGCATCCGCGCCGTGCAGAAACTGGCCGCGATGGATACGGAAAAGCTGCATTCCCGCAAGCTAAGAAGCTTTTACGAGACGGCGTTTCAATAGGATTTGCAGGAGATATGGCCTTGGTGTATAATTTCGTAAATTGATACACCAAGGACATCAACCATGCGCACGAATATAGAAATTGATGACGCATTGATTGCCGAAGCACTTGAATTGAGTGGCTTGACCACAAAGAAAGCGGTTGTTGAACTCGCTCTTAAAGAACTCATCGATTACCACAGCCGAAGAAAAGCTTTGGACGAGCTCACTGGCATGGGGTGGGATGGCGATCTTGATGAGATGCGCGGCGGTAGCAACATTTATACAGCTCACAATCAACACGCCGCAGAATGATCGTTATCGATAGCTCAGTTTGGATTTCCATCTTGAGAGGTGCGACAAATGCACAAACAGAGAAATTTCATGCTATCCCGCGCTTAAGAGATGTTCTCTTAGGCGATGTCGTGTTGCTTGAAATCCTTCAGGGTGCACAAAGCGACCAACATGCTGCAAATATGCAAGCGCGAATGACCAAGTTCCAGCTCGTTCCAATGCTATCGCCTGATTTGGCCGTCAAAGCCGCAATGCATTATCGTCGGCTTCGCCAGCGGGGCATCACCATCCGAAAAACCACCGATCTCATCATCGGCACGTATTGTATCGAACACGGCCATGCCCTGCTGCACTCCGACAGGGATTTCACTCCTATGGCCGAACATCTCGGCCTTCGCATTGCCTGAGCTATTTCCGCTTCGGCACGAACAGCGCCATTGTCGTTCCAATCAGCGATGACAGGATGACCAGCAGGTGGACGTTGACGGCGGCTTGGCCAAGCGCGGAGAGTGCCTCTTCGGCGGGTGAGGCGCCGAAGCCGAGGGCGCCTGCGGTGATGCCTGCGGGATAGGTGCCGACGCCGCCAGGCGCGTGGACTGGAAGCACGGAAGAAAGCTCGCCACCCAGCGCGCCGCCGAAGCTTGCAGGCAGCGCGATGTCGCCCATCAGCATCAGTACCCAGGCCAGCACCGCGATTTTGACGAACCAGTTGATCAGAGTCACGCCCCAGGCACGCAAAAAGGCGCGGCCATCCACCGGCAGTCCAGCCTTAACCTCATCGATCAATCGGCCAATCTTTGCAGAGGATACACGCCCGATGGTGCGGAAGATGATATGGCGCGCAGAAAAGCCGATAGCGGGCAGAAGCAGAAACGCAATCCATATCGCCCATCCCCAGAGTTCTTTTCTTTCCAGCGCCAGCCCCATTCCGGCAGCAGCGAGAAGCGCGTGAAGATCGAACAGGCGCATGACGAACAGCGCAGAGGTTCCGCGCACCAGATTGACGCCGAATTCCCGCCTCATCAGCAGCGGAAAGCTCGTCTCGCCGCTGCGAAACGGCATCATGATATTGAGCAGATTGTGAATCTGGACGACGCGGAACAGCGTTCCGAAGCGGGCGCGCGTTTCCGCTGGAAAGTAGTCATAGATACGCCAGGTGCGCAGAACATAGGTCGAGACGAGCAGTACCAGAGCCAGCGCTATCGTGCCCCAACCGGCGTGAGACCACAGGCGGAATATCGCGTCCCAGCCCCACATCCACTGGATGAAACCGGCATAGGCAACAACGACAAAGACGGTGCCAAGCGTCATCGCGTTGCTGGCAAGCCACGCCCCTGATTTCATCCTGTGTGGATTATCTTTCAAATGATGGCCTAACTGGACAAATTGCGTGGCGAGGCCTATCCGGCAGGTGAGCATATTAACAATGCCTTACCTGGGGAAGCCTCCGTGCCCACAACGACCGCCCTTCGAAGCGAGATTCTGATGAACACAGCGCCCGAACTATCGCTTGTCGTGCCGATTTTCAATGAGCAAGAGAGCGTCGGCCCGTTGATCGAGCGTGTTGTGGAGGCAATGGCGAATTATGACGCGGCGTGGGAACTCATTCTGGTGGATGACGGCAGCACGGACGCAACCATCGTCAACGCCAGAGCCTATCTCGGTCGCGAAGGGCTCGATCTGAAAATCGTCGCCCTCCAGCGCAATTTCGGCCAGACAGCGGCCATGCAGGCGGGTATCGACACGGCCAAAGGCCGCCTGATCGCCACTCTCGATGGCGATCTCCAGAATGACCCGAAAGACATTCCGATGCTGGTTTCCGAGCTTGAGCGTCGTGAACTGGACCTGCTGGTCGGCTGGCGCAAGAACCGTCAGGATGGCCTGATGCTGCGCAAGATCCCGTCCTGGATCGCCAATCGCCTGATTGGCCGCATTACCGGCGTTCGCCTGCATGATTACGGCTGTTCGTTGAAGATTTATCGCACCTCCGTCATTAAGCAGGTCAAGCTGATGGGCGAGATGCACCGCTTCATCCCGGCCTGGGTCGCGGGCGTGGTGCCCAGCACCCGCATCGGCGAAATGCCGGTAACGCACCATGCGCGCCAGTTCGGCACTTCGAAATATGGAATTTCACGCACTTTCCGTGTCATTCTCGATCTGCTGTCGGTCATGTTCTTCATGCGCTACAAGGCGCGCCCGGGCCATTTCTTCGGCTCGCTGGGCCTCGGCCTCGGCGCCCTTTCCGCCGTCATCATGTTCTATCTCTTCATAGACAAGTTCATTCTCGGCAACGACATCGGCACGCGCCCGATGCTGATGGTAGGCGTCGTCCTGCTGCTCTCCTCCATGCAGTTCATCACCACCGGCATCCTCGCCGAAATGATCGCCCGCCTCTATTACCGGGACGAACGCACACCGAATTACATCGTAAGTAAGACTTTCAGTTCGGACGAAGAGTAGGGATTTTGCGCCGGCGAGCGTCCATCGGACAGTGGCTCAACCCATCCTGATCGTCGGCTCAACGCGGATCGGGAAGTTCACCGAATTGGCGATAAAGCATTTTTCGTGGGCGTCGTGGTGAAGCTCTGTTGCTGTCTGCAAGTCACCCTTCGTCAGAGTAATCACCGGCTTTAGCACGACTTCGGTAAAGTGCCCGCCACCGTCGCGCGTCAGCACCATCGTCCCTTCCGGCGCATCCTCATAGTCGCTGACGACAACGCCGGAGACGGCGCAGAAGTGCAGGTACCACAGCTTGTGACAGGCGGAGATGGAGGCGAGCAGCAGTTCTTCCGGGTTCCAGCGTGCGGGATCGCCGCGAAAAGCGGGATCGGAGGAGCCGGCGATGTCGGGTTTTCCATCTGCTGAAATTACGTGGTTGCGGTCATAGTCGCGGTAGCCGGAGGTGCCGGTTCCGCGGTTTCCCGTCCACTTCACCTGCACGGTGTAGCGATGTTCCTGATCTGCCATTCTTAAACTTTCACGGTATCGCGCAGATGGTCCAGCCCCTTGCGCAGCGTTTCGATGATCTGGTCCACTTCCGAGTGGCTGATGGTGAGCGCGGGTGAGGCAAGCATGCGGTCTCCCGTTGCGCGCATCACCAGACCGTTTTCCAGGCAGTGGTTGCGCACGATGACGCCGATATCGTCCGGCTGTTCGAAGCGCCTGCGCGTTCCCTTATCCGCCGTCAGCTGCAAGCCGCCCATGAGGCCAACATTGGCCGCCTCGCCCACCACCTCATGGTCCATCAGGCTTTGCCAGCCTTTCGTGAAATAGGGGCCGATATCATCGCGCACGCGCTCCACCAGCCCCTCATCCTCAATGATGCGCAGGTTTTCCAGTGCGGCAGCGGCGCAGACGGGGTGGCCGGAATAGGTGAAGCCGTGGTTGAAATCACCCACCTCGCTCAGCATCACCTCCGCCACCCGGTCGGAAACGATAACACCGCCAATCGGCAGATAGCCGGAAGAGAGACCCTTGGCGATGGGCGCCAAATCCGGCTCGTAGCCGAAATGCTGGTAGCCGAACCATGAACCCAGACGCCCGAAGCCGCAGATCACCTCGTCGGAGACCAGCAGAATATTGCGTGCCTTGCAGATGCGCGCGATTTCCGGCCAGTAGGTTTCCGGCGGCACGATGACGCCCCCTGCCCCCTGAATGGGCTCGGCCACGAAAGCGGCGACATTTTCCTCGCCCAGCTCATCGATTTTCGCATCCAGCTCCCGCGCAACCTTCAGGCCGAAATCCGCCGGGGAGAGATCTCCGCCCTCGGCATACCAGTATGGCTGGCCGATATGCGCCACGCCTTCGATTGGGAGATTGCCCTGTTCATGCATCCATTTCATGCCGCCAAGCGAAGCACCGGCCACGGTGGAGCCGTGGTAGCCGTTGCGGCGCGCAATCACCTTCGTCTTCGTCGGGTGGCCCAGCGCCTTCCAATAAACCCGCACCATGCGAAACCATGTATCGGTGGCTTCCGATCCAGAATTCGTAAAGAACACATGGTTCATCTTCGGCCCGGCGCGCGAGGCGATCTTCTGCGCCAGCAGCGTTGCGGGCGGCGTGGTGGTGCCAAAGAAGGCATTATAATAGGGCAGCTCATTCATCTGCCGGGAAACGGCATCGGCGATTTCGCGGCGTCCATAGCCGATATTGACGCACCACAGACCCGCGAAAGCATCGAGGTATTTCTTGCCGGTGCTGTTATAGATGAACACGCCCTCCGCCCGCTCGATGATGCGCGTGCCGGAAGCGTTCAGCTTGCCCATGTCGGAAAAAGGATGAAGGTGGTGCGCGGCGTCGATTGCGGCCAGGTTCGAAACCGTTCTCGATATGTCGTTCATCGCGTTACCTGCTCCCCTGCATCATATCTGGCGGGGAGCATGGCGGCTTCACCTGGTTTTTGCAAGGCCGCCTAGCGCAGCGAAATCAAACGTTTGTGGAATCCTTTGCCACGATGACTTTCAGTTCACCGGCATGGATTTGCAGCTTCACATCCTTGTCCATAGGCAGCAATTCGCCGTCGATCACGCAACGAACATCGTTCCTGCGTCTGGGAAAATGCAGCTCCACCTCCTCCACCGCCATGGCTGTTACGGCTGCGTTTTCCTTCAGCTTGCCGCGAAGAATATCAACCGCGAGGCCAGCAACACCAGAAGGCGTCAAGGCTTCCGCAAGGTAGAAACCAAGATGGCCGCGCGTGATATCATCCGCCACCAGCAGCGGGTTTGGCCCGAATTCGTTGTTGGAGGCGGAAATGGCGCAGACGCGCCGGTGCTGCGTCTCTCCACCAACCGTAAATTCTACGTCGAAAACAGGCGGGTCGAGCACGACGCCAATGGCAGCGCGAATATTGGCGCGGATTTTTCCAAGGCGGGAGGCATATTGCATCTTGTCGCGAATGCGCACCATGCGCGCATGCAGACCGGCGGAAAACTGGTGCACGAACGGGTGTCCGTTGGCGCTGGCAATATCCACATTCTGTACATGGCCCTCAGCCAGCGTATCGACAGCCTGCCAGATATCCAGCGGCAGTTTCAGCGAGCGGGCAAACAGGTTCATCGTACCGGCAGGTACCACGCCAAGTGCGATATTGTGCTTCCACGCAATTCCTGCGGCTGCGGAAATCGTTCCATCGCCACCACCCGCAATCAGGCCTTCCAGCCCGGTTTCATCGGCGGTACGCTCCATTTCCTGCACGATATCCTTGCCGGAAATCACGCGGCAGTCGATATCATGGCCCGCTTGCGTGAACACGCGTTGCGCGTGGTCACGATAGGCCTCCATATCCGTGGTCTTGAACGTTCCGCCATCGCGGTTGAAGATCGCAACCAACTTCATGTGCCCATCCAGCTTAGGTTTTCGCGCAAAGCGCGTCTTTAATCGAATAGAACCGAAAGGGTTCCGTACACCATTGCGTGAAAAGTTGATTTTATCGAATCAAACACTACCGCGATGCACAAAAGGATGATAGTTTTGCGATAAGGTCATTTTGGTGACCAAAGACTTCCAGTCAGGGCAGATCGAGTTCTTCGGTCTTGCCCTTTTTTTCTTTTGCCACGATCCGTTACCCATGACCCAGACCTGCCCTTCCGAAAACCGCGTTGCAGCGGACGACGAAACCATTGCGCAATCTGCCGCACCCATTCCGCTGACACCGCTTTCCATCGCCTTGATCGAACTGGCGCTTGCAGCAGGCGGCTTCGGCATCGGCACGGGTGAATTCGCCATTATGGGGCTGCTGCCGGATGTCGCCGATACCTATGGCGTTACCGTTCCTGTCGCGGGTTATGTCATCACCGCCTATGCGCTGGGCGTCGTCATCGGTGCGCCGATCATCGCCGTGCTGGCCGCGCGGCTCACACGCCGCGTGCTGCTTCTTTCGCTGATGGGCGTGTTTGCCGCCGGTAACATCCTCAGCGCCATGGCACCGGATTTCTGGACCTTCACCGCGCTTCGCTTCATCACCGGCCTGCCGCATGGTGCCTATTTCGGCGTCGCCGCGCTGGTGGCTGCCTCCATGGCACCCATCCACAAACGCGCCCGCGCAGTCGGTCGCGTCATGCTCGGCCTCACCATCGCAACCCTTCTCGGCACACCGCTTGCCACCTTCTTCGGCCAGATATTCTCGTGGCGCGCCGCCTTCATGATGGTTGGCGGCATTGCCCTTCTGACGGTTGCGCTGCTCTGGCTCTTCCAGCCGCGCGACAAGGTGCAGGAAGGTGCAAGCATATGGCGGGAGCTTGGCGCGTTTCGCCGCGTGCAGGTGTGGCTGACGCTCGCCGTTGCCTCGGTTGGTTTTGGCGGCATGTTCTCCGTGTTCAGCTATATCGCCAAGACGACGACCGATGTCGCCATGATGCCTGTCTCCACCGTTTCCATGGTGCTGGCGCTGTTCGGCATCGGCATGAATGTCGGCAATGTCGTCGGCTCGCGCCTCGCCGATCTTTCGCTGAACGGCACGATTGGCGGTATGCTGGCGCTCAACGTTCTGCTCATGGCACTGTTCGGCCTCACCGCGCATAATCCTTACATGCTGTGCCTGTGCGTCTTCCTCATCGGCTGCGGCTTTGCCGCCTGCCCCGCCGTGCAGACCCGTTTGATGGACGTGGCAGCCGACGCCCAGACACTCGCCGCCGCCTCCAACCACTCCGCCTTCAACATAGCCAACGCCCTCGGCGCATGGCTCGGCGGCATCGTCATCGCCATGGGCTACGGCTATGCAGCCACCGGTTACATCGGCGCAGTCCTTTCCTTCGGCGGACTGCTTGTTTTTGCCGTTGCGGTTGTGCTGGAGCGGCGGGAGAAGGCGGCTTTCGCAGGCTGATTTTCCAGAAACCACATCTCCGTCATTCCGGCCTTGAGCCGGAATCCAGTAGCGTCGCGTCTGCGGCGCAAAGAGTCTATTGTGATCAAAGACTTGATCACACTGGATCCCGCATCGAGTGCGGGATGACGGCGGTGAAATCAGCGCACTCCCACCCCTCAAATCAACCTTGCCAAAATTTCATATTCACCCCGCTTGACTATTTCCAGATTCAGGCGCACCACAGGCCTTACGTGCAGATGAAATCCTTCTGGCACGGATATCCACGGAGCATCATTAGATGTCTAGCGACAGTAGTAGTCGATTGCCTTTGCCGAGACCGGCGAGACGTGCACTGATCTGACTCCTGTCGGCTCACCACGTTCCGCCGAGATCGGCGGATCGACTAGAAGGTGAGCAATCATGAACTTCCATAACCTCTCCCTGAGAGCCAGCAAGGCCGCACGTCTTTTCCGCAGCGGTGACGCAGGCCCAATCACAATTGCAGAACGCGTCGATCAGCTGAACGCTCTCGACGTTACCGAAGCCGTGGGCGCATTGCTGAAGATGCCTCAGGCAAAAGCCGTTGCCGTTCTGGACCGCCCGGAACTGCATCATGCTGCCGATATCATCTCCGCCATTCCGCTGGATCAGGCCGCCCGCCTCATCAACCTCATGTCGGACGACCGTGTTGCCGACGTCATGGCAGAGATGGACGATGCCCATCGCACCCGCCTCTTCTCCCGGCTGGACCGCGCAACGGCAACCGCCATTCAGCACCTGATGACCTATCCGCCCCGCACGGCTGGCTCCATCATGTCGACGGAGTTTGTCAGCGTGCCGGATAGCTGGACGGTGGAACAGACCCTTTCGCACATTCGCGTCGTAGAGCGTTCGCGTGAAACGGTCTATGCCATCTATGTGCTGGCTGAAGACGGAACACTGACCAAGATCGTGACGCTGCGCCGCCTCGTCACGGCTGAAGCCAATGCCCCCATCCTCTCCGTCGCATCCAAGGAAGGCGTCGTCTACGCCGATCCCCTGATGTCGCAGGAAGATGTTGCCCGCCTCATCCGCAAGCACGATCTGCTGGCCATTCCGGTCGTGGATGAGCACGCCCATATCCTCGGCATCGTCACCGTGGATGACGTGATCGACACCATGATTGCCGATACGACTGAGGATGCGCACAAATTCGGCGGTATGGAAGCGCTCGGCAAGCCCTATATGTCCATGGGTTTTCTGGACATGATCCGCAAGCGCGCCGGCTGGCTTTCCGCCCTCTTCCTCGGTGAAATGCTGACGGCCAGCGCCATGCAGCATTTCGAGGGTGAGCTGGAAAAGGCCGTCGTGCTGACGCTCTTCATTCCGCTGATCATGTCATCCGGCGGCAACTCCGGCTCGCAGGCAACATCGCTCATCATCCGTGCGCTGGCGCTGGGCGAATTGAAGCTCTCCGACTGGTGGCGTGTGCTGGTGCGCGAACTGCCAAGCGGTCTGGCCCTCGGAGCAATCCTCGGCGCCATCGGCTTCCTGCGGCTCACCATCTGGCAGCAGGCCGGTTTCTATGATTATGGCGAACACTGGCTGCTGGTCGGCTTCACCGTATTCTGCGCACTGGTCGGCATCGTCACCTTCGGCTCGATCTGCGGCTCCATGCTCCCCTTCATCCTCCAGCGCCTGCGCCTGGACCCCGCCAGCGCCTCGGCCCCCTTCGTGGCAACCCTGGTGGATGTCAGCGGCCTCGTCATCTACTTCTCCGTTGCGCTGGTTATTTTGAGCGGGACGTTGCTGTAGTTACCACTTGTCAGGACTATACAAAATTTTGTATAGTCCTGACATGAAGACAATCAGGTTCCGGGGCAGCGCCCTTAGTGATTTACGCGCTTTTCCGGAAACCGCACGGCGGGAAGCTGGATACCAGCTCGATAAGGTACAGCACGAACTGGAGCCCTCTGATTGGAAGCCGATGGCTTCCATTGGAAAAGGTGTCCATGAAATTCGGATCAGAGATGCGTCTGGCGCGTTTCGAGTGATCTACGTAGCCAAGTTCACTGTGTCGATTTACGTACTGCATTGTTTTCAGAAGAAAACGCAGAAGACCAGCAAAACGGACATCGATCTGGCGACCAAGCGCTATAGCGATCTTGTAAAGGAACTGAGCCAATGAGCAGCGAGACATTCGAAAGCGTATGGGACGCGATAGAAGATACCGTCGCAGAGGCCGAAAACATGAAGCTCCGGTCGACCCTGATGATGGCGCTTGAAAGACACATAAAGTCGAAAAGCTGGACTCAAGGTCAGGCAGCGCGCGCGCTAGGCGTAACCCAGCCGCGCATATCCGATCTGTTGCGCGGCAAAATCGACCTGTTCAGCCTCGATACCTTGGTCAACATGGCTGCTGCTGCCGGTCTGCATGTTGAAATGCATGTGCTGGAAGCTGCTTAGTTTTATAGCCTTACGAATTAATACCAAATAAAATTACCCGGTGCCCGACCCGGCACCGGGTATTGCGCCATCCGCTATCAATAGCAGAACGGGCGCGGGTTAGATTGGCTTGATGACGCCCGTGAAGAGTAGACCCAGCAGCGCGAAGCCGATGATGATTCGGTACCAGACGAAGGGCATGTAGCTTTTCGTGGAGACCAGCTTGAGAAACACCACGATAACCGCGTAGCCGACGACGAAGGAGATCAGCGTTGCGAGTGCCGTCTGGCCCCAGCCGACCGGGTTATCCTGGCCGATGCTCTTGAACAGCTGGTAGAAGCCCGAGCCGAAGACGGCAGGGACTGCCAGCAGGAAGGAGTAACGCGCAGCGGCTTCGCGGGTGTAACCCAGGAGAAGGCCTGCGGTAATCGTGCCGCCGGAGCGGGAAACGCCGGGGATGAGTGCCATGGCCTGCGCGAAGCCGAAGATGATGCCGTCGCGCCAGATCAGCTTGTTCAGCGGATATTTCTTCTGGCCGATCTTGTCCGCCCAGCCGAGGATGATGCCGAAGACGATCAGCATGACAGCGGTGATGTAAAGGTTGCGCAGCGAATGCTCGATGGCATCCTTGAACAGCAGGCCAAGCAGCACGATTGGAACCGAGCCGATGATGATGAGCCAGCCAAGGCGGACATCCGCCGGATCGTAAACGCCGCCGAGGCGAAGGTTCTTGCGCAGCCACGCCATGGCAATGCGCATGATATCGGACCAGAAATAGACAAGCACCGCCAGTTCGGTACCGATCTGAATGATGGCGGTAAACGCCGCGCCGGGGTCTTCGCCCGTTCCCAGAAACTCTCCAGCGATCCTCAGATGCGCGCTGGAGGAAATTGGCAAGAATTCCGTAAGACCTTGAATAAAACCGAGAATCGCTGCCTCGATCCAACCAATACCCATACTAGTCCGTCCCTGAGCTGAAGAATCACTGCGCGAAATTATGAAGCAATCCGGGCAGTTCCATGTTGCAGTGCAAAAATAATTGTAAGGATAGTTCACGCCGGGCGGCGCGCTGCAAATCCTTCCTCCTAACGGAGGAGAAAAGCAAGTGCCGCCTTCGCCAGCTGCCCGAATGGCGGACGTAAAAGGCTCGGCACGCTGAAGCGCCCTTGTGAGAAAACGCCCTTAGCGTGGCTCATGCGACGGAAGCCCTCGATGCCGTGATAGGCACCCATGCCGCTGGGGCCGACGCCGCCAAATGGCAGGTCATCCTGCGCCACATGCAGCACGGTGTTGTTAATGCCGACATTGCCGGAAGTGGTGCGAGCGAGTATCTCGCGGCACACATCCCCCTGCTCTTCTCCGAAGATATATAGCGCAAGCGGCCTTGGCTTTGCGTTGATATAGGCCACCACCTCGGAAACATCTCGATAGCTGCGCACAGGCAGGATAGGCCCAAAAATCTCCTCCTGCATCACCGCCATGTCGTCAGTCGGGTTCAAGACGAGTGTCGGCGTCAGCACGCGCATCCTCGTTCCAGCCTGCGCCATTTTGGCGGCTGGTTTCAGCGCGGCACCTTTCCCGCGCGCGTCCTCAAGCAACGCGTTCAACCGAGTGAAATGCCTGTCGCTGATGATCGATGCATAGTCTTTGGCTGCGATCCCATCGGGATAGGATCTCACGACGGCCTGATCGAACGCATCGACAAAGGCTTCGATCTCCGTTTCATGCACGAAGACGTAATCCGGCGCAACGCAGGTCTGCCCGGCATTGGCGAGCTTTCCGAAGGTGATCGACGCCACGCTCTCCGCATTGACGTGCCCCTGCTGGATGATCGTCGGGCTCTTGCCGCCCAACTCCAGCGTTACCGGCACAAGGTTCTCGCTTGCCGCCTTCATCACCATGCGTCCAACCTGCGTGCTGCCGGTAAAGAACAGGTGGTCGAAGGGCAAGCCGCTGAACTCGGCACCCACCTCGGCGTCGCCAAGAACCACGGAAACCTTTTCTTCCGGGAATATCGCGGCCAGCATGTCCTTCATCAACTGGCTGGTTCTCGGCGTCAGTTCGGAAGGCTTCAGCATGGCACGGTTGCCCGCTGCAAGCGCCGTTGCCAGCGGCACCATGGCCAGCAGAAATGGATAGTTCCACGGTGACATGATGCCGATGACGCCGAGTGGCTGATACTCCACCCATGCGCGCCCACGCTGGAAGGTTGCCGCCACATGCCGTCGTTCCGGCTTCATGAACCGCTTCAAATTGCGGCTGAGATAATCGATGGCCTGCACAACGCCGACGATATCCAAGAGCGCCGTTTCATAGGGAGAGCGTCCGCCGAAATCCGCATCGACTGCCTCTTCTATTCTCTTTCGGTGCGCGGTGACTGCCTTGCGAAGCGCGTTCAGATCGGCTCTTCGCTGCACGAGTGTCGGCGGGCCATTCTTGATTAAGGCATCGCGCTGCTTGTGCAGAACCTCCGCGGCGCTCATTCGGCAGCGACCATTGCGGGAGCTTCAACCGGCGGCACGATGCTTTTTGCGCCGTTCTTGCAAACCACATGCGCGTCGCCCCAGCTCTTCAGCGCAGCGATTACCGGCTCCATGCTGAGGCCAAGCGGTGTCAGGCTATAATCGACACGCGGCGGCACGACCGGGAAGACCTTGCGGGAGATCAGCCCTGCCTCCTCCAGCTCGCGAAGCTGCTTGGTCAGCATGCGTTGGGTAACGTTTGGAATATGACGGCGCAGCCCGTTGAAGCGCAGCGTTCCCTCGTTCAGCAGGTGGTAGAGGATCACGCCCTTCCACTTGCCATCCAGAAAGCTCAGCGTGGATTCCACCGGGCATCCGGGAAAATTATCCGTCAGTTTCGCGCGGGGTCTGGACATGAAAAGGCTCCGTTTTCAGTATCTTGCGGCGGCCACAGTATCCTTTTTGTACGTATATACAAAAAATGTGCATTCTTGCGGCCTTTGCTTATATCTATCAAATAGGCTCCAACGCCACAAGCAAAGGAGAAAGCATCATGCGCGCCATCGGTTACAAGAGCTCGAAACCCGTCACGGAAACCGACGCATTGGTCGATTTCGAACTGCCCGTGCCGGAAGCAAAGGGGCATGATCTGCTGGTGGAAGTGAAGGCCGTGTCCGTCAACCCTGTCGACACCAAGGTCCGCCGCAACCAGCCGCCGGAAAACGGCCAGACCCGCATTCTGGGCTTCGATGCCGCTGGCATCGTCAAGGCGGTGGGTGAAGGTGTCACCCTGTTCAAACCGGGCGATGAGGTTTTCTATGCGGGTGCAATCAACCGCCCCGGCTCCAACAGCGAGTTTCATCTGGTGGATGAGCGAATCGTCGGCAAAAAGCCGCAGAGCCTCAGCTTCGAAGAAGCCGCCGCCCTGCCGCTGACCGCCATCACGGCCTATGAAGCGCTATTCGATCGCCTCAAGGTAAAGGACCCTGTTGCGGGCGGCGCGAATGCGATTGTCATCATCGGCGGCGCTGGCGGCGTCGGCTCCATCGCCATCCAACTGGCGCGGCAGTTGACCGATCTCACCATCATCGCCACCGCCTCGCGCCCGGAAACGAAGGAATGGGTCGCCCAACTCGGCGCGCATCACGTCATCGACCACAGCCAGCCTATTGCTCCGCAGGTCGAAGCCCTCGGTCTTGGCGCTCCATCCTTCATCTTCTCAACCACCAACAGCGACGCCCACGCCGCCGCTAGCGTCGCGCTGATCGCGCCACAGGGACGTTATTGCCTGATCGACGACCCCGCAGGCGGCTTCGACGCCATGCCCTTCAAGCGCAAGGCAATTTCCATCCACTGGGAAATGATGTTCGCCCGCCCCGTCTTCGAAACCGCGGATATTCTGGAACAGCACAAGCTGCTGAACCACGTTTCCGAACTGGTCGATACCGGCAAGATCAAGACCACGCTGACAGACGTGTTCGGCAAGATCAACGCGGAAAACCTCATCAGGGCCCACGCGCTGATCGAAAGCGGGACGGCAAAGGGAAAGATTGTTTTGGCTGGGTTTTGATACGGAGTTGAAATCAAACCGCCTGTTGCGCAATATGTTGTGCAGCAGGCGGCCAGTCGCGCAGCTATTTTTAAGAATTGATTTTTTAACCTACTAGGTTATTTTATGGAAAAGACCGCGCCGCATACTGTGCTCGAAGATGTATGGCGATTATTGGATGAAGGCAAAGTCAGGGAAACATTCTCAGCCTTGAGCGGAGCCGCGGCTCTCGGCATGTCGCGGAGTGATATGCATGACGTCGTACGTGCCCTAAGCCTCAAGGATTTCTTCAAATCCATGACGGCTTACCACGACGAGAATGTCTGGCATGATGTCTATAAACCGGTGACGCCCTTCGGGCATCTATATGTAAAACTGATCGTATCGAACAACGTATTGATCGTGTCGTTCAAGGAGAAGTAAAATGGCTTGCCCTATTTGCGGCGCTGATGCCGTGACGAAGGAAACGCGCGATCTTGAATATTCCTATAAAGGACAAGTCACGACCATTCCTCATGTAACGGGCACATTTTGCAGCGCTTGCGGCGAAGCCATACTGGAAGGCGAAGAGAGCGAACGCGTGAGCGCCGCGATGCTCGCTTTCAACAGACAGGTCAATGCGAGCTTTGTCGACCCGGAATTTATAGCGACGGTGCGCAAAAAGCTTTCGCTGGACCAGCGGGAAGCAGGCGATCTTTTCGGCGGTGGCGTGAACGCCTTCTCGCGTTACGAGAACGGCAAATCACGCCCGCCGCGCTCCCTTATTCAGTTGCTCAAGATATTGGAGAAGCACCCCGACCTGCTGGACGAAATCAAGGCTGCCTGAATTAGCGAAAGCACGAAACGGTCTGCTCACGGACAATGCGTTCAAACGAAGACCGAGAGCGTTTCCTTGTTAAGTGAAAACGCCCCGATACCAATGATCAATCCTCGTCCGGATCTTCCGGGCAAGGCCATGAACCGGGCTTGTTCAACCCCTGCGGAAGCTTGGTCTTGTCGTCGCCGCAGGCGATGTCGATCTGTTTTTGATCGAGGCCGGTGGCGGAGGAGAGGTCCAGGCCTTCGATGCGGGTCAGAAGCAGGAACGAGTTTTCGAAATCGATGGGGCCGGTGAATTTTGCGCCTTCGAAGCGGGCGCGGGAGAGGTTGGCCATGCTGAATTTCGTGCCCGTCAGCATTGCGCCTTCAAAATCGGCGCGGCCGAGTTCAGCCTTGGTGAAATCCGTGTTGACCAGCTTGGCGTTCTGGAAATTGGCGCGCTGCATCTCGGCATTGACGAATTTGGCGTTTTCCGCGTTCACATCGCTGAAATCACTGCGATACGCCTCGATCTTCACGAGGTTCGCATCCTGCAACTGGGAGGATGCGAGCGAGGTGCGGATCAGCTTCGCCTTCTCGAAATTCGCCTTGTTGAGCGATGAACCGCGCAGGTCGGTATAGGTGAAATCCGTGCCGTGCAGATCGGCACCATCCAGAATGCTGCCACCCAGCATCAGCAGGCGCTTGTTGCACTCGCTCCAGTCGATCTGCGCCGCCGCATCCGCCCGGCAGCTTGCCGCCATGACGGGGCGACCATCGAGCGTCGCAAACGCGATAACCGCCAGCGATGCGCCGAGGGCAAGCTTGATATTCTTTCGCAAAACCGAAACCATTCTGGCCAGATTCGCCATAAATCCACTCCCAAACCGCGCTATCGGAACACGTCCATCCGTGATCCTTGCTGGTTCTCCCAATACTTAGTTTATCCGCGCCGTTACTGCAAATGCTGCGCCGGTAAAGATATTCTCTCCTAACCAGACCGTCGCGGATTTGTTCATGCCCTCGCTCACAGACCCAGCCGCATCGCCACGCGGCGCTCTGCATCGAGCCCGGATTCGACCTGTTTTTCAAGCCTTTCAAGCAGAAATGCAGGCGTTTCGGCATTCTCCAGAATGCGAAAGCCCAATTTTGAATAGAAGGGCGCATTGAACGGCGCGTAGCGATCCGTGGTCAATAGGGCAAACCTCAAGCCCCGCTCCCTGCCCTTTTCCAGCAGCGCAAGCATCAGGGCGCGGCCAATGCCTTTGCCCTGCGCGGCACGTTCCACATCGACTTCCGCGATATAAAGATCACCGTCGACAACCGAGCCCAGCGCGAAGCCAAGAACACGCCCACCCTCTTCCGCGACAAGAAGAAGCCCCTGATCGAAACTTGCCTGCAACAGATGAACCGGCGCAACCGCAGGCTCCAGCGAAACATTGCAAGCCTGCGCCCAGACCACAAAAGCATCGAGCTCTATTTCCGCAAGCCGCCCGAATTCGCCCTGCCGTCCAGCGCGGATAATCACCATTCTCGCGTCACCGGCATCCGTCTGACGAGCATCACATATTCGCGTAAACCGGCCCCTCTCCGCCCTGCGGTGGCACCCAGTTGATGTTCTGGTTGGGATCTTTGATATCGCAGGTTTTGCAGTGGACGCAGTTTTGCGCGTTGATGACGTAGACCTCTTCGCCATCCTTTTCCACCCACTCGTAAACTCCGGCGGGACAGTAGCGCGTGGACGGTCCGGCATAGACGTCGTGTTCGGAGCGTTTTTGCAGGTCCATGTCCTTTACCTGCAGGTGCACCGGCTGGTCTTCCTCGTGGTTGGTGGAGGAGAGGTAGACGGAGGAGAGGCGGTCAAAGGTCAGAACGCCGTCGGGCTTTGGGTAGGCAATCGGCTTGTGGAACTTTGCCGGTTCCAGGCTCTGCGCATCCGTCTTGCCGTGTTTCAGCGTGCCGAAAATGGAGAAGCCGAACAGCTGGTTCGTCCACATATCGAGACCGCCAAGGCCGACGCCGATGGCCGTGCCGAATTTCGACCAGAGCGGTTTGACGTTGCGAACGCGCTTCAGGTCCTTGCCGATATCACCAGCGCGCCACTCGTTCTCGATCTCGATCACTTCATCATTGGCGCGGCCTGCGGCCAGCGCTTCCGCAATCTTGTCCGCCGCCAGCCTGCCGGAAAGCACGGCATTGTGGCTGCCCTTGATGCGCGGAACGTTGACGAGGCCAGCCGAACAGCCGATCAGCGCGCCACCGGGGAACGTCAGCTTCGGCACGGATTGATAGCCGCCTTCGGTAATTGCACGCGCGCCATAGGAAACGCGCTTGCCGCCTTCGAAAGTTGAAGCGATGGCCGGGTGCGTCTTGAAGCGCTGGAATTCCTCGAAGGGATAGAGATAGGGGTTCTTGTAGTTCAGGTGAACGACGAAACCGACGGCAACGAGGTTGTCTTCCAGATGATACAGGAAGGAGCCGCCGCCCGTCTTCATGCCCAGCGGCCAGCCGAAGGAGTGCTGTACGAGGCCTTGTTTGTGGTTCTCCGGCTTGACCTGCCAGAGCTCTTTGATGCCGATACCGTATTTCTGGACGTCGCGATCCTTCTGAAGATCGAATTTCGCAATCAGCTGCTTGGCAAGCGAGCCGCGCACGCCCTCGCCGATCAACACATATTTGCCCATTAGCGCCATGCCGCGCGTAAATGCCGGGCCGGGTTCGCCGTTGCGCTCCACGCCCATGTCACCGGTCGCAACGCCGATCACGGCACCCTCGTCATTATAAAGGACTTCGGTTGCGGCAAAGCCCGGATAGATCTCGACGCCGAGACCTTCCGCCTTTTCCGCCAGCCACCGACAGACGAGGCCGAGCGAAACAATGTAATTGCCGTGATTGTTCATCAGCGGCGGCATCAGGAAGTTCGGAAGACGAATGGAGCCCGCGGGCCCAAGGAACAGGAACTGGTCATCCGTGACCTTGGTCTTGAACGGATGCCCCTCCTCCTCGCGCCAGCCGGGCAGCAGGCGGTCCATGCCGATAGGGTCCACCACCGCGCCGGACAAGATATGCGCACCGACTTCGGCGCCCTTTTCCAGCACCACGACGGAAAGTTCTGGATTGACCTGTTTCAGCCGAATGGCAGCCGAGAGGCCCGCAGGGCCAGCCCCGACGATAACGACGTCGAATTCCATCGATTCGCGTTCCGGCAATTCCATTTCTTCCGTCATAGGGTCCTCATCCATTCGCCGGTCCCATCCGGCTTCTTCTTGTCATTTCGCTCCGGGCTCATTTTCAGGCCGCGGATGTCGCCATGAAAATCATGGCGTAAAGTCAGTTCCTTCTTGGCAAAGCCACAGGCCTTTGTCGAGCGTCAATAGCGCCAATTCCTGTCTCGCCGCCAACCGGTTCAAACGAAGGGCGACAACTCCACAGACTTACGTTTACGTAATATGCAGGTTAGCCCAGCCCTTGCGCTGCGGTCAAGCGCGGATTACGGCTGCATCCGAACCTTACCACGGCAGAGTTTCGGAACCGAACATGACCAAAACCCCTCAAGAACTGGCGGAAGCGTTGCGCCTGCTCCACCCGGATTTGCATGTGTCCGGCCCGGATGCGCTGGCCGGTCGCGACCCCGGCGAGCATCCGAAAAATCTTGATGCGGGCGTGATGGCCAGCCCCTCCTCCACCGAAGCTGCGGCAGCGCTCATCCGCTGGTGCAATGAGCAAGATGTCGTGATTGTGCCGCAAGGCGGGCGCACAGGGCTTGCCGGTGGGTGCGAAAGCAGGCCGGGTGATGTCATCCTGTCTTCCGCGCGGCTGAATGCCATCGAGGCCATCAATGAGGAAGAGCGCACCGCCATCGTGCAGGCGGGCATCGGCTTGCAAGCACTTCAGGAAGCCGCTGCCGTTCATGGGCTCACCCCCGGCATCGACCTGCCCTCGCGCGGCACCGCCACGCTGGGCGGCATGGCATCCACCAATGCAGGCGGGCTGCTCGCCTTTCGCAACGGCGTTATGCGTCATCAGATACTGGGTATCGAGGCTGTCCTGCCGGATGGCAGCGTCTTTTCGGATATGACCCGTGTCGTGAAGGTCAGCGCTGGAACGGATCTCAAACATCTGCTGATCGGCGCGGAAGGTGCGTTTGGTTTCATCACGCGGCTGGTGGTGAAGCTGGAGCCGCTCCGGCCTTTCCGCGCAACCGCCATGCTGGGTGTAAACAACGCAGCATCGGCACTTGCCGTTGCCGCACATCTCATCCGCGCGCCGGGGCTCACGCTCGAGGCGGCGGAAATGATGTGGCCGCTTTTCATTCGCGATCACGCCCGCATTCGCAATTTCGACCTGTCATGGCTGCCGGAAGAGGCGTCGGCCTTCATCGTGGAGGTCTCCGCCGTTAGCGAAGAGGCCGCCATCTCCGGGCTGGAAGAGGCGCTTGCGGAGATTTGGGAGGCGCAGGATCTGCAAGGCGGCATCGTTGCGCAATCGCTCGATCAGGCCCGCCGTTTCTGGGTGCTGCGAGAGGAATCCGGTTTCTACTACGATATCTATAAGGACCCGATCTCGCTTGACGTATCACTGCCGCCAGCAGCGCTGGATGCCTATGTCGCAGGTCTACGGCAGCGGCTCTACGCCCTGAACCCGGACTATCATGCCTATGTTTATGGCCATATTGCCGATGGCAATCTGCATCTGACGGTGGCGCGAGACCGGCCGCAGGATGAGGCCGAGGTGCTGCGCATCGAGGACGCCGTTTATACCGGCATCCGGGAAGCGGGCGGCAGCTTTTCGGCGGAACACGGCGTCGGCTTCGAAAAGCGCCATGGCTATGAAAATTACAGCGATCCCGTAAAGCGCGCACTCGCCATCAGTATCAAGAGGCTGCTGGACCCCAAGGGGCTGTTCAATCCCGGCAAGGTGCCTTTTGCGTGAGGAGTTTGCGCTGCGGACCTTCAAATCCTTAGCGTCGCTAACTATTAATAAGCCAGTTCTTCAGGAGGATAACATGGATTTCGGTATTTCCGGCAAGCGCGCACTCGTTCTCGCCTCGTCTCGCGGCCTTGGCCTTGGCATTGCAACGGCACTGGCCAAGGAAGGCGCAAATGTACTTCTGGTCGGGCGCAGCGGTGAAAAGCTCGATGCCGCCGCCAAAGCCATCAACGCGCTCGGCAAGGGCAAGGCGGATTGGGTTTGGGGTGATCTGGGCGATGAAAATTTCGTGCCCTCCATGCTCGAAGCCGTAAAGACCAAGCTCGGCGGCATCGATATCCTCGTCAACAACACCGGCGGCCCGACGCCGGGTCTCGCGCAGGATATCACGGCGGAAAAGCTCGATAGCTTCTTCCAGTCCATGGTGTTGCGCGTGGTGACCCTGACCAACGCGCTGGTACCGCAGATGAAGGAGCAAGGCTGGGGCCGCATCCTCACCGTCGCCTCCTCCGGCGTATTCGAGCCCATTTCCAATCTCGCTTTGTCCAACACGCTGCGCGGCGCGCTGGTGGGCTTCAATAAGACGCTCTCCACCGAACTTGCAGGCCTCGGCATTACCGCCAACATGCTGCTGCCGGGCCGCATCCATACGGATCGCATCGATGAACTGGATGGCGCCAACGCCAAGCGTCTCGGCAAGAGCGTGGAAGAAATCCGCGAAGCATCCGTCAAGAGCATCCCCGCCGGTCGTCTCGGCAAGGTGGAGGAATTCGCCGCCGCCGGTGCCTTCCTCTGCTCGGAGCCTGCCAGCTACATTACCGGCACCATGCTGCATGTGGATGGCGGCGCGGCGAAGTCGATCTGACAAGGCTTAATCAGGCGCCCGACGCGCCCATGATTGTTATTTTTGATAATTATCATGAAAAACAGCAGATGCTCCAGCATTTGATTAAAATGCTGGAGCATAAATGCACTGAAATTTCGGGGGTCTGCCCGCATTGTCTGGTTAATTCCAACTCTTGCGCGGTCATCATGCTCGAAAATATCCTCTCCCCTACTTCCACCTCATATACGTCCACCGGAAGCAGCTCCGGTTCGTCGGCAAGCCAGACCTCGTCCAGTCAGGGCTCCACGGGCCAGTCGTCGGGCACTTCGTCTACGACCACCCAGAGCTCGGAGACGCAAGGCGGCTCAACCGCATCGTCCTCGTCCAATGCCTCGCAGACAAGTGCCGGAACGACGCCTGCCTCGTCCACGGACACCACGGATAGTCAGGACACGGACGACGGTACCTATACTTCTTCCACCGGAACGAATGCTTCGAACAATTCCGGGGAGGCAACTGCGGCTCCAGCTGAGCAGACCTCCCCTACAGAACCTGCATCCGCCACCAATGTTCAGGGTGAAGAGACATCGTCTTCATCTCCCCATGCGGAAACAGAAGCTGCTTCGGGACAGGACAAGTCAGGTGAAACGGCACCGGCTGCCGCCGATAACCATGTGACCGAACCGGAACATCAGACCACAGAGCCCCCGGCAATAGGAAGTGCTACTAACGATGCCGCGCCCTCTCAGGAGCCGAGCGCCACGAAGATTGAGCACAATCAAGAGAGCGGACCGGCGCCCAGCGAAACCAAGCATCAGGATCAGACGCCTGCCGCCTCGACAGCAGCGAACAACGCCGATGCCGAAGAAGCACCGGCAACGTCCGCAGGCTCCAATGAGACTTCGCCTTCAAAGACTGTAGAAACGCAAGAGGAAGTGTCCTCCCCGCCGGTCGCTCAACCCGTATCGGATACGGCGGCAACTACGACAACCAAGACGAAGGCATCCGACAGAATTCAGCTGCAAATCGCCCCGCACACCGGCGGTAACGCCGATATCGAGCAGGAAGAGGCTGAACAGCAAAATCTTGCTTTGCGCGCGCACCAGAACCGACTGGTGGCCGGACTTCTCGACTCCATCATCAAGGGCACCAGTACTGAAAACTCCACGCTTTTCGGTACGGACGAGTCGGAGGAAAATGTCAGCCTCATCGAGAAGTATTACGCGGAAGCGTAATGCGGGTCTGGGGCGTTCCCTTGGTAAGTGAAAACATTCTGCGGGAGAAGGTTTTCATTTAACAACGGAACGCTCTGGGCTATCGTCGGTATCCGTACCGCATCTCGAACACGGTACGGGTAACGCCGGGAGATTGCCGCTCATGCATATTCTTCGCATCATCCTGACCATTCTCGGCGTGCTCATCACGCTGATCGGCCTTATCTGGGTTGGGCAGGGCACGGGTTATTTCCCCTACCCCGCCTCTAGTTTCATGATCAATCAGAGCCCATGGATATTGCGCGGTGCGCTGATGGCGTTAGGCGGCTTGGTTCTGATTTTCGTGGCAAGGCGCATTCTGCGCTGAAGGTCACTTTACCAGCTTCGGCAGGTCGGCGATCAGCGAGTCGCGGGTGAAGAAACTGATCGGCTCTTCGCTCTTCCAATCCTGAATGTTCAGCCGCGCGAATACCACCTTGCGCCCATCCTTCTGCGCCCAGCCAACGAACCAGCCGAGCCAGCTGTCGCCGTCGAATTTCCCGGCTTTCGTGCGCATGCGGCCCGAACCGGTCTTGCCATGCACCTGCCAGCCATCGGCGGCGGAAAATTGCGGGATGACGGCTTCCGTCTTGGCGAAAGCCTCGCTGGAGACAGGGAGCTTGCGGTTGACGAAACGGCGCACGAAATCCGCTTGGCCGTCACCGGAAATCTTCAGCGAAGACATGAGCCAGGCTTCCGTCAGCCCATCCGTCTGGCCTTTCACGCCGCGCACATCCGCATTGCCGTATTCGAAGCGGCGGGCGTAGTCGGCAAACTTTTCCTTGCCCAAACGGCGGGTAATTTCCTGCGAGTACCAGACGATGGAGTCCTTCTCCCAGATGGTCGGGTCCGTGGTTTCCTGCTCGCGCTTGGGGCGTTTCCATTCCGCCCTGTACTCCCAGCGCGGCGTCGTTGCGTCCTTCAGAATACCGGCGTCGTAACCCATCACAGCCAAAGGAAATTTGAAGGTGGATTGCGGCGCAAAGCCTTTGTCGCAAGTGCCTTCACGGTGCAGGGCCTTGCCGCTTTCCGCATCCAAAATGACCGTGCAATGAACCTTCTGGCCAGCAATTGCCTGCGCTGAGGGAAGCCACATGGCTGCGGCGGAAAGGCAAAGAGCCGATATCAGTCTCTTCGTCATGGGCATGAAAATCTCCTTTATTCCCAACGTCTGAAAGACGGGTAGCGGAGTTTAGGCCGGTTTGCGCCAGTGCGGCAAATGATGATATCTGCCTTCAGACATGAATTAAACTTGGCCATCGGAACGCTACATGGTTCGCCCTCACCTTCCGCTGAATGCGTTGCGCGCTTTCGAGGCAGCAGCCCGGCACTTAAGCTTCACCCGCGCAGCCATCGAACTCTGCGTCACGCAAACCGCGATCAGCCATCAGGTCAAGCTTCTGGAAGATCGGCTCGGTGCGACGCTCTTCCGGCGTTTGCCGCGCGGACTGATGATCACCGACGAAGGCTTGGCACTTCTGCCGACACTTCGCGATTCCTTCGACCGCATGGCCGATATTCTTCAGCGTTTCGAGGATGGGCATTTGCAGGAAGTCCTGACGGTTGGCGCGGTCGGCACCTTTGCCGTCGGCTGGCTGCTGCCGCGCCTTGCCGAGTTTCACGAACTCTACCCATTCATCGATATCCGCCTGTCCACCAACAATAACCGTGTCGATATCGCCGCCGAAGGTCTCGATTTCGCCATCCGCTTCGGCAATGGCGCATGGCACGATACGGAAGCGGAGGAGCTGTTCTCTGCCCCGCTTTCCGCGCTGTGCATTCCCGCTATCGCCTCGCAACTGGAAGGCCCGCAGGATATCGCGCAACACACGCTGCTGCGCTCCTACCGCGCGGATGAATGGCCGGAATGGTTCGCGGAAGCGGGCGTTCCCTCACCCCGCATCAAGGGCATCGTTTTCGACTCCTCCGTACCCATGGTGGAGGCTGCGGTTCAGGGCGTGGGCATCGCACTCGCCCCGCCCCTGATGTTCCAGCGCCAGCTTTCCTCCGGCGATCTCATCCAGCCCTTTCCGGTCTATGTGTCGAAAGGCTGCTACTGGCTGACCCGGCTGAAATCCCGCCCCGTCAGCAACGCCATGGCCACCTTCTCCGCATGGCTGCGAGACAAGGCCGAAGAGATGCGGGATCGCCCGTCAAAAAACTGACGCAGCGCGCTTGCTATTCACATTTCGCTGTGCGATCACGCGCCCTCCTCAAAACAGGCGGGCGCGGTTGCGCGCCTTTTATTGACCCGATGCCACCAGGCTTGCGGGTACATCTTTGTTGACGCATAAGGATTTCAGCTATGGCAGGAACACTCGGCCTCGATTTCGGCACGACCAACACGGTCATGGCACTTTCCGACACCGGCACCACCAGCCATTCCATGCGCTTCACCTCGAACGCAGGCACGACAGACAGCATGCGCACCGCGCTTTCCTTCATGAAGGATAACGCACTTGGTGCCGCAGCCTTGCACGTCGAAGCCGGTCAGGCGGCCATTCGCCAATTCATCGATAATCCCGGCGATTGCCGCTTTCTGCAATCCATCAAGACCTTCGCCGCCTCCTCTCTGTTTCAGGGCACGCTGGTCTTTGCCAAGCGTCAGAGCTTTGAAGACCTGATGGAAGTCTTCCTGCGCAAGCTGAAATCCTATGCCGGTGAAGAGTGGAAGGACGATGTTTCCACCGTAATCGCCGGTCGCCCCGTGCGCTTTGCGGGCGCGAACCCGAATGAGGAGCTTGCCCTTCAGCGCTATAATGAGGCGCTGACTCGCGCGGGCTTCCCGCAAATCCATTATGTCTACGAGCCCGTGGCTGCCGCCTATTACTTCGCCCAGAGCCTGAAGAAGGACGCCAATGTTCTCGTCGCAGACTTCGGCGGCGGCACCACCGACTATTCGCTGATCCGCTTCGAGACCCATGGCGGCAAGCTTTCCGCCACGCCCATCGGCCATTCCGGCGTCGGCGTCGCGGGCGATCATTTCGACTTCCGCATGATCGACAATCTAGTCTCGCCTGAAATCGGCAAGGGCAGCAAGTTCAAGAGCTTCGACAAAGTCCTCGATGTGCCCGCCGGTTACTACGTCAATTTCGGTCGCTGGAACCAGCTTTCCATTTTCAAGACCACCAAGGAATTTTCCGATCTGAAGTCGCTGGTGCGCTCAGCACTGGAGCCGGAAAAGCTGGAAATGTTCATCGAACTGGTGGAGCATGATGAGGGCTACCCGCTCTATCAGGCCATTTCCGCCACCAAGATGGCGCTTTCCTCGCAGGAAGAGGCTGAATTCAACTTCTCGCCGCTGGGTGCCGCTGGCCGCAAAATGGTCAAGCGTTCGGATTTCGATCAGTGGATTTCCGACGATCTCGCCAAGATCGAAGAGGCGCTGGACGAGGTGCTGGTGAAGACCAACACCGCGCCTGAGGCCATCGACAAGGTGTTCCTCACCGGGGGCACCTCCTTCGTGCCAGCCGTTCGCCAGCTTTTCACCCGCCGTTTCGATGCCGATAAGATCGAGAGCGGTGGTGAGCTTCTTTCCATCGCCCATGGTCTCGCCATGATCGGTGAAAGCGGTGATATTGAACGCTGGACAGCGTGAGATTGGGGTATCCCATGCCGGAAACATGGGATAACGTCACGCCATGATCTCGGCTCAAGACTTACTCCCGGCAGAACTCGCCGCACTTCTGCATTTCCATGCGGATGCGGGGGTGGATTGGCTGCTGGAAGATGAGCCGCTGGATCGCTTCGCCGAATTTGCCGCCAGCCGACAGAGCCGCGCGCCCCAGAGAAGCCCCGAGCCACAGCAGCGAGAGACGCAGCAGCGACCCTCCTCCCCGCAAGGCGCAACCTCGCGTGCGTCAGCATCTTCCCGCAACGCCGCACCGCCGCCAGCCGCACAGGTCAATGTTGCACTTCCGGATGATCAGGCGATTGCTTCCGCCCGCTTTGCCGCCGAAAGCGCGCGCTCGCTGGCTGAGTTGAAGACCGCGCTTGAAAGCTTCAACGGCTGCAATCTCAAGAACAGCGCCCGCAACACCGTCTTCGCCGAGGGCGATCCTTCTTCCGGCATCATGGTCATCGGTCCCATGCCGGATGCGGATGACGACCGCGAAGGCCAGCCCTTCGTGGGCAAGACAGGGCTGCTGCTGGATCGCATGCTTGCGGCCATCGGCCTCAACCGCGCTACTCTTTTGCTCACCAATGTCGTGCCATGGCGCCCGCCGGGCAACCGTCCGCCCTCCGGCCCGGAGATGGAAATCTGCCGTCCTTTCATCGAGCGGCAGATTGCATTGGCGGAGCCGAAAGCACTGTTGCTTCTCGGCAACTCTACAGTTCGTTTTTTCTTCGGCGGTTCCGGCACCATCCATACACTGCGCGGACAGTGGCGTGATGTCGCAGTTGGCGCTGGTGTCGCGCCCGCTATCGCAACGCTGCATCCACAGGAGCTTTTGAACGCTCCGGCCAGTAAGTCATTGGCATGGCAGGATTTATTAGCTTTCCAGTCTCGCTTGCGCGAAATGTAAATGCTTACCTTTTGACCAATGTAAATGATTTATGAAAAAAGCCATGCAAATGGTGCATAACAGCGCCGCATTTGCCCGGATTGCCGAATCCTTACCGCACTGCAATAAGCATAACTGTCTTGGGAGGAATAGGTTTAAGGAACCAAGGCAATGACCACTCGCTTCCGTCCGGTACATTCCGGCTTTGAAACGCTCCGTCTGGCGGGCCTCGGCCCACGCTCCAGCCAGGGCTACCACCGTTTCGGTGGGACGAACGAACAGCTGACCGCTCGTGCTTCCACGCAGCAAGTCCGCACGACTCGCCCTTCGGCTGTCTTCGCGGACTTCCGCGAACGCTAAGAACGTTACGCTTGCAGCAACCTGCTCAAGCATAAAGATATCCGACGCTTCGCAGCGCCTTTCTTCGGGAAGGCGCTTTTGCGTTTTGGGTGTACCTCTCCAATTAAACCATTGTAATAGCCTACGATGTAGTTTCCCCTCACCTGTCGAGAAGTACAGGACTGCGGATAAGGCACCCGTCTAATATCTTGAACGAAATGGGTAGAAGACAAGCTGATGGTTGCGATTTTGGATGCAAACGTCATCGTATTCCTTTAACGGCTCATCTCGACACTCACTGCGCGAGTTACGGCGATAGGCTTTGGGAGCGCAAGCTAAAAGAGACGCTCGTTTGGGACACAACAAATGGAAATGGTGAAGTCGTGGGTCGTCAGCGAGCCGAAAATTGGGACTCTCAGCCAATGTCTGGCGGTCGCAAGGTATTTTGATGCTTGCCCGATCGAAAAGTCATTCGTTCACAAAAAGCGGCTCCTCAGGATTTTTGATCCGCCGATTTTCAGACGATCCGAACCCAGCCCGGGATTAGTGGTGTCCTGCGGATATCGCTCTGAGCCGAGAGTGATGCGCATCAAAAAAGCGTTCAAAGGCGCCCCCGTCACCGTCCATCTTCAGGTTCCGAGGATAGAGGGCTATGACCTTGTATTCGTTTCGCGCCATGACTGGATGACGTCTTACGAAGATCGCGCTAATTACCACCAGATGCTAGGCGTTCCTCACCGTTTCACGCCGGATTTCTGGGAACACAACCGTAGTGAAGCTCGAGCGAAGTACGCTCTTGAAGAAGATCAAAAACTGGCAGTGGTGCTCTTAGGTGGCACAAATGGCGCTTACGATTACGACGCAGCGGCCATCGACACCATCAAGCAATCCATTGAATCTCTTGTCGCTCGCGACTGGAAAGTATTGGTTTCGGTGTCCCGCAGGTCTAGTGACGAGACACAGAGCCAGATTGCCTCAATAGCGTCCAGAAATGTAGTGGTTTGGGATCGAAAGTCGGAAAATCCATACGTAGACTACCTAGCCTCAGCAGACGCCTTCTTGGTTGCCAAGGATTCCGTCACCATGCCTTGCGAAGCGTTGTCTACGGGAAAGCCTGTATACAGTTTGAATTTGACACATATACCGGGAAAGCGCCTCGAAAAGTTTGAGAGGTTTCACGCCGATCTTACGGATACGCTCAAGTTGACACGAAATTTCGAGGGCGACTTGCTGCCTTACGATTATAGGCCCCCGAACGAAGCACAGCGAATTGCCGGAATCGTAGAGACTTATTTAAAAGAAAAAAGAGCTGCCGCATCGAGATAGACCATCGTCTACGGGCAGAACTCCACTGGACAACAGCATCCTCGGTGATGGCAAGAGATGCCAAACACCAGAGATGCGAGTGTTAGATGTTCCCGTTAATCTGAGAACAAGCTAACCAGCAAGGCTGGAACCACTGCGCGAGACGTCGCCATCCTGCTGCGCAAGAGCATCCAGAAACGCATCATTCACATGGCAGAACTTGATTGCCTGCCAGCGGCAATATTCTTCCAGAAAATCCCGGGAAAACCACATGCCGCTGCGCAGCGAGTCGTCTACCCAGCCCATGGTGCCCTGCTCGGCGGCTTTGTTGAGAAGGCGCTGGAGGTGGGTGCGTGACATCATGAATTCGGCTGCCAGCGCACGCGCGTCCACATAGCCGATCTCGATCCGATCATGCTGCCGGTCGGCATCTTCGATGCGGCTGATGAATTCGTCCATGACCAGTGCACCGGCTTCCGTCCAGAGAAAAAGGCCAACACGCTCCGGCGGCTCCACCCAGTCGCCGTTGCTGAGGCAAGCACGGGCGGACTGAGGCTGCGCCAGGCCGAACAGGGCCGGATTGGCCATCAATGTCTGCGCACGCGTGCCGTTATCCAGACTGTCCAGAGCCGCCAGATTGGCCACATACCAGCCAAACATCGATTGCTCGCTGACAGACGTTGCGCGATAGCGCCGAGGCCTTGCCGTGGGGCGCCCAACCTTTTCCACGTAGCGGTAGATTTCTAGCTGATCGAGGTAGTTCTGCACGGTATTGCGGCTTGCAATGCCGTTTGGCGTTACGAACTCACGCAGTTGCGCCACCGTGAAGCCCTGCTGCCCCTCTTCGATATTCAGCGCCATGCCGATCTGCGTCATCAACCATTTCTGGTGGGCAGACAGAAGCCGGGCTATCCGTGGGTTTTCGTTGAAACTTCCTCTCAGCATCCGCGCCAAATTCCTCACCGCGGCCAGAAGACCAGGATGAGCAACAAGTTCTTCATGCGAATATCTCATGCGCGGTCCCAGAGAACGCCTGCGGGGCAGGACGACAGACAATAATTCATAAGAAAGAAATCAAACAGGAGAACGCATGGATTCGTTCCCTCGGCCTGACGCTTGCCAGACGCTTTTATGTGCAGTTCCCCAACCACAATATGCCACCCAAAGTTACCTCGCCTTCCTCCCACACCCTCATACCATATTTGTTCAAAATAGAACAAAATTTTAATGAAATTTCACAGGTGTTTTTTTGCAGGCGGTAGCCGCTAGCCTTGAGGTGTCGAGGCTTTTCTTGCAGCCTTGCGCTGCAGGCCGAGCTGATGCTCCCGGAAGATGATAAAGATGCCCGCACAAATGACGATGGAGGTGCCGATCAGCATCGTAATCGTCGGCACATCACCGAAGAGAAAATAGGAAACGCAGATACCGAGCAGGATGGAGCTGTATTCGAACGGCGCGATGGTCGACACTTCCGCGTGCCTGTAACTTTCCGTCAGCAGGATTTGAGCGATGCCGCCCGCAATGCCCGATGAGATGAGAAGCACTGCCTGCTTAAGGCTTAACCACTCCCAGCCGAAGGGCATGCTGATTGCGGAAATAAGTGCGCCCGTCAGCGAGAAATACAGAACGATGGTCGCCGTCTTTTCCGTCACGACCAGTTGGCGCACCTGAACCATGGCAAGGCCACCCAGGATGGCCCCGGTCAGCACGGCCAGTGCTCCGATGCCTTCAGCCGCGGCAAAACCGCCCTGCTGCAACAATGTCATCTTGGGCCAGAGAATGATGATGACGCCGATCATGCCCACCAGCACCGCCGAGCAGCGGTAGATCCGCACCTTCTCGCCCAGCATAAGCGCGGCAAAAACCACGGCCATCAGCGGCGAGGCATAGCCGATCGCAATGAACTCCGGCAGCGGCAGCAAGGTCAGCCCGTAAAAACCGCAGATCATGGACAGAATGCCAAGAAAACCGCGTTTGAAATGGCCGAACAGATTTTCGGTGTGAAAAGCACTGCGAAGACTGCGCAGCCACATCAGGTAAATAACGATGGGGATGATGGCGAAGGCCGAACGGAAAAAGCTGATCTGTCCCGCTGGAACATCTGGTCCGGCAGCCTTGATGCAGGTCTGCATCACGAGAAAAAAGGCAACGGATGTCAGCTTGAAACTTATTCCCCGGATGGGGTTGTAGATGTCGGCACTCATCGGGATTTTAATGATCGAGGTTCGCTGGCGCGGGCCAGTTTCGTTAAACTTTGGACCCGAAGCGCATGCACAGCAGATCGATTGACGCAAATCATTAGATCACGCTGAACAGTCTCGGTAAACCGATTATCGATGCACGAGATGCAATTGCTATAACAATGGGCTTAAAGCTTAAAATTAAAGCAAAGATGAGACTGCAACTTCAAGCAGTGATGTTGAAAGCAATTATTAACCAAGAAGCACTCTACTTTACTACAGTAAATTCGACCCGTTCAAAATCAAACTGGCGCGGTTAGTCATTATAATCGATAATAACTTTTAGAGCGGCAATCCTATGACCAGCGCAGCACAGGCAATCCAGAAAGGGTCGCTTCCTCCGGCCACACCGCGCACCATGCGCGTGGTTACGGATGGAATGTCCAACGATCTCAAGCGGTTCAGCAAGGATAACAGCCACATCGTCAAGCAGATCAGGCTCCTGGCCATCAATGCCCTGATCGAGGCGGCCAGAGCGGGTGATGCAGGAAAAGGTTTCTCCGTCGTCGCCAACGAAGTGCAGCGGCTGGCGCAGATCGCGTCCGATATTTCTTCCACTTTCGAGCATAATGTGCTCAGCCGCATCGGTCTCAGCCGGGATATGGCTGAGGCGCTGGTGGAGGAGATGGAGGGTGTGCGCCTGATGGACACCGCTCAGACGCTGGTGCAACTCATCGTGCGCAACCTCTTCGAACGCACGGCCGATGTGCGCTGGTGGGCAACGGATACGGCTCTGTGGCAGGCCTTGCAGCAGCCGAATGAGGCGAATGTCGCCTTCGCGTCGGAGCGTCTCGGCGTCATCAACCGTTTCTACACGGTCTATATCGATCTGGTCATGACCGACCTTCGCGGCAACGTCATCGGCTCCGCCAATCCCCGCTTCCAGCGCAGTCTTCAGGGCCGCAGCCTGAAGCTGGAGCCCTGGTTTATCGCAGCCTCGCAATGCCGCAGCGGCGATGAATATATTGTCGATCAGGTGAAAAGCAGTCCTTTGCATGATGACCGGGACGTGCTGGTCTATGCCACCGGCATTCGTGAAGACGGCAAAAATGACGGCCCGCTGGTCGGCACCCTCGGCGTTTATTTCGACTGGCAGGATCAGGGTCGCTCCATCGTGGAGAAGGAAGCCAATCTTCCACCGCAAGTGGCGCAGCGAACCAAGGTCATGCTGATCGATGGAGACATGCGGGTCATCGCCAGCAACGATCCCGTTCTCCGTTTCTCGCGCTATCCTTTACAGAATCAATCCGGCGCCATGCGCGGCAGTTATTATGATGGCGCAGGCTCCATCGTCGCCTTCGCCAAGACGCTGGGATATGAGGATTATGACGGCCTAGGCTGGTATGGCGTGATCGTACAGCAGACGGAAAACGAAGATATTATTCGCGATCTTCTTGGGATGAAGGCGTAACAGTGCACGAACATCCAAGACCACAGTCGAAACTATCACCGTGAAACCGCTCTTTTGCGAAATCTGCCAGACAAGTTTTGCGGAGAAGCTTCGACTTATATTAAATTGATAACCAAAAGACCGTTTTGGCATAATATAGTTCGAGCGCCGCCATAATTTCAGTAATCGTTCAACATTTCATGGAATGATGTGCCAATGCGAGACACATCCGGCGGCGCATGGATACGTATGTCTGGCAACAACCCTTGAGGACGGCATGTCCTTCGCCTCTCCCATGATGGTGATGCGTATCAACAAGTTTACTTTCAGCCATCGTGTCCGCATGATGGTCAGGCAGCGGCAGACGCAAGGTTCATTCAGGAATAGTTATGCGAACAGATACAGGCCAGATTGTTCAACTGGCGGATTATCGCCCAACCGATTTCGTCCTTGAACGGGTTGACCTCACATTCGAACTTGATCCCACGAATACCAAGGTCGAGGCGCGGCTGATTTTCCATCGCCGTGAAGGCGCCGACAAGGCCGCTCCTTTGGTATTGGATGGCGATGAACTGACGCTTTCCAGCGTTCTTCTGGATCAGATCGAAATTCCAGCCGCGCAATATGACGTGACGCCGGATAGCCTGACGATCCGCGATCTGCCGGAAGAAACGCCGTTCGAAATCTGCGTCACGAACTACATCAACCCGGAAACCAATACCCAGTTGATGGGTCTTTACCGCACCAATGGCGTTTATTGCACGCAGTGCGAGTCCGAAGGCTTCCGCCGCATCACCTATTTCCCGGACCGCCCGGATGTGCTGGCACCCTACACCATCACCATCATTGCCGCGAAGGAAGGAAACACGTTCCTTCTCTCCAACGGCAATTTCCTCGGCGGTGGCAATTATGACGAGGGCCGTCACTTCGCTGCCTGGTTCGATCCGCATCCGAAGCCCAGCTACCTCTTCGCGCTTGTCGCAGGTGATCTCGGCCTTGTCGAAGACACCTTCACCACCATGTCGGGCCGTGACGTCGCGCTGAAAATCTACGTCGAACATGGCAAAGAGCCGCGCGCGGCCTATGCCATGGATGCGTTGAAACGCTCCATGAAGTGGGACGAAGAGCGCTTCGGTCGCGAATACGACCTCGATATCTTCATGATCGTCGCTGTGTCCGATTTCAACATGGGCGCGATGGAGAACAAGGGGCTGAACGTCTTCAATGACAAGTATGTTCTGGCCGACCCTGAAACCGCGACCGATGCCGATTACGCCAATATCGAACGCATCATCGCGCATGAATATTTCCACAACTGGACCGGCAACCGCATCACCTGTCGCGACTGGTTTCAGCTATGCCTGAAAGAAGGCCTGACGGTTTATCGCGATCAGGAATTTTCCTCTGATATGCGCTCGCGCGCCGTCAAGCGCATCGCCGATGTGCGTCACCTGAAATCGGAACAGTTTCCGGAAGATGGCGGTCCGCTTGCGCATCCGCCGCGCCCGGATAAATATCGCGAAATCAACAACTTCTATACGACGACCGTCTATGAGAAGGGCGCCGAGATTACCGGCATGATCGCAACGATCCTCGGTGAAGACGGCTTCCGCAAAGGCATGGACCTTTATTTCGAGCGTCACGATGGGCAAGCCGCCACGGTGGAAGATTTCGTCAAGTGTTTCGAAGATGCGACCGGTCGCGATCTGAAGCAGTTCTTCCGCTGGTATATTCAGGCTGGAACGCCGCTCGTCAGCGCTTCGACAACCTATGACGCAGCAACCTCCACCTTCACGCTTTCGCTGGAACAGACCGTTCCGCCGACCCCCGGTCAGAGCAAGAAAGAGCCGCTGCACATCCCTCTCTCCACGGCACTCATTCTGGACAATGGCCAGATTGCCGAACCTTCCAAAGTTGAGGGCGGCGAGTTCAAGGATGGTGTTCTGCATCTGACGGAACGCAGCCAGACCTTTACCTTCTCAGGCGTATCCTCGCGCCCGGCGCTGTCGCTCAACCGCAGCTTCTCTGCGCCCATCAATCTGCATCTGGAGCAGTCCGCGGACGATCTCGTGCAGATCGCACGCCATGAGACGGATATGTTCTCCCGCTGGCAGGCGCTTACCGCGCTCGCCATGCCGAACCTCGTCAAGGCAACGCAGGCCGTTCGTGCAGGAACAGAGGTCACCGTCGATCCGGCCTTCCTTTCCGCATTGATTGAAATTGCCGGTGACGAGCACCTGGAACCGGCCTTCCGCGCGCAGGCGCTTGCCCTGCCAAGCGAAGGCGACGTGGCCCGTGAAATCGGCAAGGACAATGATCCGGACGCGATCCACAAAGCGCGCAATGCCATCATGCGGGCAATTGCGACGAGTGGCATCGAAACCTTCAAGGCACTGTTCTCGAACTCCGAGGACACAGGCGCCTACTCGCCGGATGCGACCAGCGCCGGACACCGTTCTCTGCGCAATATTGCCATGAGCTATCTTTCCTTTGCGGAAGAAACGCCAGCGCGTGCAGCGGAAGCCTATGCCGCCGCCTCAAACATGACCGATCTTGCCCACGCGCTCAGCGTTCTGACGCAGCGTTTCCCTGAGTCCGCTGAAGCCTCGAATACACTCGGCAGCTTCGAAACCCGCTTTGCCGACAACGCACTCGTCATGGACAAATGGTTTGCGCTGCAGGCTGCAATTCCGGGCGATGGTGCGCTTGCGCGCATCAAGTCGCTGATGGCCTCGAAGCACTTCATCGCCACCAATCCCAACCGCGTGCGGTCGCTCATCGGCACCTTCGCCTTCGGCAATCCAACCGGCTTCAACCGCGCGGATGGCGAGGCCTATAACTTCCTCGCCGAGCAGATCGTAACCATCGACAAGCGCAATCCGCAGCTCGCTGCGCGCATCCTCACCTCCATGCGCTCCTGGCGTTCGCTGGAGCCCGTTCGTGCCGATCATGCACGTGCCGCGCTCTCCACCATCGAGCGCTCCTCCGGCCTGTCTACCGACGTGCGTGACATCGTTGAACGGATGCTCAAAGCCTGACGTAACGTGACCTAGGCGGCCCGCAAAACGGGCCGTCTACAACCTCAAAAAAAAGGTTGAGTCGGTTCAAAGGGTTAAAATTCTTTTAACCTCAAGCTCTGGACAAGGCGAATCGCCTTTGATTCATTACGTGTAGATTCGAGCGGCGGCGCTTCGAATTTTACACGAGGGACATCAAGGCGGGACAATGACAGACGTGCGGCGGGCGACTGCGGGCGATGAGCGCTCGTATGCCAGATTTGCTGAAATCGCGGCTTTGGCTGAAAAGCTTTCGGGAGGCATTTTGCCTGCCGGAAAACCTTTCGGAAATCTGCTGCAGATGCCCCGCATGGAAACGCTTCTCAAGCGTCTCATCCCCCTTCTCATCCTCGCCTTTCTCGTCGTTATCGCAGCATCGCGCATGTTCGGCATCACGTCCGAATATGCGCGCATGGAAGAAGCCGCACGCCAGACGACCGCCCTTTCCGCCTTAACGGCTCGCGCCGCTCTGACCGGCGTCGAAACCCTTTTCACCACGCAGGATCGCGCAGCCGTCGAAAGCAGGCTGAACGCCTCCTTCCCCGCTGGTAGCATGAATGACGACACGGTCATTCTCGTTGCAGGCATGAATGGCCGCGTGTTCGGCGGCGTCGGCACGCATGCGGCAAAATATGTCGGCACCTCGCTGACCGCACTCCTGCCGGAAATCGCTATCGTTCGCCGCTTCCCCGGCGCTCCGGGCACCATCGAAACCGATATCGAGAACGTCGCACATTACGCCACCATGCTGCCGCTCGGCACCGATGGCGGCATGATTATCGCTGCCCGTTCGCTGGAGCCCATCCGTGCGTTCTGGCGCAGCGAAGTCGCCATGAACGTCACGCTCTTTGCGGGCATCTCCTCCATTCTCCTCGTTATTCTCTATGCCTATTACATGCAGGTGAAGCGCGCCCGCACGGCGGACGAAGTGTTCGTGGAATCCAATCTGCGCGTCGAAACCGCCCTGTCTCGCGGTCGCTGCGGATTGTGGGATTTCGATCTAGGTTCGCGCCGCATGTTCTGGTCCACCTCGCTCTACGAAATTCTCGGCCTGCCTCCGCGCACCGAGCCGCTCTCCTTCAGTGATGCGGCCCGCATGATGCATTCGGAAGACGGCAATCTCTATGAGCTTGCGCGCTCCGTCGGCTGTGGCGATCTGCGCCAGATCGACCAGATTTTCCGCATGCGTCACACCCACGGTCACTATGTCTGGCTGCGCGCCCGCGCTCAGGTCATCCACACCGCCAATGGCCCCCGCGTCATCGGCATCGCCATGGACGTGACGGAGCAGCACCGTCTGGCACAGCGTTACGCCGAGGCCGATCAGCGCTTGGCCGACGCCATCGAATGCACCTCCGAAGCCTTCGTGCTGTGGGACAAGAATGACCGTCTGGTCATGTGCAACACGCACTTTCAGCAGGCATACGGCCTGCCGGATAGCGCGCTGGTGCCGGGTTCCGAACGCGCCGTGGTCTATGCCGCAGCTGCACGCCCCATCGTGGAGCGCCGCGTGGCCGATCCGGATCAATCCGGCCTTTCCCGCACGACTGAAGTGCAGCTTGCCGATGAGCGCTGGCTGCAGATCACTGAGCGTCGCACGCGCGATGGCGGTCTGGTTTCCGTTGGTACCGACATCACCCTTCTCAAGCGCCATCAGGATCGCCTGCGCGAATCCGAACGCCGCCTGATGGCGACTATCGGAGACCTTTCCGCTTCCCGCCACAAGCTGGAGCGGCAGAAGACCGAGCTTTCGGACGCCAACGCGCTTTATCAATCCGAAAAGGAACGCGCCGAAGCTGCCAACAAGGCAAAGTCCGAGTTCCTCGCCAATATGAGCCACGAGCTGCGCACGCCGCTCAATGCCATTCTGGGCTTTTCGGAAATCCTCGTGGCGGAAATGTTCGGTCCTGTCGGCTCGCCGAAATACAGCGAATATGCCCGCGATATCCACGATAGCGGCAAGCATCTGCTCAACGTCATCAACGACATTCTCGATATGTCGAAGATCGAGGCGGGCCACATGCGTATCAACCGCGAAAAGGTCGATCTCGCCCCGCTGGTGGAAGAAACGTTGCGCCTCACCGCCATCCAGGCCGCGCAGAAGAACATCACCATCCATCAGCGCGTCTGCAAGGACATGCATATGAGCGGCGACCGCCGCGCCATGAAGCAGATCATGCTGAACCTGTTGTCCAACGCGGTGAAGTTTACCGATGAGGGCGGACGCGTCCTGCTTCGCACCCATGTCCACCACAAAGGCCTCATGCTCACCATAGCCGATACCGGCATCGGCATCCCATCGGCCTCGATCAACAAGATCGGCCAGCCTTTCGAGCAGGTACAGAGCCAGTATGCCAAGAGCCAGGGCGGCTCCGGTCTCGGCCTCGCCATCTCCCGCTCGCTGGTGAAACTCCACGGCGGCTCGATGAAAATCCGCTCCAGCGAGGGCAAGGGCACCGTGGTCACCCTCTTCATCCCGCATGTGGATGTCATCCGCGAAGTCCCGCCCTATCTGGCCTATCAGGCCAGAACCAAGCTCGAGCTTCTGCGCTCCCACAAGCTGAACTGAAAAAGCTCACCTTGCCCGTAGCGTAATGCGGGTAAGTTCCGAGGGAATGCCGAGCCGCAGCGCAAAGCCCGGCCACAGCGCAGTGCCGTTGTTCACATAAAGCCGCATGCCGCCAACATCGTAGAAGCCGGAAACGAAGCCGTTATTCGGCCCTGCAACCACCTTGTCCAAACCAACGATCATGCCCCCATGGGTATGGCCGGAAAGCTGCGCGGCAATACCCAGCTTCGCGTTTTCCGCCGCTTGTCTGGGTTGGTGGTCGAGCAGTATAATCGGTGCGCCTGCTGGCGCTCCCCTCACCGCGGCAGCAACATCCGGCACGGGAAAACCCGTCCTGCTGGACGAGAGATCGGTGACACCCGCGATGACGAGTTCAGCACCGTTGCGCTCGATCACGGCGTGGCTGTTCGCCAGCGTCGTCATGTTGAGGCTCTGATAATATTTCATCCACTCTTCGTAACCGAAGAAATATTCGTGATTGCCGGGAATGGTGAGCACGCCATCGCGCGCCCTCAGGTCAGCAAGCGGAGCAATATCCATCGTACGCGCCTCCACCTTGCCATCGATGAGGTCACCGGTGATGACGATCAGATCGGCATTGAGCGCATTGGTCCTTTCAACAACCTCTCTCGTCCAGAAGGCGGGAAACAACCGGCTGATATGCAGGTCCGTCAGCTGCACCATCTGGTAGCCATCGAATTCCGGCGATAGCCCCGGAATGGCAATCTCGATATCCTTCAACGGCGGAACGCGCAGAGCCTGCGTCACCGCAAAGGCCGAAAACCCGAAGGCAACCGCCGCCATCGCGTATCGAACACCCACGGGCACCAGCGGAAAATGCCCCTTGAACGGCATCATGATCAGCGACACCACATCGAGCGCGATCTGGAAAACCGCAAGCAGCAGGATGAAACCGAACAGAAGATTGAAGCCGATGATCAGCGGCCTCGGAAACTCAGGCGAGAATACCGACCCTGAAGAAATGCGGCTGAACAGGTGATACTGCGAAGCTCCCAGAAGAAGAACGGCAAAGGCGATCTTCAACGACCATATCCATGGCAAAGGCTGAATAAAGCGAGCCGCCACGACCAGCCAGGGAAGTCCAAAAATCAGGTGAAACATCAAGCACTCTCGTTTTAGCTCTGGCTACGGGTGGGAAAAGCCATCGGATCAATTGCCGAAGCCCGGGATTTGATCCATGCGGAGCTCCATTTCATCAAGTGGTGGGGCTAAGGCGCGATGCAAAGGGTCACACTGCGCCGGGAAGGATTGACGGCGAGCGTTTCCACTCGTCTCTTCGGCATTGACTGGTGAGTAATGAGTTGGCTTTACCGAAAAGCTTTATCCTCGCAACACCCTCTACCGTCATCCTCGGCCTTAAGCCACTGCTGTTCGTTTGAGATATGGGGACTTGGTATAGGTATTGATTACATTTCGTTTTTTGCACTCTGTACGAACTCGGACTCGCCCGTGCAACGCTTGCTATGAATGTGACAACGGCACTTCCCACGTCCGTCATCCCGGACTTGATCCGGGATCCAGCCAGACCAAGTCCTTGGTCTGAAAGACTTTCTTTGCCGCGCAGACGCGCGTCGGCTGGACCCCGGCTCAGGGCCGGGGTGACGGGCGGGGGAACTGTTCTCGCCCCAAAACTACTAACCCAGTTTAAACCGGAAAGTAGTGGGTCAAGCCCCAAGATGACGCCGTGCATCGCGGCGCCTCACATTTTCTTCGCGAGCAAAGCTTTTCATCGTGCCCGAGGTCAAGAACGCTGCTAGCGATTAACGCCTCCTCAAGCCGCCGCCTTATTCACATCGTAACAAACAAACGCCAGCTTGTTGCCATCCGGGTCGCGCAGATAGGCGGCATAGAAGCCCTCGCCGTAATCCGGGCGCAGACCGGGCGCACCCTCATCGGCGCCACCGAGGCCCATGCCGATTTCATAAAGCTTGTCGATCTTGCCAGCGCTCTGGATGAGGAACGCCGTCATAACCCCGTTGCCAACATTGGCGCTTTCGCCGTTGAACGGGTAGCCGGTGGCGAAGCGTGGTGCGTTGGCATCCGCCTTGTCGCCCCAGAAAGCCACCTGCTCATCCTTGAAGCATTGCTTCAGGCCCATTTCGCTGAAAATCGCGTCGTAAAAAGCAACAGCTCGATCAAGATCTGTCGTGCCGACCATCGTGTAACCAATCATTTGAAACCTCTTTCAACAACTAGAACCACTTTAAGATTTCAGATCGCATCTGCACAACTTGCTGACGTAAAATGCCTGGAGTTTTCCCGGACAAAAACGGCGCTACCGGAAATCCCCGGCAGCGCCATTTCAAAACGATCAGCGAATTTCGACGCTAAGGCCATTCGGCGTGTAAAGCGGATGCAGTTCCACGCCATCATTTGCCGTCACCTTGGCAAACCGACCGTCCAATTTGTCGGCTGTGATGACGCGGTAGATGCTTCCCTTGGCTGGCTTTTTAGCAAATGACAGCGCAAGATCGCCGCCGCCGATTACCACCTTGCCACCAACTATCAGCGCAGGCGTTTCCACCTTCGTCAAGTCAAGGCTCAGCGTGCCGCCGCTCTGCGTAAAGTCCGCCGGGGCTTGCAGCGAAACGCCATCAGGTCCACGCAGCGTGCCACCTTCGACATAGATCGTGCCGGTACCGAAGGCAGTCGCAGATGCTGCGATCAACTCGCCATCTTTCAGAACAGTGCCGCCGCTATAGCTGTTGTTGCCAGCTATGGTCAGCGATCCTGAACCAGCCTTTTCGAGAAGGCCGGGACCGGCCACATCGTTCGTCCAGCGATCCGCGGCGTTGAAGCCGCCAGCGTCGGAATTCATGGTCACGCGCACATCGCCGTCGAACGAGCCAAAGCCCCCAGCTGCCGCCACGAGATCAAGCTGGCCCCAGCCCTGGCTATCATCGATCAGCGGATAACCGCCAACGATGGTGGTGGATGCGAGCACGGCCCGGCGCTGCTCTGCGGAGAGATAGGGAAGACGCGTCTCCAGCAGCACCTCTGCGCCCTCAGGCACGACCACCTCCTGCTCCTGCTGCATGTCCGAGCGGCTGAAGCCGTAGGTCATGCGCTGCCTGTACACGGCCTTGTTGGCAGCAGCATCGGCAAATCGGTCATTCGCATCACTATGGGCAACGCCATAAAGCGTTTCACCGTTCTTCAGCTTGGTCTTAAAATAGGCGTGCACTTCATCGAACGCCTTTTTCTTCAACTCGGCAGAAGCCGGATCGTTGAGATAGGCCGCAGCAATGGCCGTTGCCATGATGCGTCCACCCATCACGTCCAGCGGCGAATGCATACCGGCAACCACGCGATCTTCACCGAGATCGGAAGCGCGGGTCAGAAGTTCGGCGTAACGCTCCGGCACCGCATAGGCATAGGCGATTGCCGCAAGATAGGCCGCATTGGTATGGCCGCTCGGGAAGCCGCCATCCTTCTGGCGGCCACGCGTTTCGCGAACGACGCGAAGGGCTGGAACAACCTCGACATTGGTGTCATAGGCTTCGAATTCCTTGTCGCCAATCTTTTCCGTGCCGGTCTGTTTCACCTCACCCGTATCGGTCATCCGCCATGGGCGCGGCGATGTGTAATAGGCCTTAGCGGGCGATGTGGAAGCGAAAGGCCCGCGCAGATCGTTTAGAAATGCAACGAAGGTCTTGAGCTCGGATTTATCCGTACCGGCCTCGGTTCCCTTATCGTCTTCCTTGGTCGTCAGGACGTCATTCACCTTGAAATCGGCCAGGGTGTGATTGATCGTCGTCGTTGCGCCAGAGCCTTGCTTATACCAATCAGCAAGCGGGCCAAGCCCATCGATCACGCTGTAATTTTGCGAGCGGCGGTCATCCAGATAGGCGCTCAGCGCCATGGATGCCGGGCGGTCCTTGCCGGAAACGGCCAGAACATAAGCCATGTTCTCGGACCAGATTTTCGGATCGACGATTTTGACCTTGCTGAAATCGGTCGGGCCATCACCATTGGCGCCGCCATTCGCCCAGGCCTCATCGCCAACCGTCCAGATCTTGTCGAAGCCCGAAAGCAGCCCGATCACCGGATTGACCTTGGGATCGTACTTGTTGATTTCCTTGCCCGACGCATCCTTGCCCGTCTGGTTCTTGTAGTTGTCCAGCAGCGAAAGCGGCGCGGAACCCTGAGGTTCGGCAACAATGGCAGCGTGCCCCACGCCCTTGGGCGGCGGCGGCAGATCAGTGGAGAAAACAGCTGATGAAAAGAACAGGGTGGTGGTGGAAGCCAGCAGCGCAACCCGCAGCAACCGCGCACCAGAACAAGGGATAAAGGTCATCTTTGAACTCCATGGGACGAAATAATCCGTCACGGCTTAGGAAGGCCGCATGACATGCAGATGACAAAGACGCTATCCAGCCTCCTTCAAAACCGTTTGAAACGTCTTGCGCACAGCTTTGGACAGGCGCTTCACTTCGCCTTCCACAGTGGAAATATCGGGCAATTCCACAGCCCGGCATACGAGGTCGATCAGCCCCGCAGGGGCCTGCTTCGGCTCGAAATCACTGTCGATACAAAGCCGGATGATCTGCGACAACTCGGTGAACAGCCGCATGGCCTCGATGCAGTCATCCTGCGCCTGCGGCTCCATGGCAGCGGGCGCAACGCGTTTGAGAACATCCGAAGTGCTTTCGCCAGCCTTATGCGCCGGTAGCTCCTTCACCGGAGCGATAAGCGTCAGATATTGCGCGATGAATTCGAGGTCTACCAGCCCGCCGGGGATCAGCTTGAAATCCCAGCCATTGACCGGCGGCTTTTCCTCGCCGATCAGCTTGCGCATCTCCTGCACATCGGCTGCGATTTTCGCCACATCGCGTTTCTGCGATAGCACGGATTCGATGATGCGCTGTGCGTCCTCCATCAAGGTCGCATCGCCGCAGATCAATCTGGCTCTGGAAAGCGCCAGATGTTCCCAGGTCCATGCCTCTTCGCGCTGATACTTCTCGAAGGTGGAAATCCGCGTCGCCACCGGCCCCTTATTGCCCGAGGGCCGAAGCCGCATATCCACTTCATAAAGCACGCCCTCCGCCGTCGGCGCGGAAAGCGCCGAGATCAGCCGCTGGGTTACGCGGGTGAAATAACGCACCGCATCGAGCGGTTTTGCCCCGTCGGATTCGGCAGCCGCATCGTCGTAATCATAGAGCAGTATGAGATCGACATCCGAACCCGCCGTCAGCTCGAAGGAACCGAGCTTGCCCATGCCCATCACCGCAACGCGCCCGCTGGGGTACCGGCCATGCGCCGCCTCCATCTCCACCAGCACGGCGTTGAGAGAGGCTTCGATGACGAGGTCCGAAAGATGGGTGAAGGCACGGCCCGCAACGTCCCCGGTAATCGCGCCCGTCAGCAGGCGCACACCGATGAGGAAGCGCTGTTCGGCGGCGAATATGCGCAACCGGTCGAGAATATCCTCGTAGTGTCGCGCAGCGGACAGGAAGCTTTTCATGCGCAGCGAGAGATAATCCCGCGTCGGAATTTCCGTCATCAGCGCCGGGTCCAGCATGCCGTCGAAGACATGCGGACGCGCCGCGATGATCTCCGCCAGCCGCGGCGCAGATGACATGATGGTCACCAGCAGGGAAAGCAGCGCCGGGTTGTTGCCCAGCAGCGAGAAAAGCTGGATACCCGCAGGCAGGCCGGAAAGGAAATTATCGAAGCGCAGCAACGCTTCATCCGCCCGTTTGCTCGCCCCGAAAGCCTTCAGCAAGTCGGGTGTCAATTCCGTCAGCCGCTCGCGCGCCTCTACGGACTGCGTGGCGCGGTAGCGGCCATTATGCCATGTGCGGATAACCCGCGACATGTCTTCCGGGCGCTCGAAGCCCAGCCGCGCCAGTGTCTTCAGCGTGTCCGGGTCATCCTTCTGGCCGGTGAAAACAAGATTGCCGCTCTCGCCGGAAAGCTTGGTTTCCTGCTCGAACAGTGCGGAATATTTCCGCTCCACCAGCCGCAGAACCTCCTCCAGCTTTTCGGAAAAACTCTTCGTGTCGGCAAAGCCCAGCATGAAGGCGATGCGCTTCAGCTCGGCTTCGGTTTCGGGCAGAATATGCGTCTGCTCGTCCCGCACCATCTGGATGCGGTGTTCCACCTCGCGCAGAAACCAGTAGGCGTCCGTCAGCCGATCGCGCGTATCGGCATCAATCCACTTTGCCTCCGTTAGCGCCGCCAGCGCTTCCTGCGTGGAGCGCACGCGCAGCGGCGCCATGCGCCCGCCCGCAATCAATTGCTGCGTCTGCGCGAAGAATTCGATCTCGCGAATACCGCCACGCCCGAGTTTGACATTATGCCCCTTCACCGCAATCGCGCCATGGCCCTTGTGAGCGTGGATTTGCCGCTTGATGGAGTGGATGTCCGCAATGGCCGCATAGTCCAGATATTTGCGAAAAACGAAAGGCGTCAGTTCCCGCAGGAAGCCCTCGCCCGCCTTGATGTCGCCCGCCACAGGCCGCGCCTTGATATAGGCGGCCCGCTCCCAGTTCTGCCCCCTGCCCTCATAATAAGTGAGCGCCGCCTCCACCGGAATGGCAAGCGGCGTGGACCCTGGATCGGGCCGCAGCCGCAGGTCGGTTCGGAACACGTAACCATCGGCGGTGCGCTCCTGCATGATCCTTATCAGCCTGCGCATCATCCGCCCGAAGGTTTCCAGCGCATCCAGCGGATCCGGCACGATGCCCGCGGATGGCTCGAAGAACACCACCGCGTCGATGTCGGATGAGTAATTGAGTTCCCGAGCGCCCAGCTTGCCCATGCCCAGCACCACAAGCCCGGAGCCCTCGCTTGGCGCATCCACATTCTTCAGCTTCAGCTTGCCGCTATTGTGGTTGGCAAGCAGCAGGTGGTCGATAGCCGCCGCCAGTGCCGCATCCGCCATATCGCTCAGCCAGCGCGTCGTGTCGCGCGCGGTAAACACTCGTCCAAGATCGGCCAGTGCGGCAATAAAGGAAAGCCTGCGCTTGGCAACACGCAGGCTGGTCATCACCTCCGCCTCAGTGGGAATGCCGCCTTCGCCGTTGGGCCGCCAGCAATCGCGCGCCTCCGTCACCAGCTTCGCCAGCGCCGTCTCGACAGGCTCGGAAATGGCAAGCGTCAAAAGCCCTTCATCGGCAACCGCCGCATCGCGCAGGTAAGGAGATAGAGTAAAGGCATTGGCAACGAAATCCTTGAGCGGATCGTCACTTGCCAGCAAATCCGCAACAGCCGTTTCGCGTTTGGCGATATCCTTGAGGGAGGAAAGAACCGATTTCAGTTCCGTCTGCGTAAAGGTTCGGATTGCATCCAACCGCACCTCATCCAGCCGCATTTCGGCAGGCACTGCATCTGTCAATGTCTCTCTCCCTGACTGCGAGCCAATTGGAATGGCTTCTTACCCCTCCCTCATTCCTGTCCTTGTAGCAGGAATGAGGGAGAGAAAAATAACCCTAGAGCGTTTCCATTTAACAAGGAAACGCTCTAAGGTTTAGAAACAGGAAAGACCATCGAAACAGTAAGGCCCGGCGCTTGCCCGTTGTCAGCATCGGTATCGGAAAGCCGCAGCTCTCCGCCATGAAGCTCCATCACCGCCTCCACCAGTGAAAGCCCAAGACCCGTGCCGGGCTTGGAGCGGCTTTCATCCAGACGCACGAAACGTTTGATGACTTCGGCGCGCTTCTCCGGCGGCACGCCCGGCCCGTTATCGGCAACGGAAAGCACAATACCCTCGTCACTCTGGATAAGCCGCACGGCAAGCCGCTTCTCGCCCTCCTGACCACCCGCATATTTGATGGCGTTGTCGATGAGATTGGTCAGCGCCTGCCCGATAAGTTCGCGATTTCCCTGAACAACTAGCCCCGGCACGATATCCGCCGTCAGCGTCAGGCCTTCTTCCTCGGCCACCGGCTCGTAAAGCTCGGCGCTATCTTCGGCGATGGCGGAGATGTCGACATCCGTCATCTCGGCGGCAATGGAGCCAGCCTCGACGCGGGAGATCATCAGAAGCGCATTGAAGGTGCGGATCAGCTGGTCGGATTCGGCAATGATGCCTTCCAGCGCTGCGCGGCGTTTATCCTCGTCACGATCTTCCAGCGCACCGGCAGCCTTGTTGCGCAGCCGCGTCAGCGGGGTCTTCAGGTCGTGGGCAATATTGTCGGAAACCTGCCGCAGCCCCTCATTCAGCTTTTCGATCCGGCCAAGCATGGCGTTCAGCGAACCCGACAGACGGTCGAATTCGTCGCCCGAACGCCCCTGAGGCAGTCTCTGCGAAAGATCACCCCCCATGATTTTCTTGGTCGCCACCGACATGCGGTCGATGCGTTTCAGCGCGTTGCGGCCAATCGCGAACCAGATGATCAGCGCCCCGCCGCCCATGATGGCAAGCGCCACCATCAGCGCATTACGCACCAGCAGACGAAACTTCGTCGGCTCGCCCAGATCGCGCCCGACAAGAATGCGCAGGCCATTATCGAGAATGAAAATATTGGCCGTCGCCATATGCTTTATGCTGTCGCCGCTTTCGGAATAGCGCTCATAGGTGAAGGGAAAATCCGTCCAGCCTTCCTTGTCGAACACGCCCGGCTGCACCGAAGCCACGTTGCCCGCCAGAATTTCACCGTTGGGCCCGGCAATCACATAAAGGCTCGCGCCCGGCTGGCGGGCCCGGCGCTCCATCATTCTCAAAAGCGGGTTGATGCCGCCGCGATTGTAAATGCGCTGAACGTCGCCCACCTCCTGCAACACGGCATCGCGCGTCTGCTGGTTCAGCAGCCGCTCGGAAAGTGCCGTCACATAGAAAACGAGGAAGGCCGCGCAGAGCGCGAACAGCAGAATATAAAGCGCTGAAAGACGGACGGCGGTGGAGCTGAAGACAAGGCGCAGGCGTGGAGCCATCGGCTACCCTTCGTCCTTCATCATATAGCCCGCACCGCGAATGGTCTTCAGCAGCGGCTTGTCGAAGTCTTTCTCGATCTTGGACCGCAGCCGCGATACGTGTACGTCGATGACATTGGTCTGCGGGTCGAAGTGGTAGTCCCAGACATTTTCCAGCAACATGGTGCGCGTCACAACCTGCCCGGCATTCTTCATCAGATATTCCAGCAGCCGAAACTCGCGCGGCTGCAGCAATATTTCCTTGCCGTTGCGGCGCACGTCATGCGACAGGCGGTCGAGTTCAAGATCGCCGACGCGGTAGATCATGTCCTGCTCGGGCTTGCCCTTGCGGCGGCCCAGCACCTCGATGCGGGCCAGAAGCTCGCTGAAAGCATAGGGTTTGGGAAGATAATCGTCGCCACCGGCGCGCAGACCCGTCACGCGGTCGTCCACCTGGCCGAGAGCGGAAAGGATAAGCACCGGCGTTTCGATACCGCGTCTGCGCAGTTCGGAAATCACGGAAAGGCCGTCCCGCCGCGGCAGCATACGGTCGATCACCATCACGTCGTAGGAATTCTCGCCGCCCATGAAAAGCCCGCTCTCGCCATCGCTGGCGTGATCCGCCACGATACCGGCTTCGCGGAATGCCTTCGTCATATAGGCGGCGGCTTCCAGATCATCTTCAATCACAAGAATCTTCATGTGTGGAACAATAGCGTCCACGCCATCCACCGCACAACCGGAAAGAGGTTCGCCCTGAACGTTATGCAGATTACTTTCCATGAGATGGGCTCCCGTTAATCGTGAAGCAATAAAGGTTTTTACCAGAAGCCCGCTCTACCCACCGTCACCCCGCACTTTATGCGGGGTCCAGCTGCCACGCGTCCGCGTGGCAAAAACTCTCTGCGATCAGGACTGATCACACTGGATCCCGGCTCGGGGCCGGGATGACGGAGAGGAAAGCATGCCTCTCGAACTCATCATGCAAGTAAGGGACTGCCAGGTTGACCCGGCAATCCCAACGTCAAAACATCAACCTGCGTTGATATCCAGAGCAATGAACCGGCTGCCATCGTCCGTCTGGATCTGGAACAGAGCCTTGGAACGACCGTCCTTCTTGGCCTGTTCGAGAACCTTTTCCACTTCGGCAGCGGAAGCGACCTGCTGGTTGTTGACCGAGGTGATCTTTTCGCCGGTCTTCAAGCCGCGGGCAGCGGCATCGGAGTCCGGATCGACATCGGTAATCGCAAGGCCATTGCCGTCATCGGCAGGAGCAACGGTCAGGCCAAGGCTCGACAGAACCTTCTCTCTGGAAGTCTGGCCGCCACCCTTGCTGTCGTCCTGCGTGGCACTTGCCTTCGACGCATCGTCGCTCGCCAGATCACCGAGCGTTACGGTGACGGACTGCGACTTGCCACTGCGCCATAGCGAAAGCTCGACCTTGCTGTTAGGCGCCATGGCACCGATACGGCGGGACAGATCGCGGGCATCCTTGATCGGATCGCCATTTACGGCGGTGATGATGTCGCCCTGCTTGATACCAGCCTTGTCGCCCGGCGAACCGGCCTGCGGTGCAACGACGAGTGCGCCCTTGGCCTCGGAAAGACCGAGCGATTCAGCGATATCCTTGCTGACAGGCTGGATCTGCACGCCGAGCCAACCACGCTCGACCTTGCCGTCCTTCATCAGGTCCTGCACCACATCCTTGGCAACGGAAGCTGGAATTGCGAAGGCGATACCGACGTTACCGCCGGAAGGCGAGAAGATCGCGGTGTTGATACCGACCACTTCGCCATTCAAGTTGAAGGCCGGGCCACCGGAGTTACCACGGTTCACAGGCGCATCGATCTGGATGTAGTCGTCATAAGGACCGGAACCGATGTCACGGCCACGGGCCGAAACGATACCGGACGTCACCGTACCGCCAAGACCGAAGGGGTTACCGACTGCAACGACCCAGTCACCAACGCGGATTTTGCTGTCATCGGCAAACTGAACATAGGTGAACTTGCGGTTCACATCGACCTTCAGCACGGCAAGGTCGGTACGGCTGTCACGACCGATCAGCTTGGCATCGTATTCCGTGCCGTCATTCATAACGACCGTATAGGCGGAACCGTCATCCACGACGTGGTTGTTGGTCACGACATAACCGTCCTCGGAGATGAAGAAGCCGGAGCCCTGCGCAACGGGGCGAAGCGGACCCTTGCCATCACGGTGGCGGTTCGGTCCACGGTCGGCACGCTTGTCATCGCCGGAGCCGGGGCCACCAAATTCCTTGAAAAAGCGCTTCAGCGGGTGGTCATCAGGCAGCTGGTCAAGACCACGACCGCCGAAATTGAAGGAGAAATTACTGTTATCGTCGGAAGCGGGCTGGACGTTGGACTGGACGCGGATCGAAACAACGGCAGGAGAAACGGCATCCACCACGCTGGCGAAGCTCGGCACCTGCGGAGCGGTCACTTCAACGGGGGCTGCAAAGGAATGGACAATCGGACCTGCGACGCCTGTGGTCAGCATGAGAGCCGCGAGACCACCAACAGCGGAAGACTTGAGAATGGTCTTCAACGAGGGACGTCCGTTTTGCGAGTTAGACATGGCACTACCTTCTTTCTTCATTCAGACTGGAGCCCCGGAGGATCGGGGGAAGCGGTGGATGAGGAAAGATATAGGAGCCCTCACCTTACAGCGAAGTGTCTAGCGAATGAAAAATCCGTAATATTGTCGAGTTGATTCAGAAAACGAAACTAAGTGCTTATTTTTCAAGAAGCTCGCGAATCCGCGCTTCTTCATCCGCCGTCAATTTCTGCCCTTCGGCCATCACCGCGCGACGGCGGGAAAAGACGAAGACGCAGATCGCGCCTACCGTAATCAGGCCGATTGGGGCACCCCAGAGCAGCACCGTCCTTGCGCTCAGGCGCGGTTTCAGCAGCACGAATTCGCCGTAGCGCGACACGACGTAATTGATCACCGCTTCATCGCTATCGCCCTGTGTCAGCCGGTCCCGCACCAGCACGCGAAGGTCACGCGCAAGCTCTGCATTGCTGTCGTCGATGGACTGGTTCTGACACACCATGCAGCGCAGTTGCGATGTCAGACCCCGCGCCCGTGCTTCCAGCGCCGGATCGGACAAAACCTCATCAGGGTTGAAGGCGAAGGATGGGAGCGTGCTCATGATTGTGACGAGGAGAGCCCAAAAAGCTCCCTTCATTCCTGTGCTTGTCACAGGAATCCAGCCACGGCGCGTCCGCGCCGTGAATGACTGTGACATCCTCGGACTTGATCCAGGGAACAAGAATGAAGGCAGCGACCCAATGGTCATTCCGCAGCCCCCAACACCGGAGCCTTTACAGCCTTCGCCTTTCGGTTCGGTGCGCCAACGCGCAGGCGGCGATCGGACAGGGAAACGAAACCACCAAGCATCATGAACAGCGTACCGCCCCAGATGCAGATGATGAAGGGTTTCCACCAGATGCGCACCACGATGCCGCCATCGTCCATCGGGTCGCCCAGCGAAACATAGAGCTGCGAAAGCCCGAAGGTCATGATGCCCGCCTCGGTCGTCGGCATGCGCCGCGCCGTGTAGAGGCGTTTGGATGACCAGACATCGGCAACCTCGGCGCCGCCCTTGCGCGCGGTAAAATGTCCGCGATCTTCGGTGTAATTCGGGCCGACATGGTGACGGATGCCGTCGAAGGTGAGGCTATAACCACCCGCATCCACCGTCATGCCCTGCTTCATCTCGATCACGGTTTCCGTTTCGAACGTCGTGACGATGACGATGCCGAGGACCGTGACACCGAGGCCGATATGCGCCAGCGCCGTCCCAAAGGCAGAGCGCGGCAGTCCTTTCAAGCGACGGAACGCGATGCCAAACGCGAGTTTGCCGAAATTGGCGCGATACCATAGATCGGCCAGCGCACCGAAGATCAGCCAGAAGCCCGCTGCAATACCGAGAGCTGCCAGCACCGGCCCGCCATTTTCGATGTACCACAGCGCAAGCCCCGCCAGCGCGGCAAGTGCAGCCGCAACGTACAGCCGTTGAAACGCACCCAACAAATCGCCGCGCTTCCACGCCAGCATCGGCCCAAAGGGTGTCACGATCAGGATCGGCACCATCAGCAGACCGAAGGTCAGGTTGAAGAACGGTGCACCAACGGAGATTTTCTCGCCGGTCAGCGTTTCCAGAATGAGCGGATAGAGCGTGCCGATCAAAACGGTTGCGGTGGAAACGGTCAGGATCAGGTTGTTGAGGACCAGTGCGCCTTCACGCGAAATCGGCGCAAACAGCCCGCCCGCCTTCAGCGCTGGAGCGCGCCAGGCGAACAGCGAGAACGCGCCGCCGATGAAGATCATAAGAATGCAGAGAATGAATATGCCGCGGCTCGGGTCGGTCGCAAACGCATGCACCGATGTCAGCACGCCCGAACGCACGAGGAAGGTGCCGAGCAGCGACAGCGAAAACGTCATGATCGCCAGAAGCACGGTCCAGATTTTCAGCGCCTCGCGCTTCTCCATCACCAGCGCGGAATGCAGCAGCGCCGTGCCCGCAAGCCACGGCATGAAGGAGGCATTTTCCACCGGATCCCAGAACCACCAGCCGCCCCAGCCGAGCTCGTAATAGGCCCAGTAGGAGCCCATCGAAATACCCGCCGTCAGAAACGTCCAGGCGGCCAGCGTCCATGGCCGAACCCAGCGCGCCCAGGCGGCATCGATCCGGCCCTCCATCAAGGCTGCGACAGCAAAGGAGAAGCAGACGGAAAAGCCCACATAGCCGAGATAAAGCAGCGGCGGGTGGATCGCGAGGCCGAAATCCTGAAGGATCGGGTTCAGATCCTGCCCTTCCGCCGGAACGGGATCGAGGCGGATGAAGGGGTTTGAGGTGAGCAAAATGAACAGCAGAAACGCCGTACTGATCCACGCCTGCACCGCAAGCACATTGGCTTTCAGCGTGTCCGGCAGGTTGCGCCCGTAGACCGCCACGAGCGCGCTGAAAAACACCAGAATCAGCAGCCAAAGCAGCATCGAACCTTCGTGATTTCCCCACACGCCGGTCAGCTTGTAGATCATCGGCATCAGCGAATGCGAATTCTCGAAAACGTTGCGGACGGAGAAATCGGAGATCGCATAGGCATGCGTCAGTGCCGCAAAGCTCAGACCCACCAGAAGAAACATGATCAGCGAGCCGATGGAAGCGACATCCATCATCGCCTGGTCATGGCGGCGCGCGCCGATCACGGGCAGAACAGAGACCACTAACGAGACTGCAAGCGCAAGAATGAGAGCGTAGTGACCGATTTCCGTAATCATTGCGTTGCCCCGGTCTTGTTGCCATCCTGCCCCTGCTGCCAGAGGCCCTTGTCTTTCAGCCTGTCTGCCACTTCCTTCGGCATGTAGTTTTCGTCATGCTTGGCCAGCACGCTGTCTGCCACGAACGCATGTGTCGCAGCGTCGAAAACGCCTTCCGTCACAACACCTTGGCCTTCACGAAACAGGTCGGGCAATATGCCGGTATAGCTCACCGGCACCGTGCCGGAGCCGTCGGTCACGGCAAAGCTCACCGTCCGCCCCTCGCCACGCTTGACCGAGCCTTCGGCCACCAGCCCGCCAAGGCGGATGCGTGTTCCCGGCGCAACGGCTGTTTTTTCAAGATCGGCGGGCATGTAGAAGTAGGCGATGGATTGGCCGAAGGCGAACATCACCAGCAATACGGCAACCATGATGAAACTCACACCGCCGCCAATGATTGCCAGTCGTTTCTGTTTGCGGGTCATTGCGTCACTCCCTCAGCAGCCACGCCCAGTTGCTGCGCCAGCGCCAGAAGCTGCTTGCCCTGCTGTCCCTCAGGCGGAAACGCTTTCAGGCCATTGCGCAGCGCTTCCTTCGCCTTATCTCCATCGTTCAGCATCGCGTAGGATCGTACCAACCGCATCCAACCCTCGAAATTATCAGGGTTTTCCTTGAGCTTGCTGTCCAGGCTTTCGACCATTCCGGCAATCATCGCCTGCCGGTCGGCAGGCGTCATATCGTTGGCCGCCGCAATATCGTCAGCCGTTGGCCCACCCGGCGCTTCGGCTTTCGATGCAGCAGCAACCGCATCTCCACCCGTTGCCTGCAAATGCGCCTGAACGAGCGGAATCCACGGCGCACCCGCAGGAGATGCTTTCAGGATCGAAGCGAAGGCCTCGCGCGCCTCCGGCATCTTGCCCGCCTGCTCCAGCGAAAGCGCCAGATAGAATTGCGCCCGTGGATTGCCGGGGCGCAGCTTCTCGGCATCCTCGAAGGCCGAGCGCGCGTCTTCGATGACGATGCCCTGATTGGCCGCAACCAGCGTCTCGCCCAGTCCTGTCAACCGCTCAGGGTTCTCGCCGAGAATGCGGATTGCATTGCGATAGGCCATCTCGGCATCGCCCACTCTCTGTGTCTTGAAGTAGATTGGTGCCAGAACATCCCAGCCTGCCCCGTCTTCCGGGTTCTGCGCCAGATGCCGCTCTGTCCTTGCGATCAGCAGGTTCATGTCGTTGCCGGGGTTTTCCAGACGCGCTTCCAGCGGCATGTCCGGGCGGTTCGGACTGCCCATATATAAGTAAAGACAGAGCCCCGTCAGCGGCAGAAGTACGGTCACGAAGGTTGCGATGGCATTGTGCCTGCGCGGCGTCAGAGCTGGCGTATCGTCCACCTTGCCGGATGCCGCAGCCAGCAGCCGCCGACCGATTTCGGCGCGCGCATATTCCGCCTCGGTCTCACCGATCAGCCCGGAGGCACGCTCGCGCTGAAGCTCGGCAAGCTGGTCGCGATAAACCGCAACCTCCCCTTCTCGATCAGCAATAGCGGTCTGCCCGCTGCGCATCAGCGGGTAAGTGAGGACAATGGCGACGACCGCCGTCAATATGGCAACGAGAATCCAGAACATTCCGATTCAATTACTCGAATGCGCGCTGCTTTGGAACAAGCCGCAACGGGATGACACGAATTTGAGGCCTTTGGCCGCAGCACGTTCTGCACACTCGCCCACGCGCCCTCCTTGACACAAGTCAAATGACGGCGAGAGATGGCGTCAGGTCAGCGGCGTCCAGGTGCCGTCGGCATTGCGGCATGCCGCGCCGCGCACCTTCGCTTCGCGTCCGCCCTGCGTCACTGTGTGGGAATATTGGCGGCAATTCTGGTTGCCGACCTGATAGGGCGCATTTGCAACGACCTCGCCCTTGGCGTCGCCGCTCCATGTCACAGGCTGACCGCCCGGCGCGGTTTCGAGCGCCCGATACTCGGCTTCCAGCGCCTTGTTGAAGTCGCTGCGGTCCAGCTGAATGCCGCTGCGCGAAACGATACCGCCCTGCAGGCTGGCGATGTAAGGTGTGGATGAAGACGCGCCACGTCCCAGAATTCCACCACCGGAAATGCGGTTGTTGGAAGTGGTGCAGGAGCTCAGCACGGACACGAGGACCAGCGAAAGAACGGCAGGCCGCGTCAGAAAAGAGCCCATTCCCGCCACTCCGGCATTGCCCATCACCTCACCCACGACCGTACTCCTTCTCGACATTTCATTGCAGCGTCTGACCGAAATCTTTGCCAGCGGTTCGCGGGTTTCATATGCTTTCGAGAAACCATCCCGACAGCACAAATCCCGCTTCACCGCACCCAGACCCATCATGGTCTTCCGGCTTGAATTTCTTGCTGTTTTTTTCTCGGTTAAGCAAGCTCTTTTGAAAGGCCCGGCAAAAGCAGACCGGCCTTCAACCCACCTATTTCGCTGCGCGAGAGCGCGAAACTTCCGTGGTATTCTGAAACCACTTCGCTGACGATGGAAAGGCCGAGGCCCGTGCCGGGGCGGCTTTCGTCCAGTCTGCGCCCGCGTTTCAGCGCTTCGGTAATCTGTTCCGGCTCCAGTCCCGGCCCGTCATCTTCCACCGAAAGCTCGATCCAGGCCCGCCGTGTTACATCGGGATCGGATGATGGATGTGTCCCATTGGCCACACGCACCACGACCCTGTTCTGCGCAAAACGCGCGGCGTTTTCCAGAAGGTTGCCGACCACTTCCTCCAGATCCTGCTGCTCCATGGCAACGATCATGCCCGGCTGCTCGATGTCGAGTTCGAACACCTTGTCGGGGTTCAGCCGTCGCATCACACGCACGAGACGCTCCATTGCAGGCTCCGCCTCCGCACGCGCCAGAATGGAGCCGCGCTGTGCGGCAATGCGCGCGCGGGAAAGATAGGATTGCACTTGCGCCTGCATCGCATCGGCCTGCGCCCGCACCAGATCGCCATGCTGGCTGTCCAGCGTCCGCGCCTCGTTCAACAGAACCGCAATCGGCGTCTTCAGCGAATGCGCCAGATTGCCCACCTGCATGCGCGCGCGCTCCACAATGCGCTGGTTACTGTCGATCAGGGCGTTGACCTCATTGGCCAACGGCTGGATTTCGCGCGGGAATTCCCCCTCCAGCCGCTCGGCCTCACCGCCGCGAACCTTGCCGAGCGCCGCACGCGCCTGATCGAGCGGGCGCAACGAATAGAGAATGGCCAGACCGTTGACGACAAGACTGCCCACACCGAACACGGCGAGCGCCAGATAAAGACTGTTGGAAAAGTCCTTCACATCGTCTTCGACGACATTAAGATTGCCCGTCACGCGAAAGCGCGCCGCCCTTCCCTCGCCGTCCAGAACCACTTCGGTTTCGGCCACCTGCACGCGGTTCCCCGCCTCGTCCGTCACGGTGTAATAGCGCTCGTAGCGATTGTCGAAGGGTACGTCCAGAATGCTCGGAACCGGCAGCGTCGAAACGCCGAGCGAGGACGAAACTAGCGGCGCCGTCTGGAAATTCCCCAGCGGTTCCACCACCCAGTACCAGCCCGTATCCGGTTGCGAAAACCGCAAGTCGCCGAGCTGAGGGCTGCCCGCCAGCGTGTTTTCGTTGGAAATGGTAATGGAATTGATGACGTTATAGAGCTGCGCGCGCAACAGGTCGGTGAAGCTGCGCTCCACGCCCTGCCGGTACAGCGTCGAAATCACCACCGCAATCACCACCAGCGCCAGCGCAGACCATGCGGAGGCCAGCAGCAGAACGCGTGCGGTGAGTGAATTACTTCGCATCTTGCGGCGCTTGCATCCGGTAGCCGAGACCGCGGATCGTCTCGATCAGATCGACGCCGAGCTTCTTGCGCAGACGCCCGACAAACACCTCGATCGTGTTGGAATCGCGGTCGAAATCCTGATCGTACATATGCTCGACCAGCTCCGTGCGCGAAACCACTTCGCCCATATGGTGCATGAGATAGGAGAGCAGGCGAAACTCGTGCGAGGTCAGCTTCAGTGTCGTGCCATTGACGGTGGCCTTGGAGGATTTGGTGTCGAGACGCACCGGCCCGCACACGATCTCGGAGGAGGCATGTCCCGCTGCACGGCGGATCAGCGCACGCACACGCGCCAGCACTTCTTCCACATGGAAGGGCTTCGTCACATAATCATCTGCACCGGCATCGATACCCGCCACCTTGTCGCTCCAGCGGTCACGCGCGGTCAGAATAATGACCGGCATGGACTTGCCGCTGGCACGCCATTTCTCGACAACGGTAATACCGTCCATCTGCGGCAGGCCAATATCGAGCACGATTGCATCATAGGGCTCGGTGTCGCCCAGATAATGGCCTTCCTCGCCGTCGAAAGCCTGATCGACCACATAACCCGCTTCCTTCAGCGCGTCGGTCAGTTGCCGATTGAGGTTCGTATCGTCCTCGACCACGAGAATGCGCATGTCTGCCCCTTTCATTCCATCCGGCGCTCAAGCCGGTATTCCGAATTGCTTCTATAGCAGATTTATGGAGATTTCGATGGGGATTGAACGAACACCAAAATCGCAGCCCGCCATCACGAGGACGCAACTGCCGTGCTACATAGGAACGCGCATCGTCACCTTGCGCGGCCTCTCGCCATTGCCCTGCACCAGCACCGTCACTACGCAGGATTGGCCATCATTGGAGGGATAGACGGAAAGAAGCTGACCGCCGGTTTCACGCACCACCTTGGATACGGCCCCGCTGCAATCGCTGGCAACCCGAACCACCTGCCCCTCAAAGGCACCGGCCCGCAAATCAGCCTGCGGCGCAGAAAAGCCGGAAAGCCCGGCTACCAGCGTCGCGATGATAAGAGGTGATGCCATTGCAAAAACTTCCACAGAAAGGTCGGATGCACGTCAAAACGAATTCTTGAGGCAATATGTAGCCCAAAGCGTCTGAATGGCAAATGAATGTGGGCTTTTGCTCAGGTTCAAGCTGGGAAAGCCGCACGATGACCGCACGCAGCAAACCCTGAAACACAGATATACAGATGGCTCTGCAACGCTTCCCCACTCTCCGTCATCCCGCACTCGATGCGGGATCCAGCGCGATCAAGTCTTTGATCGCAATAGACTCTTTCTCATCCCAAACCTTTGCCGCAGGCCGTAGAAAAGAAAACAGAGTCGAAGAAGGAGCGCCTTCGCGCTCCTCCTCCATAAACTCTACTTGATCGCACTCGTCGCCGCCAATCGCCCGTAAAGCGCAATCAACCCGCCAACGCCACCGGCAACCGTCGCCAGCCCCTCCGCAAGCTCGTTTTCGTAACCATCCGTCAGGTTCAACCCGGCCACATGCAGCAGCGGCGCCATCACCGCAATCAGTGCGCCCCAGATTGTCTTGGAGTGATACCATGCCTTCATGCTATCCATAAAATATCCTTTCCTTGGCTGATGAAAATCAAAGTTGAAGAATGGCCTGAGCGGCAATGCCCAGCGGCACCGCGCGCCCAAGCTGGCGAATACGAATTTCAAGCTGCGTCTGCGCCTGCTCGAAATCCGCCAGTTCCGATCCGGCCTCATAAAGCCAGGTCGCCTCACTCACCTCGACACTGCGCAAAATTGCAGCGCCAGAGAGAATCTCGATCCGGTATCGCTCGGAAGCCTCGTCCAGCGGAATATCGGCGGCGTCCCATCCATCGGCATCCACTCGCCCACGACGAACCCAGCTGAAGCGCACTCCATCAGCACCCCGTCGCGCGCGCAGATGCACCGGCGCAAGCGGCGTTTGCGCCCTCACCCCGCCCGCAAAGGCAAAGGGCCCGACGCGGGAAACCTGCGCGCCGCCCGCTTCCAAAATCCAGTTCAGTTGCAAGCCACGTTCCTCGTCCCTCAGCCCCATTGGCACCGCGCCCGCATCCAGAACGATAATCTCGGCACCTTCCACCGCCCCCGCCGCCATCGCATCTTCCGTGCCAGCCAGCCCGCGCAGCAACCGTGTCAGTTGCCAGATATTGGCCTCGACCTCAGTCGCCATCGCAAATGCCGCCACCTCGAATTCACCGCTTGCGCTGCGGATGGCGATCCGGTTTGCGCCATTCAAAACGGCCACATCGCTTGCAGAAGACAGTTCGCCATAGGGCAGCCTGATCTTGATTGCGCCGGAAAGATTGAACCGTCCCTCAAAGCCTCCCGGCAGCGTCCCGATCAGCGAACCGATACGCGCAGGCTGCTCCAGCAGCGCCCGTCCCTCATAGCCTTCCGTCCCGGCAGAGGCCGAAAGCGCCATGCGCCGCCAGGGCTTGGCATAGACTGCCACGCGCGCAAACTGCGCCGCCTCTCCCGCCTCGAAGCGCGGCAGGTCCATCAGCACGATGTCGGGGTCGAACCCATCAGATGCACCACCGGCGCTGGTGCGCGGCGTTTCACTCTCGCTCGTCAGGCTCTGCGATGCGCTGGAAAACTCCCGCGCCTCGATCCGCCGCACATCGCCGTCCTCGATGCGGCTGATGAGAAACCGGCCTGCCGGTCCATCCGCCAGTCGCACGCAGTCCCCCGCATCCAGATCGATCTCCTGCGGCGAAATGGAAAAGCTCACGCTTCGCCGCGCCAGCCGGTTGTCGCGCAGCAGCGCTTCCACCGCATTCTGCGCGGTCTCCTGCGCAATCACGGCACCCAGATCGTAACGCAGCACCCGGCTTCCGGCGTTGTCGATGCGGCGGGAGCGCACGCTTGCCTGCTCGTAATCCAGCGCCGGGTTGAACGCCGTCATCACCGCTTCGGCGGCAAAATCGCCGTCATGCCCACGCGTTTCGGACCAAAGCGCGCTGTCCTCGATATCGGCATAGGCCGAAATAACCTTTGTCTTGGAAACTGCCCTGCTACGCGAGACAAATCTCAGGCTTGCCCCGTCTTCCACCACATCCACCTGAAATGCTTCCAGCAAAGGCTCCAGCAGGCTGCGGGCAGAGGTCACGTCTCCCTGCACGTAACCCCCCACATCCCCCGTTACCGCCGACACGTCGAAATCGGCAAAGCCATGCTCCGTCAGCACGCGGCCAATCAGATCGGCCAGCGTCGTCGCACCCAGCCTGCCGTTCAGCCAGTGCCCGGTGCGCCAGTTGGTGCCGTCGCTCCATGTCTCACTGTCCAATGGAAAGGCGGGGTAAGGCCGCGCATCCCAAGTCCAGACGAAGATACGCGATGGCTCCACCATCCCGGCCAAACGGTCTTCGCCCTGCCAATACCCATGATGCGCCTCAAGAAACCGGCGCTGCTGCCCATCGGAGCGCATGCGGCTGGAAAAATGCGGATAGGCGCTTTCGGATGATTTCGGGTCGATGAAAGTATTAGGCCGGTTCGCCCCCTTGTCGATTGCCGGGCAACCAAGCTCGGTGAACCAGATCGGCTTCATGCCCGGCATCCAGCCCGTCGGCTCGGCGCGCTCCGCGCCATTCACGCGGTCATAATGCCGGTTCTGCCACCAGCCCTGCAAATCCTTGTAACGGAAAACCCAATGCTTGCCCCTCAGCCCGTCTGAAATCGTGCTGCGCACCCGGCTCGCCCGCTCGGCCTCGCTGGCATAATACCAGTCATAGCCCTCGCCACCTGCGATACTCCGCGCAAAACCGGCACCGTCATCCGGCCCGAGAAAACCATCCAGCCCCTCCTCGAGCGCATCTTCATCGCGCCAGTCGGACAACGGCATATAATTGTCGATACCCACCGCATCGATGTTGGAACTCGCCCACAACGTATCGAGATTGAAGAACACATCGCCCGATCCATCGGCGGGCTGATAACCGAAATATTCGCTCCAGTCCGCAGCATAGGTCAGCTTGGTCGAAGCACCGACCACAGCCCGAACATCCCCCGCAAGCCGCACCAACTCCTCCACGAATGGAAACGCCCCCGCGCCATCCCGCACCCGCGTCAACCCGCGCAGTTCGGAGCCGATCAGAAAGGTATCCACCCCGCCAGCCGCCTTCGCCAGAGCCGCATAATGCAGCACCATGCGCCGATACCCGTCCGCGCGGTTGCTGAAGGTGGCAACCTGTGTTCTGCCCACAGCCGTTCCATCCACCGTTCCGGGCTGGCCCGCTGCCGGATGGCAGGTAATGTTGCCGCGCCAGCCATAGGCATCCTGACTTGCCTTGCCATAGGGGTCCGGCAGGCCGTTGTCGGCAGGCACATCCATCATCACGAAAGGGTAGAGACACACTTTCAGCCCCCGCGCCTTCAGGTCGGCAATCGCCTGCAGAACCGAATTGTCGCTCGGCGTACCTCCGTAAGCCGCCCCGCCGTCGTTCCGGCTGACCAGCCGTGCCTGCGCACGCCCCATCCCCGCCACCGACCATGTCACGCTTTCCCGGTCGCGATAGGAAACCTCCACACCGGGCAGCACGCGGCACTCACCTGCCCGCATATCGGTCCCGAACCACGTCACCACCAGAGCCACGCTTTCAAGATTCGGGCAAAGCGCCTGCAATTCGTCGATGGAAGCCTTCCAGTCGGTCGCGGCTGCAAGCGTGTTGCGGTTCAGAATGCGGCTTTCGCCTGCACCCGTCCGCTCGGAAACCGCAACCGTCGCATAACCATGCTCCGTCGCACCCGGAATAACAGTTATGGCCCGTATCTGGTTTTCCAGCGTCCCGATTGGCCGCAGCACCTCGAATTGCAGCAGCGGAATGCGGTTGCCGAAACTCTCCAGCGCCAGCCGCTCGAACACCACATAGCACATGCCGCGATAGGCGGTCGCGTTGTCGCTCCCCTGCCTCGCCTCGATCAGCGGGTCGGGCAGTTGCGTTTCGCTGCCGGGATAGAAGCGCATCTCGATGCCGGTCAGGTCCAGTTCCTGCCCATCCGCCCAGACGCGCCGCACCATGGCCACCTCGCCCTCGCAAAGCCCGATGGCCAGATTGGCATAGTAGCTATAGGTCTCAACCGTCGTGCTGCTGCTACTGCTGCTCTTTCCACCCTGCCGCTCCCGCGTCACGCTTTCCTCGAACCGCGTCGCCCAGATCAGCGTGCCGCCGATGCGCGCCGTACCATAGACGCGTGAAATCGCCGCCCCCTCTTCCGCCCCCGGAATCCGCGCCGTCGAAAGCCGCGCACCCGTCACCGTGCGAGAGGAGGAGAAAAGCGCGCTATCGACGGCACTCCCCGCCAACGCCCCCGCCGCCCTGCCAATGATCGCGCCAACCGGCCCGAAAATACTGCCGATAGCAGCACCCGCCGCCTGAAAAACTAGGGTTGCCAAAGCTCACACCTCTGGAAAACGAAAGATACCCGCAATGCGCCGCCGCCAGGATGGCACCAGCGCGGAGCGCAGCACGGCGGCCTGCTCGTAAGCGTGGATGAAGTGGTCGGCACCGGCCAGAATGCCCGCATGTTTCGCCGCGCAATCCGCCTGCCAGCGAAACAGCAGCAGGTCTCCCGGCAAAGCCTCCGCCATGCTTTCGATGGGCTGAAAGTGCCGCTCTGCCGCCAGCATCAGCCGGTCTTCACTGCCGCGTTCGGCCCAGTCGCGCGCATAGGGCGGCGGAAGCTCCGGCTCTTGCCCGTAAATCTCCCGCCACACACCGCGCACAAGGCCAAGGCAATCACAGCCGACCCCTTTCAGCGATGCCTGATGTCGATAGGGCGTGCCGATCCAACCTTCCGTCCGCGCCAGAACCCGTTCCCCGATCACACTCATGAAAACAGCGCTCCGCCATCATGCTGCGTTCGGCTGGTCACATAGGAATAGGCGAAATCCGCCCCCGGCATGTGCGGGAAGCCTCTGAAATTCAGGTGGTTGCCAAACTTCGCCTTGCAGGTGGCAAAGCTCTTGTCGCAGCCCGCCGTCACCGTAAATCCATCACCCGGCTGCGGCGCGGTTTCCATCGGCAGCCAGAATGTCAGCGTCGTCACCGCGTTCTGGCTCGCATGGTCGTCCAGATCGAAGCTCACTCCCGCATTCGCGCCGCTATCAAACCTCAGCTTGCCCTGCTGGAAGAAGCCCTCAGCGAAGCCACCGAGGCCACCAACCGTTATCCGCCCCTGCCCATCAACCCCCAGAACCGTGCCACTGGCCTGAAAGCCCGCAAGCGTTGCCCCGCAACGGGCATCGCCCAGCGCCGCATCGCACCGGCGTCCGTAGATCCGTCCCTGCGGCTGGCTCAGACGGTGGGCGAAGCTGCGCAGTTCCGCCTTGAACGCCCCGCCGGATCGCGTCACCTCACCGATTTCGCGCACTTTCAGCAGCATGTGTTGCGCTTCCGGCGCGCTCCAGTTGACGAGGTAGAGTTCCACCCGCGCGCCGTCATAGCGCCCGCTGGCAAGGTCCGCCTCGCTCACCGCCTCGCTCGAAAAGCCACCCGCCACCTCGCCGCTGCTCGCCGCCAGACCTGTCTCGCTGTCGCTTTCGCTGGCCTGAAATCCGCTTGCGGCAAGGTAGGCCACGCCGCCAAAATGCAGTGGTTCGTCATGTTCGGTAAATCCCAGCACGCTGCCATCGCGCAGCGTCACCTTCCAGCAATGGCATGTGGTCGTCGCCTCGCCGCTCAAATGCGCGGCAAGCTCCGTTGGCACAGTCTTCATGGCAAAATCTCCACAAGCGGAATGGATGGAATGCGCCCTGCCTCGAAAGCACTAAGGCTGACGTCGATCCGGTCGATATCGAAGCGCACCGGCACATCGAATTCGAAACCCGCCCGCACCGCCGCCCCCGCCGCCGGTATGTGCCCCGCCCCGAAGGTCACAACACCGGTGGCATGATCGATCTCGATAGCCTCCGCCGAAACAGCAGCCCCGTTCACCGAAACCACCACCGTTCCAACCACGGGTTTCGCAATCGTCCGCGTCCACCCTCCGCCCGCATCGGCATAGGTCTTCGTCAGTTGAAACCGCGCGGTCTCGCCATCTCCCGTGCCGATCCGCTGATCCGCCGCCGTCGGCAAGGTCAGCGGCGGCCCGGATCGAAAATCCACCGGGTCCCGAAACCGAAACCCGTAAAGCTGCCCGCCCCGCGCCTCGAAAAACTCCAGCACCGCATAAAGGTCACTCACCGAACGCACCCCGGAGCCCGCATCGTAAGCCCGCCGCGAATTGCGCCACCTTTGGTTCCGGTTCTCGCGCCCGTTGGAAAGATTGACCACATCCGTCCGCCGCACAGGCCCGCCACTGGTGCCCAGCGCCAGGCGCAATGGAAACCGCACTTCATGAAATGCTGCCATGATATTGATCCCGGATTCTTTTTTGATTTGACGTCAGCCAGAAATCAGCCCGTCACCAACCGCTTGCTCAGCGCCGCCGCGAGCCGATCTCCCCACCATCATCCTGAGCCTGTCGAAGGGGTGGGGGAGATGTCCGGCAGGACAGAGGGGGGTGAGCCGCGAATGACAGATTCCCCTCGAAACTCATAACCCCCGCTGCCCCCGCCCGACACTACGCGCCAGCATCGCGCTGATCTGCCCCTCACTGCGCCGGAAGCTCGCAGCATCGGTCGCCGTCACATTGAACACGATCTGCGATCCAACGCCCCCACCAGCAGCAACTCCAAGCGAACCATCCGCCCCGCGCTTCAGCGGCAGAATAGCCTCGCGTCCCGCCTCGCCCATCAGTCCCATATCGCCACCCATCGGGAAAAACGTCGGGCTGGAAACCACCCCGCCATCGGCAAAAGGCGTCACCCGCCCCGGCACACCGCCATCAGCAAAGGCAAACAGCGACCCCGCACCCGAGGTCAGACTGCCCACCGCCCCCGAAAGCATGTTTTCCAAAGGCTTCAGCCCGGCAGAAAGCGCAATATTCGAAAGCCGCGTACCCAGCCCCTGCAGCACGCTGTCCAGCCCCTTCCCCCCAACCGTCGCCGCCTGCAAGGCCGAAGTCAGTGCAGCCCCGAACCGCTGCGACCGCTTCTCCAGATCGTCCATCACCGAAACCAAAGCCTCCGCCTCATCCCGGCTCTCCGCAAAGCTCATCTCATCTGCCATGGGCCTGCCTTTCTGATTCAAATCTAGGGAATAAGTGACTGAAGTTTAATTGTTTTGTGACGGATGTGATGCGGAGGATACCGAAGGCCAAAGCTCCTATCACCCATCCGGAAACTGCAACATCAGCGCCTCCATCCCGGCACGAAGGCCTTCCGGCCTCGGCCTTGCTCCGCCGGTCATCGCAAAGAATTCGAGCGGTGTCAGCGCCCAGAAAATGTGTGGGGAAAGCCGCAGCAGGCAGAGACCGGCATGGATCACCTGCTCCCAGGGAAAGGGCCGTGCTTCCTGCCCGCTGCCCCTGCCTGCTGCGGCTTTCAAGGGGAAGCGGCTGTCGCCTCCCCTGGGCCGGTTCCGGCAAAGGTCGCGGTCAGGAGGTCTCCCACGATCCTTGCATAACCGGCAATGCCGCCCTCTATGCTCATTGCGCCGACATCATCGTCGGAAAACACATTGCCCGCGCCGCGAAGTCCCGCACCGATGACGCGGATCATGTCCGCCGCCTTCATCCGCCCGCTGGCGAACCGGCTGGCGAGGCCCGTCAGATCGTCTACGGCGAATGCCGTTTCCAGCTCTGCCAGCGCACCGAGCGTCAGGCACAGGATACGCCGCTCCCCATCCAGCACCGCCTCGACCTCGCCGCGACGGCGGTTGGCACGCCCCAAATTCACGGCCCCCATCACAAGGCTCCGAAGCTGATTGCGCCAGCCGATTCCAGCGCGATCTCGAACTGCACCTCACCGTCGTAGCGACCGGAATATTCCAGCGCCGTAATCTGAAACCGCCCCGAAATCGTGCCAAAATCCGGTATGACGATCTGCCAGCTGGGTATCGATCCGGCGAAAAACGCTGTCCGAACCAGCCCATCACTTTGTAGATCCTTGAAGATACCCGATGCCGTCAGCCCCGCACGCTGAACACTCGTGCCCGAAAGCAACTCCCGCCACCGCCCGGAACTCTCCGCATCGGTCACATCCACGGTCTCGGCATTGAACGCCAGCCGCTTGGTCCTCAACCCCGCAACGGTCACGAAAGTCCCGCCATTATCGATCTTCAGCAGCAGGTCTTTCCCCTTCTGCGCCACCATGATGTTGTCCTTTCAATGGAATGAAAAAATGATGCGGAGGGGTGCGGCGGGCTTATCTCTCCCCTTGTGGGAGAGAAAGCGATTTCAACATCTTAGCGTCAGCTAAGTGTTAGAAATCGCAAGTGAGGGGTGTACCGCGACCTCAAGCGTAACCCCTCACCTGAAAAATCTAAGACTTAGCTAAAGCTAAGATCATGATTTTTCTTCCTCTCCCACAGGGGGAGAGGTAACCCGCCGCGCCCTCATCGCCAGCCGAACGCCCTACTCCGTCACCGCCCGAAACCTGATCTCCGTCACGAATTGCTGTGCCTTCGTCTCCCGTCGGCTGCGCATGGAGCGATAGAACAGGCTCACCAGCACGGCCCCGTCATCCAGAACCAGAGCGGCATCGTCCAGCAGCACCATGATGCGGCTGGCAATGTCCTGCGCCTTTTTCCGCCCGCCCGCATCGCACCACACTTCCAGCGTCAGCAGGTGTTCCTCACCCTTTTCAGACGCGGTGGAATAGTCGCGGCTTTCCAGCTCACCCGTCACCACGCAGGGCAGCACGGTGCGTGGCATCAAGCGGTCGATCAGCCCGGCGGGACCGATCATGCCCTTGAGCAAAGTGTCGGCGGAAAGCTGCGCATGGATGGCCCTCAACAGGGCGTTTCCCGCGCTCATTCGCTGCTCTCCTCGCAACGGCAGACGATGAAGCGACCCGTCTCATCCGGGTCCGTCACCGTCTTGATCGAAAACAGGCGCGCACCCTTTCTGAACCGCATCCCCACCTGAATATCGTTGCGAAAGCCCAGCCAGATGCGGTGGGTTATGGTCACGCCTTCCGCAGATGCGCGCTCATAGATGCTCTGCGAGGCTGGTTCGATGGCGGCCCACAGCGAACGCTGAAACCGCCATTCGCTCAACGCGCCACCCTGCCCGTCAGGCACATCCTCCGGCGCCTCCAGGTCCAGCCGCGCCGTCAGCTGGCCGGGGTCGAGAAAAGTCAGGTTCATGGTCACAATCCCACTCGTCTGAACGGCGCAGTCAGCCGCTCGTAACCCGCAGGCACGCCAGCAGGCTGGTCGGCAGCGGCCACCACCCCGCGAAAGGCGAACATATGTGCAATGTGGATAAGCATTGCCCGCTTCAGCGTATCGGGCACATCCGCGCCGCTTTCGCCGAAACCAGCCGTAAAATCGATCTCGATACCGTTCAGCGGCTGGCCGGGGTTGGGCGGCTGGCGCAGCCACAGACGCGCCGGTCTGGCCTCGCCATCCAGAAGCCTGTCGGTCCCGGTCACGTCGAGCGGATCGCCCGCATCGTCGAAAACCAGAATCTTTTCGATGGCTTGCACCGGCCCCTTCGCAATCTGAATCACGCCATCCTTCGGCCATTCGTCCAGATAAAGCCGATAGGTCTGGCGCATCAGGCAAAGCCCGGTTCCGCGCTCAAGATGCTCCCTTACAGTGCGGATCAGCGCGCTCAGCAGCGCATCCTCATGCTCGCCATCCAGCCGCAAATGCGCCTTCACATCGGCAAGCGTCACCGCCTCCGCTGTGGGCGGAGTGATTTGTGCATAGGTCATGGGGTCTCCGGGAAGTGGAAATCAGGGTCGTTGCCGTGGCAACTATTGTCCATCATTGCCCGTGGCACACCCCCCTCTGTCCTGCCGGACATCTCCCCCACAGGTGGGGAGATTGGCAAGTGGCGCGACCTTCGCTTCATTCTCAACCTTCAAGATGAGCGAGCGATCGCGGCGAGTCGATCTCCCCACCTGTTGTACAGCCTTGAGACATAGTTGACAGATGTTCGGAGACATCCCTGACAGTTTTGCTCTGTGGCAAAGGAGGTCGGGATGGCTTGGCGGGAGGTGTCTGTCGTGGATCAGCGAAGCGAATTTGTGATGCTTGCGTCGTTGGAGGGGGCCAATGTTTCGGCTTTGTCCAAGCGTTTCGGCATCAGTCGGCAGACGGGGTATCTTTGGCTGCGGCGGGCAAAGGCGGGAGAGACCGTGCAGGATCGCTCCCGTCGTCCGCATTCAAGCCCTTTTCGAACCCCCGATGATCTGGAGCGCAGTGTCGTCGATATTCGTGACGAGCACCCGGCCTGGGGTGCCCGCAAGATCGCAAGGCGAATGCGCGACCTTGGTATGGAGCCGCCTTGCGTCTCCACCGTGCATGCCGTTCTTTCCCGCCATGGCAGGATCGGGGCGCGACCGAGTGAGCGCATGGCAAACGGTCGCTTCGAGCGCGAGGCGCCCAACCTCCTCTGGCAAATGGACTTCAAAGGGCGCATCCAGATGGCCTGTGGCAACTGGTGCTATCCCCTAACCATCATCGATGACCACTCCCGCTTCGCCATTGCCATCGAAGCCTGCCCCAACGAGCAGCTGGAGACCGTTCGGGCCAGGCTGGAGGCGATCTTTCGTCGCTATGGCATGCCGATGGCCATTTACTGCGACAATGGCAATCCATGGGGTGCGGGCGTGCCCAATCAATGGACGCGGCTGCGGGTCTGGCTGTTGAAGCTTGGCATCGAATTGATCCATTCCCGGCCTTATCATCCGCAGGGTCGTGGCAAGAACGAACGGTTTCATCGTAGTCTCAAGGCGGAAGTGACGGACTTCACAACGCTCTTGGATCAGGCCCACGCCCAAAAAGCGTTCGACCGCTGGCGCCGTATCTACAATCACCATCGCCCGCACGAAGCGCTCGGCATGGCCGTGCCCGCAAGCCGCTATCGGCCTTCCTCACGTGCATTTCCCAACCAGCTTCCAGAGCCCATCTACGACAGAAGCGAGATCGTTCGCTGCGTCAGTTCGACCAAGGGCTATGTCAGCTTCAAGGGCAAGACCTGGCGGGTGCCGAACGCCTTCAGAAACGAACGCCTGGCCATCCGATCCCTCAACCGCACAGGCCTCTACGGCGTCTTCTTCGGCGCAACCCAGGTCGCAAAAATCAACCTTGAAAGCTAGGCCGCACTGTCAGGGATGTCTCCGAACATCTGTCAGGGATGTGTCCGGTCTTTACACCTGTGGGGGAGATGTCCGGCAGGACAGAGGGGGGTGTGCCACGGGCAATGACGCTTATCGTCGTCTTCCACCATGTCGGGCCAATCCCGACATGGTGGAAGTATTGAAAACAATTAGCTCGCCGCAAACTTCACCAGCTTCAGCGCCTCGAAATTCTGCACCCCGCCGCCCACGCGCTTCGTCGTGTAAAACAGCACATAGGGCTTGGCGGAATAAGGATCGCGCAGAATGCGGATGCCCGTGCGGTCCACCACCAGATAACCGGCGCGGAAATCACCGAAGGCCACGGAGAAGCTGTCGGCGGCAATATCCGGCATATCCTCCGCCTCGGCCACCGGAAAGCCCAGCAGTGTCGCCGCCTGGCCCGCACTTGCCGGGGCGTTCCAAAGGTAGTTGCCGGTCGAGTCCTTGAACTTGCGCAGCGTGCTCTGCGTCTTGCGGTTCATCATGAAGTTGCCATTCTGGCGATGCCCCGCTTTCAGCGAATAGATCGCGTCGATCAGCACATCCTGCGCGCCGCTGCTGGCAAAGGCACCGGCAGCGCCCGTCGCGACATAGCCGATCTTGCCCCAACTCCAGCTGGCATTTGCCACCTTGTCATAGGCCAGAACGCCTTTCGGCTTGTTCACGCCATCGCCGCTCACGAAGGCGGTCCCTTCCTGCTCGGCAAAAGCAATATCCACCTCGGCTGCAATCCACGCCTCGATGTCCACCGCCGCATCGTCCAGCAGGCTCTGCGTGGCGGCGGGCATGGCGTAAAGTTCCATGGTCGGGAAGGTCAGTTCGGAAAGCTGTGGCGTGTTGGTCTGGGGGCGTGCCGCCGTTTCCGAAACCCACCCCGTGGAAAGCCCGCTCAGCGCGAAGGGCTTCTTCAGCACCGCGCCGGAAACCTGCCGCACGGTGGCCAGGGCACGGATCGGAGAAACCACCGCCATGCGCCTGCCAATATCGCTATCCGTCTCACTCGGCAGCAGATACCCGCCATCCGCCACCGCGCTGCCGGAAAACGCCTTGGCCTCGAGATCGCGCAGGCCACCTTCCTCGCCCCGGCGAATATAGGCCTCGAAGGCCGCCTTATGCTCCTGCGTATCGGCAGATGCCCCGCCCCTGCGGCCCAGCGCCGGTCGCGCCCGCTTCAGCGTCAGCTCATCCATCGCCTGCTTGTTTTCATCCAGAGCCTTGTCGATGCGGTCCAGCTTTTCGCGCGTCAGCACATCGGCGCTCATCTTGCGCTCGATATCGGAAAGCCGCTCATCGTTCGTCTCCCGAAACGCCTCGAACGCCTCCATAAAATCATCAAACGCCGCCGTCATCGTATCCGGCACGGCTTTGATCTGAGGTGCGACACCGTGTGAAGAAGTCTGTTCTGTCATAGGTTTTCCTCTGTTGAAAAAATGGAAAATTGCATGGATGTTGACGTCCGCTTTGCCACCGAAGCCCGCCACAAACTCGCGTCATCCTCGGGCTTGACCCACTACTGTCCGGTTTAAATTTCAGTCCCACATCAGCACCATCTGGTTTGGGGATTTGGACGGTTGTGTGGGTGGTTTAAGGAGTTGGTCGGATCGCCTTTTGTGCATGAGGTTGAGGCGTACGAGGCGGGTGAAGGTGAGCGGTTGCGTGATGGCGCTCTGGCAGGCCTGCGCCATGCGCAGCACAAGATAGGCGATGAGGGCGACATAGGTCTGGATGCGCACGGCGTTTTCGGATGCTCCGAAGAAATGGCGTATCCTGAGGTTCTGCTTGACCCATTTAAAGAACAGTTCGATCTGCCAGCGCTGTTTGTAAAGCTCGGCAATCTCTTCGGCTGGCGCATCCAGATCGTTGGTGACGAGCCGGATGGTCCTGCCCGTGTCGATCCGCACCGCGATCTCGCGCAACGGTTCGGAAAAGGGATTGCGTCTCGAGCGCGCCATGCGTTGTGCCAACAGCCCGATCCTGTCGCACAGGATGTGATCGCTCTCGCTTGGAGGCTGTTCGGTGGCGGCCTGAAGATGCGTGTTGGTCTTAAGCCGTGTGACGAAGCGGCAGCCTGCCCGGTCCAGCGCTGCCCACCACGCGAAATCATAGTAAGCCAGATCAAAGACATAGGTCATGCCGGGTTCGATCGGCATGGCCTTTGCGGGCACGATGTCGTTGGTTCTCTGGCCTGTCATGGTCATCGCCATGGGGATGTCGCCATTCGGATCGTAGGCGACATGCAGCTTGGCGGCTCTGCGCCCGCTGACCATATCGGCCCAACCATTGCTCATGGAGGAGACGGCGACGCGGGTGGCGTCGAGCAGGCGCACCGCATCGCGGATATGGCGACGGGTTCTTCGGCTGGCGGCAGCCGCCATATGGGAAAACAGATCGGCAAAGACGTCCGCAGGCCTTGTGGCATTGGCATCGGCAAGGGTGGAGCGCGCCACGCCGTGGGCACCCAGATGATAAAGCTGGTTGCGGTGGCTCGACAGCCCTGCCTCGATCTCGCGCAGGCTTTGCGCGCCGGAAAGTTGAGCAAACAGAAGCGCCAGCAACTGGTCCTTCATCGAAAACCGCCGAACCCTGTGATCGCCCTTGTACTTATCCACAAGCCCTTCGAAGACCTGCCAGGGAACATGCTTCTGTATTTGATGAAAAACGCTATTCTGGTGGCGCATGACGTTGATCTCCTGTTCGTGTCCAGATCGCCGCGAAACGTCTGAAACCGAGTAGAATCAATGTCATGCGCCTTGTCCAGAAATTTAAACCGGACAGCAGTGGGCTTGACCCGAGGATCCATTGCCGTCGCGGTGTCTATGGATCCTCGGGTCAAGCCCACTGCTGTCCGGTTTAAATGTGCGGATACGAGGCAAGGCTTTGAATGCATTGCAGCTCCATCCTTCAAATCCAGCAGGGACACGCGACGGCGTTCGCCGCAGGGTGTCGACGGTGCAACCCCACTTCCGTCATCCCGGACTTGATCCGGGATCCAGCCAGACCAAGTCCTTGGTCTGAAAGAATTTTTCGACGCGCAAACGCGCGTCTTCTGGACCCCGGCTCAGGGCCGGGGTGACGGGCGGGGGAGCTGTTCTCGCCTCAAACTATCCACTCAGTTTAAACCGGACAGCAGTGGCTCAGGCCTGGGTATGACGCCCTCGGAGAGCCCCACCCACTCACCCCCGAAACACCCCCGCCGCCAGCGTCCTCGCCGCGCGGCGCATCGTGCGAACCAGCTCCGTCTCGCGGTCGCGAAAGAACCGGGCGTGTTTCACATCCGAAACGCGGGCAGAGGGCAGCATGGGAAATGTCACCACCGAGATTTCCCACAGATCGGCCTCCAGAATGCGCCGCACGCCATCGCGTCCGGCCTTGCCCGCGCGCACCGTCTGGAAGCCGATGGAAAGTCCATCCAGCGCGCCGGTTTTCATCAGCGAATGAACTTCCTTCGCCCGCGCCACATCCGGCGCCAGCACGCCCTCGACATAGAGCCCGCGCTCATCCTCGCGGATGGTGCGCCAGGCACCGATGGGCTGCGCGGGATCATGCTGGAACAGCATACGAATACCGGCAGCGCCACGCTCCTGCAGAGACCGCTGAAACGCGCCCCGCTCAATCACATCGCGCCCCAGATCCACCTCGCCAAACACACTGGCATAGCCGGAAAACGAGCCATCGAAGGCAATGCCGCGCAGTTCCAGATTGGCAAATTTGCGCGTGGCAGGCCGCGGCCCGCGATAAACGTGCATGAAAATCTCCTGGGATTTTTTCAGAAATAAAGTCCGGCAAATGATGTCGGCTAAGGAAAAAGCAACGCGACTCTACAGCTGCGCTGCCTGTGTCGATTTTTGCAAGTCCTCTTCGATCAGCCGTTATGACTGGCGAAACAGACTTGAACTCAATTGAAGAGGATCGAAACTTTGTTTTAATCTTGCATCAATCGATATTGCGATCAGCGGAAAATTGCCTACACTCCCGGCTGGTAAAACTTAAATAAAAACACCGTTTCACGCTATTTTAGACAAGCCAATTTAAGAGCATCGTTATCCAATGAAGCAGCGTTTCATTTTAAGCCGCCTGAATATTTCCATGGCTCTGGCATTATTGACAATCGTCACATCGCTTTCGGTTTCCTATTTGGCCACCGGTCAGATTTTCAGCACCGTAAAAATGCCTGTGCTTAGAACATATGGCGGTACGACCTTCGAGGATATCGAAAACCTGCAACTCTGGCGTCTTGCAACAGCTCAGCTCATCCATGCAAAACAGGCTCATATGCTTCTCAATGCGTTATGCCTGTTCTTGATCGGAAGCCTGGTAGAAAGAATCGTCGGAGGATGGCGAACGTTTTTGATTTGGCTTGTTGCAGGCGGCACGGCCACCGTCATCAGCCCCATTCTTACCGAAGCGCCGTGGAATGTTGGCACGGGATCATCGCAGGCAACCTTCGCCTTTGCTGGATGCGCAATAGTTCTTGCGCTTTCTGGTACACTCAAGCGAAAATCGGTCTGGCCGTTGATTTGTCTTGTAGTTTTACCAGGCGTCACGCTCGATCTGATATATGGTGGCTATCCTAAGCCGGGCCATGTAACCGGTCTCCTGATTGGAATGCTCTTCGGAAAGTTTTATGACATCCGTCAGGTAAAGGCGCGCTTGCCGCAGGTATAGCAGACAAAGCCCCCAAGCCTGTCACTCCCTCGGGCGCACCGCATATCGGTCCGCAATCCGCACCATCAGCCCCAGCCCCCACCAGGCGCAGAGGCTTGCCGCGGCGGAGCCGGTCAGCATCACGTCCTGACCGCTGAGGCCCCCGGCGATATCCAGCCGCTTGACGATCCACAGCCCCACCGGGCCACCGAAAATCATGCCGCAGGCAAGCCCCGTCAGAAACCGGCTGGCCGCCTCGCGATGCGTCTGCGGCAAAAGATAGATCAGCGAAACACCGGCACCCGCCACGGCACCTGTAAACCGCGCGGCCAGAATGCCGCTCTCATTGGCGAATTCAGACATGGGTAATCATTCCGGGTTAGAGTGTCATAAGTTGCAATCCGGATGCCTTCGCACCCGGAACGATCATCTTTTGCGTTTTGATGAATCTTCTGAATCGCTTGCAAGGAAACCTTGGCAAAGAGATTCCGGTCGTTGAGAAAATGGTTCAACGGAAGGCAGGACGGAGCGGCGGGGTTATCTCTCCCTCCTGAACTTATAGAAGGGGTGGGAGAGAAAGCGATTTCAACATCTTAAGCGCAGCTTAAGTGTTAGAAATCGCAAGTGAGGGGTTTGCCGCGACCTTAAACGTAACCCCTCACCTGAAAAATCTATGACTTAGCTTGCGCTAAGATCATGATTTTTCTTCCTCTCCCACAGGGGGAGAGGTAACTGCCGCCCCAACTGCCTCAATACCCCACAGCCTCCCGCTTCTCCTCATCGCTCAAAAACGCCGCGGCCCCCACCCGCGTCCACAGCGCGTCGCGCTCGCTGGAAAGGCCGGCAATCTTGTCCAGATCGGCCTCCAGCCGCACATCGCCTGCAAACAGCGGCGCGAGCCACACCGAGAGGCTTGCAGCAGTTCGGTTGATCAGCGGCAGCACCGTCAGGCGGTAAAAGGCGCGGTTGGCTTCCTGATAATTGGCATAGGTATTGTCGCCGGGAATGCCGAGCAGCATGGGCGGCACGCCGAGCGATAGCGCGATGTCGCGCGCCGCACCGTTCTTCGCCTCCATGAAATCCATGTCGCGTGGGGAAAGCCCCATGCTCTTCCAGTCCAGCCCGCCTTCCAGAAGCAGCGGGCGCCCGGCGTTCACTGCGCCCGCATAACCCTCCTCCAGCTCACGCTTCAGCCGCTCATATTGCTCGATCGAAAGGTTGCCGCCCTCCTTGGGCTGGTACACCAGCGCGCCGGAAGGTCTTGCGGAATTGTCCAGCAGCCGCTTGTTCCAGTGGCTTGCCGCATTGTGCAGGTCGAGCGCCGCCCCCGCCGAAGCCAGCGGCGAAAGCCCGTTATGGTCGTCCAGCGGATTGAACAGCTTCAGGTGCAGAAGCCCCAACCCATCGCGATCCGCCGCAATGCGCCGCGCTGCCCTGCCTTCCGCGCGATAATCGAACGCGGCAGGCCAGCCATCCGCCCCCTCGACGAGGGTAACCCGGTCCGGTCGCAGCAGATGCAGTTCCCGCAGCCGCCCGCCCACCAGAACCGGCTCGATGAACCCGTTGCCGGAGAGCAGAAGATGTCCGTAAAGCGCCTCGAAGAAATCCGGCCCGCTCATCTGCGCATTGGGCCGGTGGAGCAGCCTCAGCAGCGCATGCTCGCCAATCTCCTCTTCGCCTTCGTAAAGCAGCCAGCTGATCGAAGCCGCCGCCTCCGCCACCATTCGCGCGGCTCGATGTGCCACCGGGTTCTTCATAAACCCCTCCCGCGAAAGCGCCGCATAGCTGCGCCCCGACCAATGCGCCCGCCCAGCCTCGCTCGAAAGCACCAGAACACCGCCAGCATGCGCCTTTTCTTCGCGCACACCCAAACGCTCCACCGGGCGCCGCCACGGCAGGGGAATAGAAAATTTCATGGGAATTTTATCCTATTCTTCCATAGAGAAAAGGCCCGCTCTTGGCAAGAACGAGCCTTTTCATCACTAAATCAGATCAATTGTAGCGCTACTTTATGCTGGAACGAAGCTCTCCACGCTGATATCCGGATCGAAATCCACCCTGCGGGCTTTTCCGTCAGCAGTCTTGAGAACAAGTTCCACACCGCCTCCGATAGCATGCATGTAGCGCACGACCGACGACAGCAGTACGTCATCTGCATTCTCGATCTTCGATATGGCGTTTTGCGTCGAATTGGCTCGAACAGCGACGTCCTGCTGGGTGGCATTCATGGCCTTCCGCAAGTCTGCCAGCGCTCTTCCCAACCGACGCTCTTCCCGCTTCGCGTTCAGCCTCTGTTGAACATCATCCGGCAATTCGGCTCTGAAGCTCTTCCATTCATCGCTCATGTTTTCACCTCTTTCAGCCATGCGTCGAAGCGGGCGTCTGCCTTTGCGATAAGCTGACGACAGAACCGCGCTTCATTTACGCCCTGCTTGTCAGCGCCACATAAGATAATCGCACTCTTTTCCGGATCGAATGCAAAAGCGAACCTCCAGACCTGTTTTCCATGGCGCACCCTGATCTCTTTCATGTTGGCGTGCCGGGAGGCGTTTAGAGTATCCACCTCGGGACGTCCTAAAAAAGGACCTTCTTCTTCAAGACGGTCAAGCACATCGCCCACGAGCTCTTTCAGAGCCAGATCAAGCGCTTTCCACTCTGGAATGAAGCCGGAATGAAATCGAACCGTATACAGCTTTCCACCTCACAATATATCTTTAAGTATATAATTGCAATATGCGATGTGATTTCAGGCGCTCATCCAATCGGCGCCTTCACAGCCCTGTCGCTATCGAAATCCGCCGCAACCCGCGTATCCCGCAGCGGTTTCACCGTTCGCGTCGAAAGGTCATAAGCAGGGTCGGCCTTGTAAGCCGCCAGCGCTTCCTCGTTTTCGAACTCACCATAAACGATGAAATCCACCGAATTGCCCCACTGGTCCTTCTTCACATTCTCACCGATTTCTAGCTTCAGCGCGTGGGGAATGGCGGTCAGCCCGGAGAGGCCCTTGCGCACGGCGTCGCGGTTGGCTTCCGGCACGGTGAAGAAAACGATATGGCGGATCATGGTTCGGGCACCTGTCATGTCAATCATCGGGCAGTCTTTCAAAACCGGTTATCACCCTGCTGTGGCGGGTTCAATCCGGCTCGCAAGAAGTGCCGCATAAAAGGCCTTGGCATGGCTTGCGATCAGTGCGGCCCTGTCCGTGCCGTTGATGATGGCCCGCGCACCTTCCCAATCGGTGCGCTGAGCATTGAGATAATGTGAAAGCCGCCTGCCGGTGAAGCTGCCGTTTCGCATCCCTTCGATCAGGATCACGGCGGATGTCTTCGGCTCCATCGCCAGATGCGGCGCCGCCACCAGATCGATACCCGTCAGCACGGACATCGCCTCGTAATTGCGCCGATGCGTCAGTTGCACCAGCCCCCGCCCCAGCCAGCTTTTGCCGTCCGCATCGCGCCGCCAATAGGGCGTCCTTACCTGCGGAAGCCTGCCGGCTGCAAAAGCAGCGTCCAGAATACGAATGGCCGCCTCATCGCTCGCCGCCAGCGTCTCACGCACCGGCTGCATCGTCGCCGCCGTCTCGTGCAGCGCTGTCGCCAGCATGTATGCCAGATGCCTCGCACCCCCCTGCTCGCCCCGGCCATAGTAAAGATCGAGGATAATCTCGGTCCCCTTCACCTGGCCGGAGGTCAACTTGCCGCCGAACGGATTCGCACGGACGGCGGAAAAGAATCGCTGCCTGTTCAACGTCATCATAACCTTTGTGAATAGCAATCGCGTAAGTTGCGGTTTTTCCACATGACAGCACGCATCACTTAAATCGATTTGAAAAAATCTTAATCGATTTTAATTCTTGCGAACCGTTTTAAGGGAAAATTTTACCTTGAATTGCGGAACCTCAGACGTCTTACTCGGTTTCAGCACCCGCATATGGAGCTGCATCAACCCAGTCAGGAGGAATGCCATGACAGCGACAATCCCCCAGCACACCTATGACCGCCTCGAGAACGAGTGGCGGCAGATGCGCGAAGTCGGCGCTCAGCCAAAGCCTTCGCAGTCTCCGAAGAAGTAACCGTCGCAACCACGGCATGATGCCGCCAGTTCCGACATGAAAATCGCCCGTGATGTGCCGCAAGGCGTATCGCGGGCGTTTTTATAGCGTGGACATATTAGGTATTGTGCGTCCAGCAAGCAGGATACGCCATAAGCGCGACATCACCCCCGCTTCGTAAGGCTGACCATGCCCTTTTGAACCATCTCAATCACTTGCGACAGGACATGTTCGAAGAACTCCTGCGGAAGAATGCCATAATCCACTCTCGAAAAATCCGAAGGTAAAGGCCTGAGGTGCGGGCCGGGCCAGATGAACCGGTTTGTTTCACCAAGCCTTATATAGTTCCCGCCATCGTCCAGTCCACAGTGCCTGCAGATTTCGACGGGTATCTCGATGGAAAGATCCTCTTCACCAGGCTCCGGTGGTGAATGGGTAATCGGTATTACCGTCACCTGTCCGGTTTTTCTGGAAGACAGTATGATGGCGCATGGGCGATCCTTGTCGCCCTCCGTACGTCCGTCCAACTCTTGCTTGCGCCACAGATAATTATACCGAATAACGAGCCCAGGGACGGGTTCAGGCAGCGTCACTCAGATACCACGCCCCATTTGGTGTTTCGAAGTTCGGAAAGCGTCTCATCGTCGAACTCTTCAAAAGTCACGACTTCGCGTTCATTCTTTTTAAGCCGGAGATAATTCTCGAGTTCCTTCGCACTTAGATAGCCGCCAATCACGCGGTCATGAGATGTAACCTCGATGACACCGGCAGAATGCGCCTCGTCCTGATAGCGCGCGAAGCTCCGCGAAAACTTTGTCGCTGAAACCTGAAGAACATTCGCCATGTGATAAACTCCTTCCAGTGCAGCTTCCAAAATATCACCATTTCAGACATTTCACTAAGCCGCTTACTTAATGTGAAAAATACACAATTTACACATCATTGTCTACCTGACGCTTTGGTGGTTAGATAAAACAAACAAGCGTTATCCACTCAAAGTCAGCCGCACTTTCGGCATGCATAACGCCTCACATCCCCCTCACCCGCGGCTCCGCCATCACCTCCATCGCCAAAGCCGTCAGCGCCCAGACCAGTGCGTCCAGCCGGTCCGGAGATCGTCCTGAGCTCAACCCATCCGGCCCGAAATCTGCCATCTGGTCTTCCAGCTTTTCAAACCGCCCGGCATGGCGCACCCGGCCCTGCTCGTAAAGTGCTGCCACGGGTTCGGCGCGGGTGAACTTGCCCCGGCTTGCCCGCACCATGGTCACGGGCAGGTTGGCGTCGATGCTTTTCAGCATCGCGTTCACCATCTCGCCGCCCTGGTTCACCTCGGCCACAACGCGGTCGGCGTCGAAGCGGCGATAGGCGGCCACCACGGCGCGGGCCCAGCCTGCCGGGGTCGCGCCTTCCACGGAGCAATCCGCCAGCACCCAGAACCGCCCGTCTATGCCGATGCCCGCCACCACGATACCGCAGCAGGAACCTTCGCCCGCGCCCGCTGGCGGGTCCACCGCCACAACGATGCGGGCCAGCGCTTCCGCACGCTCCGCAAATATCGCCTCGATATCGGCCCGCTTCCACAGCGCGTCGTCGCGGTCGGCAATCAGTTCGCCGTCCAGTTCCTGCCGCCCCAGCCGCGTGCCGCCATAGCGGCGCATCATGGCGTCGATGAAGCCGGGAGACAGGTTCTGCGCATTGTCATGCGTGCGCATCCGCACCACCCGGCTCGCAGAATCTGCCATCAGCGCCTTCAAGAGCGGTATCGGCCTCGGTGTCGTCGTAATCAGCTGTTGCGGCCATTCGCCCAGTCGCAGGCCAAATTGCAGCATGTCCCAGCATTCCTGCGCATGCTTCCATTTTGCCAGCTCATCGGCCCAGGCATAATGAAACTGCGGCCCGCGCAGGCTTTCCGGGTCTTCGGAAGAAAATATCTGCGCCATCGCGCCGTTCGGCCACACCAGCCTGCGGCGCGACGCCTCGAATTCCGGTCTTCTGACCCGGGCGATCCGGCAAATACCGGAAACGCCGTCGATCATCACCTCGCGGGCATCTCCCAGCGTTTCGGCCACCAGCGCAATGCGCAGATCGGATTTTTCGCCAGCAGACGCAATTCTGTGCACCCATTCGGCACCCGCCCGCGTCTTGCCCGAACCGCGCCCGCCAATCAGCAGCCAGTTGCGCCATGCGCCTTCCGGCGGCTGCTGCGCAAGGCTGCCGATAATCCGCCAGTCGCGGTTCAGCCGCCAGACATGCTCTTTCAGATATCGCTCGGTCAATCGCGCAACCATGCCTCGCTCAATGTCCTGCCTGCGAATATCGGGCGCATCGGAACCCAGGTGGCACATGTCCGCCCGCGCCGCACTATTCAGTGCCTTTACCCGCCCTTTTCGCCGGAGATACACCGGCTTGAGCAAGGCATTGCGCGCTCGTTCGGCCTCGCTCGTCACCATTACACGCCCGGCTCGCTCTCCGCCTGCGGCAACACACTGCCACTATCCGATTGACCGGCTGCAAGAAGCCGTGCACGCAGTTTCTGCTCCGCAAGCTGCTCGATCCGTTTTTCGAAGAAGGCAACGGCGTCCTCATAGCTCTTAGCTTCCGCCTCACTCTCGGCTGCGGCCTCGCGGTCTCGCGCCAATTGCCGTTGCAACGTGTCGATCTTTTCCAGCGTGCGAACGATCAGCGAAATCGCATCCGTCGCCGCCTTCACATCGGCCCGCGCCATCTTTCCCGCAGCCTCATCAGCCGCATCATCCAGCGCGGCACCCGCCCCTTCGCGAAGCTCGCGAAAGAAGCGAAACTGCTCACGCATCTCCGCCGTCATGTCATTCAGCAGCCGCCACAGCTCATCCGGCCCGTTTTCGGTCCCGGCATGCTGCGGCACCGCCTTCGTCTCCAGCGCCGCATCCGGCGCATAGACATAGCGCTCCGGCCACTCGCCAAAAAGCGATGGGTCGCATTCGATTATCGATGTCATGGTGTTTCCTGCGTATCAGGCAGGATAGCGCGGCGCGCCTTATCTCTCCCCAATCTCATCAAGGGGAGTGGGAGAGAAAGCAATTCAAGATCTTAGCCAGAGGCTAAGGGCTAGAAATCGCAAGTGAGAGGTTCATTAAGGGCATTGTGCGCATCCAGACACTCCGCCGTCATCCTCGGGCTTGACCCGAGGATCCACGCCAACGCCGCCTTGCCCAATTGTGAGCAAGCCTAACCCCTCACCTGAAAAATCTATGCCTTAGCTGAAGCTAAGATCATGATTTTTCTTCCTCTCCCACAAAGGGAGAGGTACCAAGCCGCCACGTCGGCGACCTCAGTCACCGCTGCCACCCGCACTTTTCCGACTATGCCATAACCCTATCAAACCACCGTCACGCCGTCAAGGATTATTTTCCTATTCACCTCAAAAAATATTCCGCAGATTTCTTTCCACTGTCACCCGGCTCATACTACACTCACCTCCAAAGCAGAGGGGGGATGAAAACATGCCATTAAGGTGGATCAGGCGTTTGGTCGTGCCGCTGTCCAGCACCGGCATCGTGTTCGGCACGGTGCTGTTCTGCGCCTCCCTCACCCCGTCGCTCCTGCCGCGCACCTTTGTCATGCAAGGCGTTTTGTGCGGTTTTTCCTTTGCCATCGGTTATCTCATCGGTGTTTTGCTGAAGGAGGTTTACCTTTATCTCGGCCTGCCCCACCTTTCGCGGCATGACAGGCGCGGCATGCGCTTCCTCGTGACGCTGGCGGCAATTGTTGCCGCCGTCGGCTTTCTCTGGCAGGCGGCAACCTGGCAGAATTCCATTCGCGTGTTGATGGAGCTCGACCCGCTGGATAGCGGACACCCGTTCAGAACCGGCGCAATCGCCATCGTGGTTGCCGCTCTTCTCATTGGTATCACACGGTTTTTCCAGCTCGTGCGCAAGCTTTTCGCACTGCGCAGCCGCCGCTTTCTGCCTCGCAGGCTGGCCAATGTGGTGGGCATTTTCGCAGCTGTGGCGCTTGCCTGGATGCTGGTCAACGGCCTGATTTTCGATATCGGTTTGCGCTTTGCCGATAGCTCGCTGAAACAGGTGGATAGCCTCATAGAGCCGGATGTGCCGCGCCCTTCCGACCCCTTGAAGACCGGCAGCGAAGCCTCGTTGATGACGTGGGAATCGCTCGGTCGCCGTGGCCGGGAATTCGTCGCAACCGGCCCTACCGCAAGCGAAATTTCCGCCTTTACACACCGCCAGGCCATGGAGCCGATCCGCGTCTATGCCGGTCTCAATTCCGCTGAAACGCCTGCTGCCCGCGCAAAACTTGCGCTGGAAGAGTTGAAGCGCGCCGGTGGTTTCCAGCGCAAGACACTGCTGGTCGTCGTCCCCACCGGCACCGGCTGGATAGACCCGGAAGCGCTTGATACGGTTGAATATTTACACAGTGGAGACATCGCCAGCGTCGCCGTGCAATATTCCTATCTCTCAAGCTGGATCGCCCTTTTGACAGAGCCGGATTATGGCGTGGAAACCGCCCGCGCCCTGTTCGAGGAAATCTACGGTTACTGGACGACGCTGCCGAAGGAAAGCCGCCCGAAACTCTATCTCCACGGCCTCAGCCTCGGCGCGCTGAACAGCCAGAAATCCTCCGATCTTTACGATGTTCTGGCAGATCCATTCCAAGGCGCGTTGTGGAGCGGCCCGCCCTTTTCCAGCCCCACATGGCGCATGGCAACCAATGGCCGCCTGCCCGGCACGCCGCAATGGCTGCCAAAATTCCGCGATAGCTCGGTCATCCGCTTTGCCGATCAATATCAGAATGCTACCATGCCCAACGTGCCATGGGGCCCGATGCGCATCGTTTACCTGCAATATGCCAGCGACCCGATCACCTTTTTCGAGACCTCGTCCCTATACCGTCGCCCGCAATGGATGAACCAGCCGCGCGGTCGCGATGTCTCAACCTCCTTCCGCTGGTTCCCCGTCGTCACATCCCTGCAACTGGCGCTGGATGTCGCAGCCGCGACCACCGCCCCCATGGGCTATGGCCACGTCTACGCGCCTGAACATTATATCGATGCGTGGATGGAAGTAACCGCGCCGGAAGGCTGGAATGCTGAAGAGTTACAACGCCTGAAGATGTTCTTCAAAGCAAAGCGAGGCAGCACGGACCCCGCTTGAGACAGCAAAATGGCGCTTCCTTACTTAAAAGAAAGCGCCATTGAAACTTACACTTCGTCGAATGCTCCGCCTTCACGCGATGGATTGCGGTTGATCACACGTTCTTCCGCATCATCCGGCAAGGCTTCGTCGCTTTCCTGATAGGCGTCGTCTTCCGTCTCGGCCTCTTCCTCTTCAAGCTCGTGCTCGAATTCCTGAGGAATTTCGCCCTTCGCGGGAAGCTCCTCTACATCAAGGCCCGTTACGGCATTGTCCAGAGCATCTTCGCTTTCGAGTAGTGGTTCGCGCGGGTCCATTTCAATCTCCTCCGCTGAAAAATGCAGTAATATCAAGCCTGTGTGGTGGTGATGACGATCATCGCCATGTAGATGACAAAGGCCAGCATGCCGATGCCCGCAATCGCAAGAACGATGCTTTTTCCGGCTCTGTGCTTCTGGCCCTTGTTCTCATTGGCCTGCGTCGGAAAATGAACGGGATCGGTTTCCTGTATCTTCGTCATCTGGTCGTCCTTGGTAAATGTCTCCATTCAACAACGGCGCCACGGGTGCAAAGGTTCCTGCGTTTTACTGCTTCAGGCTCCACACGGTCGCGTGAGCCACGCCGCCTTCTATGGATTTCAGATGAGCCGCGCGCACCGGCTCGAAGCTGCCAAGGCGCTTGGTTCCCACATAGCGGCCATGGTCCGCAAACACCTCTATGGACCCGTAATCGATGAAGATTCGCAGCCGAAAAGGCCGCGCGCCCTCGGAAATATAGCGAGGAGACGGCCCCTCGCGACCGTCCTCATGGCGGATCCACAGGCCCGTTTCATCGCACACCACACCAAGCCGAATGTCGGGATGGTCCAGTTCCAGCTCGAAGGGAAGACCCGGCTTGGTCAGTTCGAACAGCAGTTCCACCGCCCCTGTCGAAAGTTCCACCCGCTCTCCCGCCGCCAGTCGCGTCCTGTCCAGAATGCGGTGGCGAAGACTTTCCGCAGCCCCAATCGGTGGCGTCAGCAGCGCGCCGTGGGAGAAATGCAGGCGGCGCGGCAGGGTCATCGCGGTCGGGAAATCGATCTCCGGCGTCGCATCCGCCCAGTTTGCCAGCCAGCCGATGCCGACGATGGTATCGCCATCCTGAAAGGCCTGAAACGCATAATTATCCGTGCCGAAATCCAGCTCCTGCCCAAATTCCTTGATGAATTTCTTGCCGTCGAACCAGCCCACATCCGCCATGGTCAGGTTCTTGCGGCCCGTGGCTGGGTCTTCCGAATGCATCAGGCCATAGAGCAACACCCAGCGGGTGGAGCGCGCATTGGCCGGGCCATCCAGCGGCAGCAGACAGGGGCACTCTATCGCGGTCGTCTTGTAACGTGTTTCCACCCAAAGCTTGCCCACATAGGTCCAGCCGGAAGCGGCGGTCGGGTCCTGCGTTTCGTAGAGCAGAATAACCCCGCCATTATCGCTCTGGCTGCCCAGCAGCATTTTCCACAGCCCGTCCGGCCCGCGCACAACATAAGGATCGCGGAAATCCGGCGTCAGCCCTTGGCCATCGGGCCTGTTTCCCAGCACGACCTCTGCCTGGCCCGCCATGATGAGATCGGAGGATGTGGCCGTCAGCTGTATCTGCTGTTCCGGCACCCGGTCCTGCACCTGCTCGGTGAAAAACACACGGATACCCGTGCCTTCCACCAGCGGAATGGTGGAGCCGGAATAGGCCCCGCCGCGCTTATCCGGCCTCGTCGTCAGGTCTTCGGAAGGAAACAGAAAAATCGGCAAATGCCGCCAGCGCAGGTAATCCGAAGACACCGCGTGGCCCCAATGCATGGTGTTCCAGCGCAGCCCATGCGAATAATGCTGGTAGAAAAGATGCGGCCTGCCCTCGAAACGCCCGAAGCCATTTGGATCGTTCATCCAGCCGAAAGGCGGGCGGAAATGGTAGCTATCCGGCAAATCCGGCGCGGCATTATCCGGCTTAGTGTGAACCACCGTAATGCCGGTTTCCAGCACATCCGAAGCAATAAACCAGTAGATGACAGAGACCGCAGTCGTCACCGTGTCATAGGAAAGCTCCACACGTCCGCCGCCGAAAACGTGGTAGATGCGGAAGCTGTATTCCTCCACATTGGTCGTGGAAACCTCACCAAACTTGCCATTGGCATTGGAAAAGGACACCGACCCCGGCTCCTCCGGCCTCTTCGCCTTCAGCCAGACGTGAAACGTGGCATTGACCGGAAGATCGGTCTGAATGGTGCGAATTGCGCTTTCAATCTCTTTGGAGGAAATCTCTGAGGGCAAGGCGGTGTCATTCATCCCAATATCCTTTCTTTGCAAATCATTAGCTCAGAATAGGAATGAAAATGGCAGGTTAAAGTTCATCGCAACAAAGCTTTGCGGACGAGAAGGTTTACCTCACAAGTATGACCTGCGCGCCGGGTCGAAAATGACCGGATAATCCCGCTCATCCAGAATATCCAGAAAACCGTCCAGCCCGTCGCGCTTGATGAAAGCGTATTCCGCATCCGAAATAAGATTGACCGTCAGAATATCGACCTTGTCCTTTTCCACGCGCAACGCATCGCTCAATTGCTGGTCCGTGCGGATGATCGGCGTGAGGAAAAGAAATGTCTTGAACGGGCAGTCGGAAAGCGGCGCGCCCGGCATGGGAATGCGGTGCCCGAAGGCAACATAGGTGTCATCTATGAACGGAAACTGGGCCAGCCAGCGCAGGTTGGCAACGATCTCCGGCGTCGGTTCGCGCACATACCACATGAGTTCGGCCCGCGCCTCCACATCACGCTGGGCTGCGTCGTTGGCAAGGCGCATCTTCCTGTCGCTCATGCCGTTGGTCAGCAGCACATAGCCTTCATTCACCGCCTCGGTCGGCGAGAAATCCCGCCCATAGGCTTCGATCACCACATCCTGATCATCCTGTCCGCGAAACACATATTCCGGCTCTCCCAGAAAGGCGGCATAGGTCGCGCGCCGCTGCCTCTCCAATGCGCCCGGCTCCGATCTGGAGCCAACGGAAATCATTCGCCTGATACTGGAAAACATGAAAGGCAGACTTTCTTCGGAAAGATGCGCGCCTGGCAGCCCAAAGGCCTGCCGAACGGACGCCAATGCGGAAACCGCGCAGAAAAACGCTGCGCGACGGCTGAGCAAAAATCTATCGAATATCCGTCCCTCCTTCCGACCGGCAGCATCCCTCCAAAGACACTTTTTTGGGGGATATGCTGCACTTCCCCCGCCGACCTTCAGTTGTATTTATTGATGATTGATTGCATATTTTGTCAAATCAATTGTTTCAATGCTTGATCGTTTCAGGAATTACGCATGAACGAATATTCCGACCGTATAAGGCAGGTGGCGACCGTCTTCACACCACAGGATTATACGATCACGAAATCATTTCTGGAGGCGAATGGCATTCTTGTGCTGGGAACGCCTCACAATTTTATGCTCACGTCTATCCGCAAAGATGATGTCAGCGGCGGCGTGGGCATTCTCGTGCCGGAGAGGCAGGCTCAGGAAGCGATCAATCTGTTGATCGAGACAGACAAGCCTGAACCGCAACCCCCTCTAAAGGCGGCTCCGGTTAAGCCAGTCAAAGACGCTTTGACAGGCTGGCTCGCCTGGCTACGTGCTGTTTTTATTTATATTTTTATAGACAGCGGGAAGAGAGAAAACAAAGTTTCCATGAAGCGGATTATTCACGGTGAGTGGAAAAAAATTGAACACGAAGTGTGATCACTCCAGCACGAAAGAAAGCAGAATGGCTACGCCGGAGATAATAAGCCAAATCTTCATTGAAACTCGTCCTAATACCAGATTTAGCATGCATTGCGCCGCGCCCGTAAACGCTAAAAACAGCAGAAAAAAGCTTATGAGCAAGAGCGAGCCCGATGGTTCGGACATGCCATAGCTGTCAAGGACGACAGAGGCTGCAAATGCTCCAGCGCTGCAGAGAAGTATGAACCCGAAAATTTTAAGCGCACTAAACCAAGTCAACTCACCCATAAAACTTCAGCCCCCGACGGCAATTGGTCTTCTCAAGTCAACAAAAACTATTCTAAGCTGTGCAGTCAAGAAAGCTGCAATCATGGTAGAGATGCACGAGATAAGATACATTTTTGAAAGAAGGGATTTCGTTGCGCTGACAAGGGCGCTGGTGCGCCGTCCATTTTGGACCACGGCTTTGAAATTCATCTTCGCCAGCCTGATTGCCGGGCATGTTTTTGTAGTTCAGCTAATGCTCAGTACGGGTAAGCGAATTTCAGCGGATTATCTGGATTTTTACTTCAATAGCTTGCCACTGTGGTTTTTGCCGCTTGTACTCACAGCGTGCGGAGATCATCTGGCGGGATTGCTTGCAGCCTATGTTTTCAAGAAAAACGCCAGTGCAAACAAGGAAATCATTATCGATCTACAAGATGATGTTATTCGGGCTAGATCGGACGATATCAAAAGTGAGATCGGCTGGAAGTCGATTGTCAGGGTCATCGAAACCGATAAATATCTATTTCTGGCGCTGTCCAAGCGCGAGGCCTTGACGCTTCCAAAGCGTGCTTTCCCGTCCGATGCGGCGTTGGCGGAAACCATGCAATTCGTCAGGGAACATGTGAGCCCGCAAACGCCTATTGTGAGACATTATCGGTTCCGCACCATCGATCTGAGAGCGGCCTAGCAGCGGCACATCATCTTCAACGGCTGGCAAATCCCTCTCCGACGCCCCATATAGGGGCAAAAGGGAGCAAGCCCATGATCCATTTCGACAATTCCTATGCCCGCCTGCCCGAACGCTTTACCGCCGCCGTTCTTCCGACGCCGGTGAAGGCGCCGCGATTGATTGCTTTCAATCGCGCTTTGGCGGAAGAGCTTAGGCTGGATGTCGAGGGTATTGACGACGCGCGGCTGGCGGCGATTTTTTCCGGGAATTCTGTACCGCAGGGCGCCGAGCCGCTGGCAATGGCCTATGCCGGGCATCAGTTCGGCAACTTCGTGCCGCAGCTTGGGGATGGCCGCGCCATTCTGCTGGGCGAGGTGATCGACCGGCAGGGTAAGCGTCGGGACATACAACTGAAAGGCTCCGGCCCGACCCGCTTTTCCCGCAGAGGCGATGGCCGGGCGGCACTTGGCCCTGTGCTGCGGGAATATATCGTTTCCGAGGCCATGTATGCGCTTGGCATTCCGGCCACGCGGGCGCTTACGGCGGTGACCACCGGTGAGCGTGTACAGCGCGAAACCGGCCTTCCCGGTGGCGTGTTCACCCGTGTTGCCGCCAGCCACATTCGCGTCGGCACCTTTCAGTTCTTTGCCGCAAGAGAAGATCAGGAGGCGCTGAAGGCGCTTTCCGATTACGTCATCGCCCGGCATTACCCGGAGGCTGCCCAGGCGGAAAATCCTTATCTGGTAATGCTTCAGGGCATTGCGCAGCGGCAATGCGATCTGGTCTGCCGCTGGCTTATGGTGGGCTTTATTCATGGCGTGATGAACACTGATAACATGGCCGTTTCCGGGGAAACCATCGACTTCGGCCCCTGCGCTTTTCTGGATGAATACCACCCCAGCAAGGTCTTCTCCTCCATCGATGCGCAGGGTCGCTATGCCTATAATAACCAGCCCGGCATCGCCCAATGGAACATAGCCCGGCTTGCCGAATGCCTGATCCCGCTTCTGGATGAGGATCAGGACAAGGCCGTCGATCTGGCCAATAACGTGCTCGCGGATTTCGCCAAGGCCTTCCCGAAACGCTGGCTTTCCGGCATTCGCGCCAAGCTTGGCCTTACCACGGAGGAAGATGGCGACGAGCAATTGGTGCAGGACCTGCTTGCCATGATGCAGCGTTCCGAGGTGGATTACACCCTCACCTTCCGCCGCCTGTGCGACGCCGCCGAGGGCAACACCGAGCCCTTCCGCGCCATGTTCCTCGACCTTTCCGCCGCAGACGAATGGCTGGAACGCTGGAGGGCAAGAGCCGAGCGGGAGACCCCCTCGAACACCGAGCGCGCAAAAGCCATGCGCACCACCAACCCCGCCATCATCCCCCGCAACCACCGCATCGAAGAGGTCATAGCAGCGGCGGTGGAAGACGATGATTTCGAGCCGTTCCACGACATGCTAAACGCAATCGCCAAGCCGTTCGAGGAGAGCGAGAAACACTCGGTCTACATGCAGGCGCCGATGAACCATGAGCGGGTATCCAGGACGTTTTGTGGGACGTGAGGTGGGCTCTACGTAATAGAAAATCGGAACCTTGGCGACGCTAAAACTTGGAGTAGTCCAGTCGAGGGACCGCTTCATTGTCCTATTCCTGCCGCATCGACCTTGTAATCCGCTTCTCTCTTTCATTCCGCCCGTTCCCGGCTATGATGCGGGACCGGACAGCCAAGGATCATGCATGCGCAATTGTTTCGCGCTTCTTCTGCCAATCTGCCTTATCGCAGTGGGTGCGCCCGCGCGTGCTCAATCTCTGCCGCTATTCGAATGTACGCTGGTGACATCGGTCGAGACGGGTGCCGTCATCAACCAGCAGGGCACATGCGACAAGCGCGTTTCGCCTGCCTCCACGTTCAAAGTGCCGCTGGCGCTGATCGGGTTTGATGCGGGTATCCTGCAGGATGAGTTCAATCCCGTATGGGACTGGCAGAAGGGCATGGAGGCCAAGCCGCAGGAAGAGAAGAAGGTCGATCCCACGACTTGGCAGAAGGAATCCATACGCTGGTATTCCCGCGAAATCACCAGCCGCCTCGGGCCGGAAAAATTCGCGTCCTATGTCAAGCGCCTCGGCTTCGGCAATGCCGATGTGGCGGGCGAAGCGGGCAAGGGCAACGGGCTGACGGATGCGTGGGTCGGCACGTCGCTGGAGATTTCCCCGGTCGAACAGGTCGGCTTCATGCGCCGTCTGCTGGGCAATAATCTGCCGTTTTCACGGGATGCGCAAAACAAGACGAAAGCCATCGTCCCGGTCTATGACGGCGCAGAAGCCTGGAGCGCCCATGGCACAACGGGCACCGGCAACCTGAAAGGCCCCGATGGCAAGCCAGATCCCAACCGCCCCTTCGGCTGGTTCGTTGGCTGGGCTGAGCGCGAAGGCCAGCACATCGTTTTCGTGCGCCTGCGTGTAGGCGACAAGCCTTCGGAGCAGCCCATGGGAGAAGTGGTGCGTGGGGAGTTTCTGCGGGATATTCAGCGGTTTGCCGTGCATCGGTAAGGCGTTATCTGAACAACTCCGAGTGTGTTCCTGCGCGCGTGAAGACGATGAGATTCTGGGCGTCGTCCAAGGTGTAGATCAACAGGAAATCTCCGCCGATATGGCATTCCCGGTGGTCCCGCCAGTCACCCGTAAGTTCATGATCACGAAAATTAAGAGGTAACGGCGCGTCGTTGGCGATGGAGAGAAGCATTACTTCCTTTAGCCACCATGTCGTAACGACCGGATTCATTCAGCCTTTTCCAGTCCTTGAGGAAATGTTTGGTGTAATCCGACTGACGGGGCGGACGCCCGCTTTAACGACGCTTGTTTTTCGCCGCTCTTTTGCGTTGTCACTGCTTACCGCCATCGAGAGCGTCAATAATTTCTTCTGCCGAACGAAAGCGTTCGCGTTTTGCGCGAGCAATTGCTCTGGCCTCTTCCATGGCAGCCAGCGTTTCTGCGTTTGGTCTGGTCAGTTCGATGGGAAGCGCTTTTTCTCTGGCAATACGCGTCAGCATCATGCGCATTACATCGGAAACCGTAAGCCCCAAACTGTCCAGAACAGCGGTCGCATCATCTTTAATTTCCTGATCTATCCGAGCCCTCACATAGGCATTGGCAGTCATAATCAGCCTCCTTACGTTTGCACTGAATGTAGCTCAATTGGGCAGCATTTTCAAGATTGCATGGTGTGGCGCAAAAGTTTGCTTCGAAGTATTGACCTTCCCATGATGGGAAGCCCTACATAGGGTTCCGAAAGGGGAAAATCCCATGAACGAGACCGTTAGAGCCACTCATTCGCCGGAACCATTATCCATTCCAGTGGAGGGCATGACCTGTGCTTCCTGCGTGCGGCGGGTGGAGAATGCTGCGGCGAAGGTGGAGGGCGTGGCGGCGAGTTCGGTGAATTTCGCTACCAAGAAGCTGACCGTCGAGGCTTCGGATGGATTTTCGGCAAAGACCTTGGCCGCTGCGGTCAAGAAGATCGGCTACGAGGTTGCGCCGGAGCGGCATGAGCTTTTTGCGGGTGGCGTGAAGAGTGAGGTGGATGCGGAGCGGTTGAAGGCTGTTCTGGAGGCCATCGCCACGACGCTCAGCGCGCAGGTGGGTGACGACGGAAAAGTCATCGTGGAAGGCATGGGCGGCAGGCGTGAGCGGGAGATGCTGACCGAAACCGCGCGGGCGGCTGGGTTTGCCCTTTCCGCCAGCCGGGTGCAGCACGATCAAGTGGCTCACAATCACGGCGGGCATGATCATATGCATCAGCCAAGTGACGAGGTGCGGTTGAAACGGGACGTTATTATCGCCGCGATCCTCACTGCGCCGCTCTTCCTTCTGGAAATGGGCGGGCACGTTTATGAGCCGATGCACCACTGGCTGATGGGCGTTATCGATGCGCAGAACCTCTATTACATCTATTTCGCGCTGGCGACGGCGGTCATTTTCGGGCCGGGTTTACGCTTTCTGAAAAGCGGTTTTCCCGCCCTTGCGCATGGTGCGCCGGAGATGAATTCGCTGGTCGCGCTGGGCGTCAGTGCTGCCTATCTCTATTCGCTGGTCACGACTTTTGCGCCCGGTCTGCTGCCGGAAAATGCCCGCCATGTTTATTATGAAGCGGCAACCGTCATCGTGACGCTGATCCTCATCGGGCGTCTGCTGGAGGCGCGCGCCAGCGGCAGAACCGGCGATGCCATCCGCAAGCTCGCCAGCCTTCAGGCGAAGGCGGCGCGGGTGGAGCGGGGTGGTGAGGTGCTGGAAATTTCACCCGATGAGGTGACGACGGGAGACATCGTTCTCATCCGCCCCGGCGAGCGTTTGGCCGTCGATGGCGAGGTGGTGGAGGGTCGCTCCTATGTCGATGAATCGATGATTTCAGGCGAGCCGGTGCCGGTGGAAAAGGCCACTGGCGCGCATGTCGTGGGCGGGACGATCAACAAGACGGGCGCGTTCAAATACCGGGCAACGAAGGTCGGTGCCGATACGATGCTGTCGCAGATCATTCGGATGGTCGAGCAGGCACAAGGCTCCAAACTGCCGATCCAGTTGCTGGTGGATAGGGTAACGGCGCTGTTCGTGCCTGTCGTCATCGGCATTGCTGTGCTGACCTTCGTCGTCTGGGCGATACTCGGGCCGCAACCGGCTTACACTTATGCGCTTATCAACGCGGTTGCCGTGCTCATCATAGCCTGCCCCTGCGCCATGGGGCTGGCCACGCCAACCTCCATCATGGTTGGAACGGGCCACGCTGCCGAACTCGGCGTGCTGTTCCGCAAGGGCGAAGCGTTGCAGCAACTGCGCAGCGCCGATATCGTGGTGGTGGACAAGACCGGAACAGTGACCAAGGGCAGGTCGGAACTGACGGATCTCGTGGCTGACGATGGCTTCGATGAAGTTGAAGTCTTGAGGCTTGTGGCCGCGGTCGAGAGCCATTCGGAGCATCCGATTGCCGAGGCGATTGTTCGGGCTGCTAAAGAGCAGATGGTGGTCCCGGAGGGACTCGAACCCCCTTACGTCGAGAACTTCGAAAGCATCACCGGTTATGGCATCAGCGCAGTGGTCGACGGCCGCAAGGTGAATGTCGGCGCGGATCGCTTCATGGAACGGCTCGGCCTCACCGTTGCCCCCTTTCCAGAAACAGCGCAGAGGCTAGGCAATGAAGGGAAATCACCGCTCTATGTGGCAATCGATGGCACTCTTGCCGCCATTATCGCCGTTGCCGATCCGCTGAAACCTTCCAGCATCGAGGCCATTAAAGCCCTGAAAAACTTGGGGCTGGAGGTGGCCATGGTAACGGGCGATAACCAGCGCACGGCACAGGCCATCGCCAGACAGGTCGGCATCGAAAAGGTGGTGGCCGAAGTGCTGCCGGAAGGCAAGGTGCAGGCGATCCGTGATCTGCGCGGTGGCGGCAAGGCGCTGGCCTTTGTGGGAGATGGCATCAATGATGCTCCCGCGCTGGCAGAAGCCGATATCGGCATCGCCATCGGCACCGGCACGGATGTCGCCATTGAAAGCGCCGATGTGGTGCTGGTCGGCGGCGATTTGATGGGAGCCGTCCACGCCATCGAAATGAGCCGCGCCACCATGCGCAACATCGGCCAAAACCTGTTCTGGGCCTTCGGCTACAATGTCGCACTCATCCCGCTGGCGGCAGGCGCGCTCTACCCAGCCTTCGGAATTACGCTCTCACCGATGATCGGCGCGGGTGCCATGGCGCTATCCTCCGTCTTCGTTTTGGGCAATGCATTGCGGCTGAAAACCGCTCGAGTGTCAGGAAAGGCAATGCCATGAATATAGGAGAAGCTTCGCAGGCCTCCGGCGTTTCAGCCAAGATGATCCGCTATTACGAGCAGATCGGCCTCATCTCGCCCGCCACCCGCGCCGACAACAATTACCGGCTCTATGGCGAACAGGAGGTGCACAATCTGCGCTTCATCAAGCGCGCCCGCACGCTGGGCTTCTCGCTGGAAGAAACGGAGACGCTGCTGAAACTCTGGCAGGACAAGGAGCGGGAAAGCTCCGCCGTCAAGGATATCGCGCTCGCCCACATCGCCGATCTGGAGCGGAAAATCGCGGAAATGAAGGGCATGGTGAAAACGCTCTCGCACCTCGCCCACTGCTGCGGCGGCGACCACCGGCCGGATTGCCCGATCCTCGATGACCTTGCCGGAACCGACGCCATCTCTCCCAAGCACAAAACCGCTTGAAACTGAAAAGGAAAACCCATGACACAGACAATATTCACCGTGCCGGACATGACCTGCGGCCATTGCGAAAAGACGATCCGCGGCGCGCTGGCAGATGCGCTTCCCGGCGCTGATGTCAGCATCGATCTTTCGACGCATCGCGTTATCGTAGCGGGGGATGCCGACACAGCCTTTGCTGCCATGCAGGAGGTTGGTTACAGCCCGGAGCGCATGGGCTGAGCCTCTTCATCTTGAAATCCGCGTCGATAGAATGATGGAGGACAGCGTTCTCTCCACCCCATCCAGCGCGCCGATTTTATCGATAAGCCCATCGAGATCGGATATGGAGGGGGCGGCGAGAATGGCAATCAGATCGAAGCTGCCGCTGACGGAATGCAGCGTCGTCACTTCCTTTATCGCGGAAAGCGATGCCGTGACTGCGGCAAGCGCCTTGGGCGCAATGGTGATCAGCACATGGGCCCGCACCAATCCGGAGAGATAGCTCTCGGAAAGTCTCAAGCCATAGCCGGAAATCACGCCCTCCGCCTCCAGCCGCTCTATGCGCGCCTGGACGGTAGTGCGTGAGAGCCCCAACCTGCGGGCCAGCTCCGCCACTGGCATGCGGGCATTGTCCCCCAGAAGGGAAAGCAATGCCCGGTCTTTTTCCGTTATAGACATAGTGCAAAATCCAGCCGTCAATCTGACTAATCTTATGCTTCCATCTGAACAATGTGAAGCTATGAATCGATATCCAAAAGCTGCATTCTGTTACCTCAATTCATTCGAGGGGACAGGACATGAAACACATCGTCGTTGTCGGTGCAGGCAATATCGGATCGGCCATCGCCTGGATGCTGGCCGTGACGGGGGATTACCGGATCACGGTCGCGGATCGCGCTGTCGATCAGCTTGCCAATGTTCCAGCGCATGAGCGGATCGATACCGAGGTGGTGGACATTACGGATCGCCTTGGCCTTCAGGCGCTTTTAAAAGACAAGTTCGCCGTCCTTTCCGCCGCGCCCTTTCACCTGACGGCGGGTATTGCCGAGGCGGCGGTTGCGGTCGGCACGCACTATCTCGACCTTACCGAAGATGTCGAATCCACCCGCAAGGTCAAGAAGCTGGCCGAAACGGCAGAGATTGCGCTCATCCCTCAATGCGGGCTGGCACCAGGCTTCATCTCCATCGTCGCGGCTGATCTGGCAGCCCGTTTCGACAGGCTGGACAGCGTGCGCATGCGCGTCGGCGCGCTGCCGCAATATCCTTCCAACGCCTTGAATTATAACCTGACCTGGAGCACGGACGGCCTCATCAACGAATATATCGAGCCCTGCGAAGCCATTGTCGAAGGGCGGCTGACAGCGGTTCCCGCGCTGGAAGAACGCGAGGAGTTCTCGCTGGACGGCGTAACCTATGAGGCCTTCAATACCTCCGGCGGGCTTGGCACTCTGGCCTCCACTCTGGAAGGCAAGGTGCGCACGATGAATTACCGCACCATCCGCTATCCCGGCCATGTGTCGATCATGAAGGCGCTTCTCAACGACCTCAATCTGCGCAACCGCCGCGATGTATTGAAGGACCTGTTCGAAAACGCACTACCCGCCACCATGCAGGATGTTGTCATCGTGTTCGTCACCGTCTGCGGCACAAGAAACGGCCGCTTCATGCAGGAAACCTACGCCAACAAGGTCTATGCCAGCCCCATTTCCGGCCGCATGATGAGCGCCATCCAAATCACCACCGCCGCCGGAATCTGCACCGTGCTCGACCTTCTGGCTGCGGAAAAACTGCCATCGAAGGGTTTCGTAAAACAGGAAGACGTGGCGCTGCACGACTTCCTGACCAATCGTTTCGGGCAGTATTATGTGACGCGGGAAGGGCTGGCGAAGGTGGGGTAAGCCCCCTTCTCATTCACCCCCGCCTCTGCGCCTCTGGCCGCTCACCCACCGTCAGCGGCCAGTCCACCACATAATCCTCGAAGTCATCGACCTCGACATCCTTCTCATTCACCGTGCGCCCGCGCGCCGAGATGCCCGCTTGGTGCACCGTTTCGGGGTCGCCGGAGACGAGGTGGTGCCACCAGTAAAGGTCGTGCCCGTCGCGCACCAGGGCGTAAGCGCAGGTGGGCGGTAGCCAGCCGATTTCGTTGACGAGTTTGAGGTTGAGCTGAATGCAGTCCGGCACCGTTGCGAAGCGGTTTTCGTAATCCGAGCAGCGACAGCTTTCCCCATCCAGAAGCTGGCAGCCGACGGAAGTGAACACCACTTCGCCCGTGTCCCAATCTTCCAGCTTGTTGAGACAGCACAGGCCGCAGCCATCGCACAGGCTTTCCCATTCGCTGTTACTCATTTGCGCCAGCGATTTTGTTTTCCAGAATGGCGCGTCACTCATCGTTAATATTTCCGTTTCATTTTGCTGCATAGGGCTTCAAATAGAGTAGCCCGTTTTGTCGTATCGCTATCGGCTGGATTATAAGATATTTCTTAATTCCGGCAGAGTGGTGGTGAGGAATGACCCGCGCAAGCTTGTTGCGTCAAGCGTTTGCTCGCCATATCGAACAGGAATACGTTTCAGGTGCAGGAAGACAACAAAAAGAAACAGGCGCGCCGTAAACGCCACATTCTGCTTCGGATCGATTCCTGGATCGATTCCAGCCTCTGGACAGCCGCATCCCGCGCTATCGATTTCTGGGAAGAAGTTACCATCGTTTCGCGCAAGCTGCATCTGCGCGGCTGGAAAAAGTTTCTCATCAACATTGCGGATGACGCGTTGACGGTTGGCGTCGCCGGTTCCGTCGTGCTGCTGGCGCTCGCCCTGCCCGCCTTCGAGGAAACCAAGAAGGACTGGCGCTATCGCGGTGATTTCGCTGTCACATTTCTGGATCGCTACGGCAACACAATCGGCCATCGCGGCATTATTCACGAAGATTCCGTGCCGATCGACCAGATGCCGGATCACTTCATCAAGGCCGTTCTGGCAACGGAAGACCGGCGTTTCTTCGATCATTTCGGCATCGACTTCATCGGCCTTGCCCGCGCCATGAGCGAAAACGCCCGCGCAGGCGGCGTCGTGCAGGGTGGCTCCACGCTGACGCAACAGCTGGCCAAGAACCTGTTCCTCACCAATGAGCGCTCGCTTGAACGCAAGATCAAGGAAGCCTTTCTGGCATTGTGGCTGGAAGCCAACATGTCGAAGAAGGAAATCCTCTCGCTCTATCTAGACCGCGCCTATATGGGCGGCGGCACATTCGGTGCGGCAGCGGCAGCGCAGTTTTATTTCGGCAAGAACCTTACGGATGTGACGCTGGCGGAATCCGCCATTCTGGCCGGTCTGTTCAAGGCACCGGCGAAATATGCGCCGCACGTCAACCTTCCCGCCGCCCGCGCGCGGGCAAATACCGTGCTTTCCAACCTCGTGCAGGGCGGCTTGATGACCGAAGGTCAGGTGGTGGGCGCACGCCGCAACCCGGCAACCGTTATCGACCGCGAAGAGAAGCAGGCACCGGATTACTTCCTCGACTGGGCGTTTGACGAGGTGCAGCGTCTGGCCAAGGAAGGCAAGATCAAGGACCATACTGTGGTCGTGCGTACGACCATCGATACCGGCCTTCAGCAGGCGGCCGAGCAGGCCATGGAAGGCAGCCTCCGCGAATTTGGCGAGGGTTACAAGGTCAAGCAGGGTGCGATGGTGATGATCGAAAATGGCGGCGGCATCCGCGCCATGGTCGGTGGGCGGGACTATGGCGAAAGCCAGTTCAACCGCGCAACGGCGGCGCTGCGCCAGCCGGGTTCGTCCTTCAAGGTCTACACCTATTCCGCCGCCATGGAGAAGGGTTACAAGCCGGAAACGCTGATTTCCGATGCCCCGGTCACATGGCGCGGCTGGTCTCCGCAGAATTATGGCCGCTCCTATGCGGGCAAGGTAACGCTGCAGACCGCGCTCGCGAAATCCTATAACACCGTGCCCGTGCGCCTTGCCAAAGATGTGCTTGGCACGCAGATCATCGTGGATACGGCCAAGGCTATGGGCGTTGCTACACCGCTCCGCACCGACAAGACCATTCCGCTCGGCACCTCCGAGGTTACCGTGCTGGACCAGGCAACCGGCTATGCCGTGTTCCCTGCAAACGGCATGCAATCCCGCCGCCACGGCATCGAGCAGGTGCTGGATTACGAGGGCAAGGTTCTCTACGATTTCGACCGCGACGAGCAACCGGCCCACCGCGTGCTTTCCGAAGAAGCCACCTCCAAGATGAACCGCATGCTGGTGACCATTCCAGTCGAAGGCACGGCGCGGCGCAGCGCACTGGACAACGGCATCGTCTCCGGCGGCAAGACGGGCACCTCGCAGGCCTACCGCGACGCGTGGTATGTGGGCTTCACCGGCAACTACACGACCGCCGTCTGGTTCGGCAATGACGATTTCACCTCCATGAACAACATGACCGGCGGCGCCCTGCCCGCGATGACGTTCAAGCGCCTGATGGATTACGCCCACCAAGGCATGGAACTACGCCCCATCCCCGGCATCCAGAACCCGCTGCCCACAGGCTCCCGCCCACAACCCGCAGCCGGCGCAGCCATCGCCTCCGCCGACGCCCTGCCCGCGCTAACCCGCCCCCGCTCTCTATCAACTGAGGCCACACGCGTTATTCGCTCCATTGGCAAGCAGTTGAAGGAAGCCTCTGCGCCTGCGTTGACGGTGCAGAAGGTGGCGGAAGTTGGTGGGGATGTGCCGGTGAAGCGGTAGGCTGCCATCACCGCGTTTCCGCACAGCATATTCTCGGCCCCATATAGACTATAATTTTCAAATCATTTCATAATGTTACGCTAAGGCTTACTTCATGTTCGTTATTTATCTTGCCGTGCCATTCGGCGCCTTGCTCGGAGGGCTCGGAGGCTTTCTGGGAACAGGTGGCGGCACATTTGCCATCCCGCTGCTGGTCTTGATGTTTGCATACGATCAGAAAGCTGCACAAGGTACGGCGCTGGTCATGGTGGTTGTCAATGTGCTTTACGCGCTTCTGAAATATCGCAGCAAAGGCAGCTTCGACTTCAAGGCCGCCCTTGTGCTTTCCATCAGCGGAAGCCTGACCTCGACACTCAGCGCAGCCTGGGCGCTCTCCCTGCCAAGCGAAACACTGAAATGGTGGTACGGCGCCTTCCTCATTCTCCTTGCAGCCTTCGTTGCCGTGACACGCAGCAAAAAATTCGTTTCCAGCAGTTTTGACTATAGATGGATGTTTTTGCCTGGGGCGATTGGTGGCGTGTCTCTTGGCCTGTTCGGTGTTGGCGGCGCCATGCTGGCCGTGCCACTGCTCGTCATGTTCTTCGGCCAATCACAGGTCAAAGCGCAAGGCTTGGGACTGGCCCTCGCGCTTCCCGGCTGCAGCATTAGCCTCATCCAGTACGGCTATCATGACCATGTCGATTGGCTGGTTGGCGCGTTGTTTGCCGTGGGTGGTTTGCTTGGCGTTCCGGCAGGCGTTCATCTGGCTCACAAGGTAAAAGAGCGAACCTTGGTTCTCGCCTTTTGCAGTTTACTCACGCTTGCTGGAACGTTGATAGTAGCAAAGTGATAGCACTGGAATTCTGGTTTTGATGTCCAGTTAGAGGCCAAACGAGATGGCTCTACGATCCGCCTGCGTTTGACCGTCATAGCCCCAGTTTTTCCCCGGCACCTCGTGGATGACGATGTATGTGGCTTCCGGCAAGTCAGAAATTTGGCTGCGAAGGTATTCCATCACCTTGGAAACGAACCGACGCTTTTGTTCGACGGAGTTCGTTCCGGAAGTGACGTAAATGTCCAAATGAGCAGTCGCGCCTCTTACTCGACCGCCAACGGTCCATATGGGCGATTGTAAATTTTCAATCGAAACCGAAGTCAGTTCGTATCGCTTCTCCAGCTCAGACGCGATCAAATCAGTCAGTTGGGAGGCCGTATCTTCAGGCGAAGGCAGGGAAACATCTGCTCCTAAAGTCAATCGTGCATAAGGCATCAAAATCTCCATCGGTTGACAGTCTCGATTTTGATTGAGAAAAACAGAAATTAAATTGCCTAATTTGAAATTCTGACTTGAGTTAAACTCATGATTCAAGATTTACCCTCTCAGCTCCTTCGCAGTTTTGTCACTGTCGTCGATTGCCGCTCGCTTGCCATTGCAGCACCTCGCCTGGGCCGTAGCGAATCCGCGATCAGCCTTCAAATGGCTCGGCTTGAAAAGCTCGTCGGACAAGCTCTTTTCGATAGGGATGGGCGCGGATTGAAGGTTAATCAGACTGGCAATTTGCTGCTGATGCATGCCCGGATGATTTTGGAGAAGATAGATGCTGCGCGTGCGGAGTTGGACGCTGCTGGGACAGCCTATTTTCGGATCGGAGTGGTTCAGGACTTTGTTGGAGCCGTTCTGAAACCGGCGCTTTCCGACATCAATCGCACTCACCCCGGCGCTACTGTCTCCATCATCGTCGCTGGAACAAGCGAATTATTAAAGGCGCTTAGCGAGGAGAAAATTGACGTCGCTCTTTGTGCGAGTGAGCCCATAAGCGGCACACCTTCAATAACTCTTCCCATGCGCTGGTTTGGAGACATAGGTCTCACGGATGGCGACGTTGTGCCGCTCATTGGCATAACGGGCTTCTGCCCTTTCATGGTGGCCGCTAAAAACGCCCTGACTGCCGCTGGCCGTTCATGGCATGTCGTCCTTGAGACACCCAGCCTTGAAGGCGTGCAGGCTGCGGTCGAGGCAGGCCTAGGCCTGACATGCCGGACAAAGCTAGGGATTAACCTGCCTCCAATAGAAGAGGGACTGCTTCCGAATCTTCCTTCAGCACCTTACTCGATCATTAAACGTAATTCCCCACGCAAAGATGCGGCACTTGCTGCCGAACTCATCACGCGGCACCTAAATTTGATGAATGTGGCAAGGTAACCGGCAATCGCATACGATCTAGAGTTCGGCCCAATATTGCTCAAGTAAGGCAGGTCGCGCCCTCGGCTTTCAGGGCCTGCAACCAATTCCCCTCTCCAACCGTTCACCCCAACACAAAAACGCTCAAGCCCCTCAAGCACTTGGGCGTTCGTTTCCATTCCGGTTGGAGCCCAGACATGAATGAAGTGTCTCGCAGAGAAGCCTCTGCCTATCCCTTCCAGTCCCTTTTCGTGCCGTTTCCCTTTGTCTGTTTTTCGTTGGCGCTGGCGACGGATGTTGCGTTTTGGCAGACGGCGAATTTGATGTGGCAGAATTTTTCGGCCTGGTTGCTGTTTGCAGGGCTGGTGGCTGGTGGGCTTGCCGTTTTGGCGGGGTTGCTGGATCTGTTGAGGGCGCGGACGCGGCCCATGCGGCCTTCGTTTGTCTCCGTCCTTCTGTTTTTGGTGATGCTCATCTTCGCCTTCGTCAACAGTCTGGTTCATGCCGGTGATGGGTGGACGGCTGTGGTGCCTTACGGGTTGCTGCTTTCTGCGATCACCTTCGTCGTATCGTTGATGGCTGTCGCCTCTTCCACCCGCAAATATGCCCGTCTGGCCTGGAGAGTATGATGATGGCTTACCGCTTTTTCGCCCCCGCACTTCTTCTCACCAGTGTCGCTTTTATTCTGCCTGCATGCAGCGATCAGAACGGCAATTTCGATACCGCGCAGCAGATTGGCGCCGACCCGGTTCTGCCTGAACCCGCCATGAGCCTCATTCCCGATCTCAAGGTTGCGGAGGTGGTTGGCTGGAAGGATGGCGAGATGCCCACCGTGCCGGAGGGCCTGAAGATTTCCGTCTATCAGAAGGATCTCGTCAATCCGCGCACGGTGCACACGCTACCGAATGGCGATGTGCTGGTGGTGCAATCGCGCGAACCGAAAGGCGGTCAGTCGGCATCGCGCCCTAAGGACATTATTCGCGGCTGGATCATGTCCATTGCGCATGGCACCAGCGGTGGTACGCCGAAGGAAAGCAACATCATCACGCTTCTGCGCGATACGAACCGCGATGGCACCGTGGATGAGCGGCATGATCTGCTAACCAAGCTCGACTCCCCCTTCGGCGTCGCCTTCGCCGATAACACTCTCTATGTGGCCACTTCCAACGAAATTCTGGCCTATCCCTATCAGCTCGGCCAGAACGAAATCACCGGCGAGCCGCGTGTGCTGACGCAGCTTCCCGGCGGGCCGATCAACCACCACTGGACGAAGGATCTAGCCCTGAGCCCGGATGGCAAGTTCCTTTATGCCTCCGTGGGCTCCAATTCCAACATCACGGAAAACGGGCTTGAGGCAGAAAAGAACCGCGCGGCGATTTTACAGGTGGACCGGCAGACCGGCGCCTTCAAGCTGTTCGCATCCGGCCTGCGCAACCCCAATGGGCTCGCCTTCAACCCTGAGAGCAAGGCGCTCTGGGCCGTCATCAATGAGCGTGACGAGCTTGGCCCCAACCTCGTGCCGGATTACATGACGTCGGTGAAGGAAGGCGGCTTTTACGGCTGGCCGTGGAGCTATTATGGCAACCACGTCGATGCCCGCGTCTATCCGCCTCGCCCGGATATGGTTGAAAAGGCTATCAAGCCGGATTACGCGCTTTCCAGCCATGTGGCAGCCCTTGGCCTCACCTTCTCGCTGAATTCCGCCCTGCCCGCGCCCTATCAGAACGGTGCTTTCATCGGCGAACATGGCAGCTGGAACCGCACGGCATTCAATGGCTACCGTGTGACCTTCGTGCCGTTTGAAAACGGCAAACCCGCTGGCAAGACGCAGGATGTGGTGACCGGTTTCATTCAGGGAGACAAGGCCCGAGGCCGCCCGGTCGGCGTCGGTATTGATGGCACCGGCGCTCTGCTGGTGGCGGATGATGCAGGCAACACGGTTTGGCGCGTGGCGGCAGCGGATGGCACGGTAACGCCCGCGCCGATTGCGACGGACGATGTTTCAGGCGGCGCGGCGGCAACCGCTCCAGTAACGACAGCACCGGCGGCTGATGCACCTTCGCAGACGCCTGTTACGCCGACCGCTCCTGCGAACTAACTGCCGCGTGGAGCACGCTCGTCAGAGGGTGGTAATGGTGCCACCCTCGGCGTCACACCGAGTTGTCCTACCGCTATCCGGTCGGGTTGACTAGCGTTCCTGAACAGTTGCCCAAGTCAGGTAGCTCGACGACTCCGCTCCCTCGGCGTCATCCTCGGGCTTGACCCAAGGATCCATAACCGCTTGATTTCGTTGACGGCGATGGATCCTCGGCTCAAGGCCGAGGATGACGGTCGTGGGTGGGGCGGCGGTGTTCAAACATATCCCACGCTATCTGCCGCCTCCGTCACCCTCGAGCTTGCCCACTGCTGTCCAGTCAAGTTGGCTAGCGTTCCTGCACAGTTGCCCAAGTGGAGCAGCTCAACGGCTCCTCCCCCCGGCGTCATCCTCGGGCTTGATGTACAGCCTTGAGACATAGTTGACAGATGTTCGGAGACATCCCTGACAGTTTTGCTCTGTGGCAAAGGAGGTCGGGATGGCTTGGCGGGAGGTGTCTGTCGTGGATCAGCGAAGCGAATTTGTGATGCTTGCGTCGTTGGAGGGGGCCAATGTTTCGGCTTTGTCCAAGCGTTTCGGCATCAGTCGGCAGACGGGGTATCTTTGGCTGCGGCGGGCAAAGGCGGGAGAGACCGTGCAGGATCGCTCCCGTCGTCCGCATTCAAGCCCTTTTCGAACCCCCGATGATCTGGAGCGCAGTGTCGTCGATATTCGTGACGAGCACCCGGCCTGGGGTGCCCGCAAGATCGCAAGGCGAATGCGCGACCTTGGTATGGAGCCGCCTTGCGTCTCCACCGTGCATGCCGTTCTTTCCCGCCATGGCAGGATCGGGGCGCGACCGAGTGAGCGCATGGCAAACGGTCGCTTCGAGCGCGAGGCGCCCAACCTCCTCTGGCAAATGGACTTCAAAGGGCGCATCCAGATGGCCTGTGGCAACTGGTGCTATCCCCTAACCATCATCGATGACCACTCCCGCTTCGCCATTGCCATCGAAGCCTGCCCCAACGAGCAGCTGGAGACCGTTCGGGCCAGGCTGGAGGCGATCTTTCGTCGCTATGGCATGCCGATGGCCATTTACTGCGACAATGGCAATCCATGGGGTGCGGGCGTGCCCAATCAATGGACGCGGCTGCGGGTCTGGCTGTTGAAGCTTGGCATCGAATTGATCCATTCCCGGCCTTATCATCCGCAGGGTCGTGGCAAGAACGAACGGTTTCATCGTAGTCTCAAGGCGGAAGTGACGGACTTCACAACGCTCTTGGATCAGGCCCACGCCCAAAAAGCGTTCGACCGCTGGCGCCGTATCTACAATCACCATCGCCCGCACGAAGCGCTCGGCATGGCCGTGCCCGCAAGCCGCTATCGGCCTTCCTCACGTGCATTTCCCAACCAGCTTCCAGAGCCCATCTACGACAGAAGCGAGATCGTTCGCTGCGTCAGTTCGACCAAGGGCTATGTCAGCTTCAAGGGCAAGACCTGGCGGGTGCCGAACGCCTTCAGAAACGAACGCCTGGCCATCCGATCCCTCAACCGCACAGGCCTCTACGGCGTCTTCTTCGGCGCAACCCAGGTCGCAAAAATCAACCTTGAAAGCTAGGCCGCACTGTCAGGGATGTCTCCGAACATCTGTCAGGGATGTGTCCGGTCTTTACACTTGACCCGAGGATCCATAACCGCTTGATTTCGTTGATGGCAATGGATCCTCGGCTCAAGGCCGAGGATGACGGTCGTGGGTGAGGCGACGGTGTTCAAACATATCCCACGCTATCTGCCGCCTCCGTCACCCTCGAGCTTGTCCCACTGCTGTCCAGTCAAGTTGGCTCGCGTTCCTGCACAGTTGCCCAAGGGGAATAACTCGACGTCGCCGCTCCCTCGGCGTCATCTTCGGGCTTGACCCACTGCTGTCCGGTTTAAATTTCTGGACAAGGCGCATGACATTGATTCTACTCGGTTTCAGACGTTTCGCGGCGATCTGGACACGAACAGGAGATCAACGTCATGCGCCACCAGAATAGCGTTTTTCATCAAATACAGAAGCATGTTCCCTGGCAGGTCTTCGAAGGGCTTGTGGATAAGTACAAGGGCGATCACAGGGTTCGGCGGTTTTCGATGAAGGACCAGTTGCTGGCGCTTCTGTTTGCTCAACTTTCCGGCGCGCAAAGCCTGCGCGAGATCGAGGCAGGGCTGTCGAGCCACCGCAACCAGCTTTATCATCTGGGTGCCCACGGCGTGGCGCGCTCCACCCTTGCCGATGCCAATGCCACAAGGCCTGCGGACGTCTTTGCCGATCTGTTTTCCCATATGGCGGCTGCCGCCAGCCGAAGAACCCGTCGCCATATCCGCGATGCGGTGCGCCTGCTCGACGCCACCCGCGTCGCCGTCTCCTCCATGAGCAATGGTTGGGCCGATATGGTCAGCGGGCGCAGAGCCGCCAAGCTGCATGTCGCCTACGATCCGAATGGCGACATCCCCATGGCGATGACCATGACAGGCCAGAGAACCAACGACATCGTGCCCGCAAAGGCCATGCCGATCGAACCCGGCATGACCTATGTCTTTGATCTGGCTTACTATGATTTCGCGTGGTGGGCAGCGCTGGACCGGGCAGGCTGCCGCTTCGTCACACGGCTTAAGACCAACACGCATCTTCAGGCCGCCACCGAACAGCCTCCAAGCGAGAGCGATCACATCCTGTGCGACAGGATCGGGCTGTTGGCACAACGCATGGCGCGCTCGAGACGCAATCCCTTTTCCGAACCGTTGCGCGAGATCGCGGTGCGGATCGACACGGGCAGGACCATCCGGCTCGTCACCAACGATCTGGATGCGCCAGCCGAAGAGATTGCCGAGCTTTACAAACAGCGCTGGCAGATCGAACTGTTCTTTAAATGGGTCAAGCAGAACCTCAGGATACGCCATTTCTTCGGAGCATCCGAAAACGCCGTGCGCATCCAGACCTATGTCGCCCTCATCGCCTATCTTGTGCTGCGCATGGCGCAGGCCTGCCAGAGCGCCATCACGCAACCGCTCACCTTCACCCGCCTCGTACGCCTCAACCTCATGCACAAAAGGCGATCCGACCAACTCCTTAAACCACCCACACAACCGTCCAAATCCCCAAACCAGATGGTGCTGATGTGGGACTGAAATTTAAACCGGACAGTAGTGGGTCAAGCCCGAGGATCCACAACCGTTTTATTTCATGGAGGAGGCAGAGATCCCGTGTCGTATCGCACCCTCATTTCTTCGCCTTCCTCGCACCCTTTTCCCTGTTAAACGCAATCGCCGCCTGCACCAGCGCCGTCAGCGCGGCTTCATCGATCTCTTCGCCCTCATGGATATCGATGGCGCGGCGGGTGTTGCCTTCCAGGCTGGCGTTGAACAAGGAGGCGGGGTCTTCAAGGGCTGCGCCATGAGGGAAGGTCATTTTGACGACGAATTTGTAGGTTTCGCCGGTGCAGATGATGCCGTGGCTGGACCAGACGGGCACGCCGCGCCATTTCCAGTCCTCCTCCACTTGCGGATCGGATTTGAGGATAATGGAACGGATGCGGGCCAGAACGGGGCCGCGCCAGTCGGTCAGTTCGGCAATGCGCCCGTCGATGAGACGGGAGGCAGGAGAGCTTTCGTCTTCAGACGTTGCGGAGGCGTTGTCGTTGGTGGATTCGGTGTGCAGCACGGGTCCTCCTCCCGAAGCGGATATGTGGGTGCTTCGCAAACATTAGCACATCTTCATTCTACTTCCAGTAATTGCTGCGTCCGTAACGATACGCACACTGCGTGCGGAAAACTCCCTCGCCTTACGTTGCGTTACCGAAAGCCAAAAAAAGTATCGGCTGACTGCGGCAAAATGGCGGTTCTGCTGGGGTGAAGAGCTTGAAGAAGAAGCTTGGGCATGACCAATCTGCTTCAGGGACATTCTTCTCGGGGACTCATCTTGAAAAAACTTCATCTGCTGCTGGCCGCCGCTGCGGCCCTTTGCTGTGCAACCGTTTCCGCGCAGGCGGAAGACCTTGTCTTCAACCTGAAGAACGGCACGAGCTCCGTGCTGACGCGCTTTTATACGTCGCCAGTCGGCGTCAACCAGTGGGAAGACGATGTGTTCGGCGAGCAGGTTCTGGAGCCGGGCGAAAGCATCGAAATCACCATTGCGGATGGCCGCTCGGTCTGCCGCTATGACATGCGCTTCGAGTTCGAAGAAGGTTCGAACCTCGATACGACCGAAGACCGGCAGGATCTCTGCAAGCTCGGCAGCTACACCATCCACGAGTAAGACAGCGCAGAACCTCCGCGTTTCAAACGATATGGGGATTAACCCCCTAGGCTGCCTCGCGATCGGTACGCGGGGCATTTCCCAGAAGCGGAATCAATGCTAACCCTGACGTTGTTCCAAAACGGGAAAGCAGCGTGTTTCGAGTTCCATTCCTTGTCGCCATCTCGCTCATCATTGCCTTTGGCGGTGGAATAGCCTCCACGCTGGCAGCGCTGGAAGCAACCGTCGGTTTCGGCTCGATCAAGATCGGCGCATGGGATGCCTTTCCCGAGGCGCAGACGATCGAGGCGGACCCTTATGCGAAATCTCACCGCGCAGATGCGGGCAAGCTGCTCTATGGAACGGCAGAGGGCCTGACCTTCACCGCCGCCAATGACAGCAGCGGCGAGCGGCTGACCGGTGAGTGCCGCTACACACTTTCGGGCAACGTGCCCCCTTCCCGCTTCTGGACGCTTTATGCTGCGGATCAGCAGGGCAATCTTCTCGATGATGGCTCCGGGCGCCCGATTGCGCTCAATTCGCGCACGCTGCTGCACGGAACGGAAGGCGGCATCTCGATTGCAGTCGCTTCCACCGCGCAGACCTATAATTGGCTGGCCGTGCCCGCCAGCGGCAATTTCAAGCTGGTACTGACGCTGCTCGATACGCCGGTTGCCGGCAGCACCGGGCTGATCGACATTACCATGCCTGAGATCAAGAAGGTGGGCTGCGGCAATGCTTAAGCTGATCTTCGCAATCTTCATCGGCCTTGTGGGTGCAGCGGTGCTGCACCTCGTCATTCTCTTTTCCATTCCGCATTTTTCCAACCGCGATGCCTATATGCGCTCTGTTGCGGAAGGCGCGCCACACAGCTTCCATCTTCTGGATGAGACGCGGGAAAAGGCGGCGCTTGGCAGCGGCGATCCCTTCATGCGCGTGGCTGTCTGCACCTTCAACATCGAGGATAAGCCAGTGCGGCTGGAGGCCTTCGGTGCCGTGCCTTTCTGGTCCATCGCCATTTTCGATAGCGCATCCAACGAGATTTTCAGCATGAACGACCGCACCTCGGCGGGTGGCGAGATGGATATTCTCATTGCCAACCAAGTGCAACTTGCTGCAATTCGCAAGGCGCAGCCTGATGGGTTGTCACAGTCTATTCTGGTGGAATCCGGCCGCGATGAGGGATATGCCGTGCTGCGGACCATGGTGCCGCAAGCTAGCTTCCTCGAGGAAGCAACACGGTTTCTTGGCGACGCAAAGTGTCAGCCAACGCCCTGGAAGTAACCGGGCGACTTTAAAATCCAGTCAGGAGCCGAGTGCGGCATCCGAAGCATGCGTTACGACGACCTTGCGCTTGCGTGTCTTCTTCTCGACGGCTGCCGTTTCCTGCCGCTCATAGCGAACGCCGGTAAAAAACAGAAGCTGCGCCGGGCCGGACGCGACATGCGATGGCTCTGCCGGTTTGTTAAAACGGCGTGCTGCCGCGTAAAACGAGATTATGTCTGCCATTGTCTTCTCCTCTCACAGGCACGACGGGCTTTGTTGAAGGATCGCCATATGGCAGGTGAGTTGCGACGCGACGATCCGATATATTGAATTGTCGTACCGACCTTGCGCGAAATCATCTTCGATATTCGAGCCGATGTTTTGAACACCGGCGCGAGGTCGATACGGTTATGCCATTACCACGACATCGGGCATCTCCAGTCCACGGACTGGCATCAAAAGCTTGGGCAACAGGGGCGTCGTTCGCCCGCCCTTAAGGTACGTCAGGGGGCGAGTATAACACCGAATCCATTAGTCACCCATGATATTAGAATCACTAAGAGGTTAAACGAGCGTTAACGCTAATATTCCTGCATCGGCACAAATTTCATTAAAATTTGCTGCACTGCACAAACATATCGTCAATCAATCGGTCACAGTCCTGTGAATTCAATCAGGGATTACATCGGCAAAGCCGTTGTAAATCATAACGGTTTTAGGATCATACAGAAACTGACCCTTTAGAATTAGAAGGCTGGGCGTTTGACGAAACGCAATCACCTCATGTCTAAAGCAGTCAGCCGCCATGATGGCGGTCAGGGGCTCGTCTTTCCATGTCGCAACCACGGTCGGCGAGCACCCGCTCTAAGGCCTGCAATAACGCCGCTATATGCACAGCGGTTCCATGAATTATCGAAAATTCTTTTGTTAAAAAATTGCTGTGAATAGCAACAAAAAAGGGCTTTGCCCCGGCGGTGGTTAACAGGCCGTCAACGCATTTGTTCTAATTTGTCCCAATCGTATTGTTTTGCGTCGTGTTGGGTATTGCGTTGACTGACCGGTTTCGAGAACTTGAGCGGCCAAGCGCCGAGAGGAAGAAAGACGTGGTGCTGATGGCCACCGTATCGAGTTTTGAAGGGCTTTCTCATCCGTCCAAATCCGAGCTTCGCCAGTTTGCGGAACTGTTCATGCCTCTCTTCACGGCGTCCACGCCGGAAGCGAAGCGTGAGGCTATTGCGGCCCTTTCCCAAAACCAGAACGTGCCGTCGGCGGTCGCATTCTTCATTGCCAGCCAGCCGATTTCGCTGTCTGCCCCGTTTCTCATTTCCTCTCAGGCGCTGAGCGATGACACGCTGATTGCCATTGCGCGCACCCAGGGTGCGGCCCATGCCCGCGCCATCGTGCGGCGTGAGGATCTATCTCCCACGGTCATCGATGCGCTGGTTGGCCTGCGCCATTCGCGCCATGTGCCGAAGCGTCCGGGTGAAGAGGCGGAAGTCGCCCTGCCCGACAGCCCCAATGTGACGGCACAACGCATTGCCGAGCGCGAGGAAGATTTGCGCCGCCAGTTGCGCAACATGGCCCGGCAGTTCCGCCGCCCGGATTACGATACGCTGGGCGTGCGCCGCCTGACGGAAGTGCAGGAAGCGTTGCTGGTGCGGTTCGCCCGCGAACGCAATGCGCGCCAGTTTTCGGCTGCCCTTTCGGATTCCCTTTCCGCCAGCCACTGGCTGTCCGAGCGCATCATGCTGGATATTTCCGGCCAGCAACTCGCCACCACCCTGACCGGCCTCGGCATGGAATTTCCCGATGCTTCCTTCGTGCTGGAATGCTTCTATCCGCACCTCAAGGCGCGCGAAGCCGATATGACACGGGCCGAAGCCATGCTCGATGCGCTGGACCCAGTGCAGTGCGAAGAGCGGATCGAAAGCTGGCGGCGTGCCGATAGCTATACCGTCAATCCAGACCGTGCGGATGATGCGCAAACCGGCAAGCTTGATCAGGCCCAGAAACTCGTCGTAAGGCGCTGATTCCGGTAAAGACCGGAAAGTAACCAAGTTCTCTTTCTGGTTGTATTTCTGGAGAGAACGCCCAGACTCACGGTCTTTCCGGTTCGGCTTCAATGTCGGAGAGCGCAAAAATTCGCGCTTTGGGCTTGCGTCAATTCACACAGGCCAACTGAAATCTGGCGCGCGTTTCGCGCCACCTTTAAGTTGTCTTGCCCTATAAATAAATCGCATAAATTTCAGACACTTAAATTCTTACCTTCCGCTAGGTGAATTGTGCCCGGCGTCAGTAATAATAAATTTAGGAAAATTATGGATATCTATCCCTCGCCAACCCCAGCATTATTTTGGGGCAGTAGACCGAGTCATATATAAAAATACTATTGGTTGCGAAATAGATTGCTCGACGCCCAATGAATGGGGTGACTACGCGGAATGATTAAATGATTTTCCAGGCGGCAGCATTGTACCGCTTGTTCATTAGCGTGAGGAATTAATGTCTTTTCTAAAAAACGCCCAGATAAAGACAAAGATGATTTCGGTCATAGCAGCCATGAGCGCGACGTCGCTGATTGGACTGGCCTATGTCAGCATTCAGTACCAGCAGACTGATGATACCTATAATCACTTTATCAACAAGGATTCCTACGCAGCCGTTTTGAACGCGCGAACCAGCGGATCGCTGAACGCAATGGCAATCAGCACTCTGCGCGCATCGCTGCTGGATCCTTCCAGCGACGCTTTCGCAGCCGCAGCGAAGAAATTCGCGGAAGATCGCAGGGTCAGTGAAGAACGCCAGACCAAGGTCGGACAGATGGTGCCGGAGCGCGCGGAAGGCGCGCAGGACATCATTCGCGGCTTCAACGAGTTGGACGTTCTGGCTGCCAAGGCGTTCGATCTGGCAAAGGCCGGAAAAAGCGTCGAGGCTCAGAAAGCGGCACTCGAGATGGTCACCAGGCTCTCGGACGTTCTACCAAAGATTTCCGCAGGCACCGACAAGCTCACTCAGGCCATGAGCGAGGGTAGCCAGGAGCTATCGGACAATACCGATAGAACAATTCTCACAAGCGCCATCGGTATTCTGGGTATCTCCGGACTGTTGATCGCGCTTGGCCTGTTCATCGCCACAGCAGGCATCTCCACCCCCATCGCCCGCCTTCGCGAGCGGATGAATTCGCTTGCTGCTGGCGAGACGAAGGCCGAGATCGACGGCATGGACCGCAAGGATGAAGTCGGCCAGATGGCCGCTGCCGTTCAGACGTTCCGTGAAAACGCCATCGAGCGCATCCGTCTTGAGCAGGAGACCGAAGCCAACCGCTCCATGTCCGAGCGGGAGCGCATCGAGCGTGAGAAGCAGAAGGCGAAGGAAGCGGCAGACGTTCAGTTTGCAGTCGATAATCTCGGTGCGGCGCTTTCGAAGCTTGCCGATGGCGATACGACACATCGTATCCAGCAGCCTTTCGTCGAAACGCTGGATGGCATTCGCGGCAACTTCAACCGCACGGCGGAACAGCTTCAGTCCACGCTGAACCGCGTGGCGCAGAACGCCCGCGGCATCGATTCCGGCGCCAACGAGATCAAGTCCGCCGCCGACGATCTGGCCAAGCGCACCGAGCAGCAGGCAGCAGCGGTGGAAGAAACCGCAGCGGCTCTGGAAGAAATCACCACCACCGTCAAGGACGCGACCCGTCGCGCCCAGGAAGCCGGTCAGCTGGTCAGCCGTGCAAAGCTTGGCGCGGAACAGTCCGGCAATGTGGTGCGCAAGGCGGTTTCCGCCATGGAGCAGATCGAAAAGTCTTCCGGCGAGATTTCCAACATCATCGGCGTGATCGACGAGATTGCTTTCCAGACCAACCTGTTGGCGCTGAATGCAGGTGTCGAAGCGGCGCGTGCCGGTGAGGCAGGCAAGGGCTTTGCCGTCGTGGCTCAAGAAGTGCGCGAACTTGCACAGCGTTCCGCCAACGCTGCCAAGGACATCAAAGCGCTGATCACCACCTCCAACACGCAGGTCGAAGAAGGCGTGACACTGGTCGGCGAGACCGGTCGCGCTCTGGAAACGATCGTGGCTGAAGTTCAGGAGATCAACCGTCACGTTGCGGCCATCGCAGAGTCGGCACAGGAACAGTCCTCCGGTCTTCAGCAGATCAACACTGCCGTCAACCAGATGGATCAGGACACGCAGAAGAACGCGGCAATGGTGGAAGAATCGACCGCTGCAAGCCATGGTCTTGCGCAGGAAGTGCATTCGCTCAACCAGTTGCTGGCGCAGTTCAAGCTTTCCGAAGGCAGCTATGCCGGAAATGCGGCAAGCGTTCGCACGGCCTCCACGGCTGACCGTCCCTCCGCCTCCCCTGCCCGCGCGCTCGGTCGCCGCATCTCCGCCGCCTTCTCCGGCAATGCGGCGCTCGATACCTCCAAGAGCAACTGGGAAGAGTTTTGATGCAGGACATCTCCGCTGCCGTGCGCGCTGACGACGCGCTCGAAATCATCGCATTCTTGCTGAACGATCAGCAGTTTGCGGTTCGCACCACTGCCATCCGCGAAATTCGCGGATGGGCCCCCGTGACCCCAATCCCGCACACGCCACCGGATGTGCTGGGCGTGATGAACCTGCGCGGAACGGTGATCCCGATCATCGATCTTTCGGCAAAGCTGGGAATGCCGCCTGCCGAAGCCAGCGAACGCAGCGCCATCGTCGTCACCAGCGTCAAGGGCAAGACCATCGGCATGATGGTGGACCGCGTCTCCGACATCCTGACCGTCTCCGCCGCAGACCTTCAGCCCGTGCCAGCCGCCGCAGGCCTTGCCACCACCGGCTACGCCGAAGGCATCTTCGCCCGCGAAAAAATGATGATCTGCTTCCTCAATCTCGACGCCATCTTCGCAACCGCAGAGCCAGAAGAATGGGGAGTTGAGGCGGAGGCCTGAATACAACAACCAACGTCGGGGCTGACGCTCTTCGTGGCCCCGGCGCTGCTACTTCCAAGCCTCCCTCGGAAGCTCCCAATACAACGACGAGCAAATCAGCCCACGACCGTAAACAGTCCCGCCACATTATCGGTCTCGAGTTCCACGACCCAGAGGTCGCTGTCGAACCGCCTTTCCTTCTCCAGAATACTCTCCACATCCTGCGCCTGCGCACCCTCAAGACGAAGTTCGAAGCGGCGTTCAGCGCGCACTTCCTCGTCGTCAGAGAAGCTTTGCGGCGCAGGGCCATAAAGATTTTCCAAGCCACCACGCAAGCGCTGCCGAATAAAGATAGCCCCCGCCTCCTCTGCCCCCTTGCGCTCGATGGCAGCGAAATCACCTGCGGCAAAGACGCGGCGGATGAGGGCGGAGACAAAGATTTCGGATTTTAGGCGCATGGGGTTGTTATAGAGAGTGCGTGGTTTGGGGGCTATGGATTTTTCGTGGAGGTTTGGGTTTCGCCGACGACCTTCACTTTACCACACGCGATATCTTGCTGGAGATGTCAGCGTTTGCGGCTTACCCCCTCTGCCCTGCCGGGCATCGCCCCCACAAGTGTAAAGACCGGACACATCCCTGACAGATGTTCGGAGACATCCCTGACAGTGCGGCCTAGCTTTCAAGGTTGATTTTTGCGACCTGGGTTGCGCCGAAGAAGACGCCGTAGAGGCCTGTGCGGTTGAGGGATCGGATGGCCAGGCGTTCGTTTCTGAAGGCGTTCGGCACCCGCCAGGTCTTGCCCTTGAAGCTGACATAGCCCTTGGTCGAACTGACGCAGCGAACGATCTCGCTTCTGTCGTAGATGGGCTCTGGAAGCTGGTTGGGAAATGCACGTGAGGAAGGCCGATAGCGGCTTGCGGGCACGGCCATGCCGAGCGCTTCGTGCGGGCGATGGTGATTGTAGATACGGCGCCAGCGGTCGAACGCTTTTTGGGCGTGGGCCTGATCCAAGAGCGTTGTGAAGTCCGTCACTTCCGCCTTGAGACTACGATGAAACCGTTCGTTCTTGCCACGACCCTGCGGATGATAAGGCCGGGAATGGATCAATTCGATGCCAAGCTTCAACAGCCAGACCCGCAGCCGCGTCCATTGATTGGGCACGCCCGCACCCCATGGATTGCCATTGTCGCAGTAAATGGCCATCGGCATGCCATAGCGACGAAAGATCGCCTCCAGCCTGGCCCGAACGGTCTCCAGCTGCTCGTTGGGGCAGGCTTCGATGGCAATGGCGAAGCGGGAGTGGTCATCGATGATGGTTAGGGGATAGCACCAGTTGCCACAGGCCATCTGGATGCGCCCTTTGAAGTCCATTTGCCAGAGGAGGTTGGGCGCCTCGCGCTCGAAGCGACCGTTTGCCATGCGCTCACTCGGTCGCGCCCCGATCCTGCCATGGCGGGAAAGAACGGCATGCACGGTGGAGACGCAAGGCGGCTCCATACCAAGGTCGCGCATTCGCCTTGCGATCTTGCGGGCACCCCAGGCCGGGTGCTCGTCACGAATATCGACGACACTGCGCTCCAGATCATCGGGGGTTCGAAAAGGGCTTGAATGCGGACGACGGGAGCGATCCTGCACGGTCTCTCCCGCCTTTGCCCGCCGCAGCCAAAGATACCCCGTCTGCCGACTGATGCCGAAACGCTTGGACAAAGCCGAAACATTGGCCCCCTCCAACGACGCAAGCATCACAAATTCGCTTCGCTGATCCACGACAGACACCTCCCGCCAAGCCATCCCGACCTCCTTTGCCACAGAGCAAAACTGTCAGGGATGTCTCCGAACATCTGTCAACTATGTCTCAAGGCTGTACAACAAGGAGGGAGATCGAATCGTGGATAGCTGTCGCCCATCTCTTGCGTCGAGGATGAAGTGCGGACCGTGCTGCTTGCCGATCTCCCCACCTGTGGTGGAGATGCCCGGCAGGGCAGAGGGGGGTGAGCCGCAAACGCGAGCGCTTTTTGGACCGGGGATGCAGGTCGAGCAGGCCTGCGGAGAACGAAGCCGTCACAAAGCCCCGATAGACTTCAGCTTCTTCAGCACCGCCTCGTTCGGCTCTCCCGTTTCTGGCAAGCGATAGTGCTTTTCGAAATTGCGGATGGCCTGGCGGGTTTGTTCGCCGGCGACGCCGTCTACTTTTACGTCGGCATAGGCGATGTTGACGAGGCCCTGCTGGATTTTGGAGACCATGTCCTTGGGCGCGGGCTTTGCCGCGTTGCTGGACGAGAGCGAGATGGTCTGTGCTTTTGGCGTCGTTGTCTCGGCATTGCGGATGGCTGCGGCGACGGGATCAATTGCGACACCTCCGCTATTGGATGCTGCCGGGCGGTCCTGTGGCACGGCCTTGGGGATGGCGGCAACGGTGGTGGCGCTGTCGATTTTCAAGGCGGAAAGGATGCGGCTGGTTGGTTCGCCGGTCTGCTCCATGCCCACCGTTTCCTCGAAGAAGAGGATGGCGGCGGTGGTGCGTGGGCCGATCAGGCCGTCTGCCGGGCCTTCGTAAAGGCCACGGCGTGAAAGTTCGCGCTGGATTTCGGCCACGAGATCGGATGGCTGATGATTGGCGGGCGGCTGGCCGGGCGCGGCAGGCGTGGTCGCGACCTGTTGGCCGTTCTGCATGGCAGGCGCTTGCGGCGTGTCCGTCTGGCGCTCGATGCGGAAGGTCGTGACGTTGCCGTGCTCACCGAGCGGCGAGGTCATGCGGTAACCGGCAATGCCGTTCGGATCATCCTCATCGCGCGTGCGCAGGAAGGGTGAAGGATGGTGGCCGGGCTGGTACCACAGCGCATTGGCGGCAACGAAGCCGAAAACCACGAGGAAGGCGGTGCAGCCGCCGACCAGCTTTGGATGACGCAGAATTTGCTCTCCCATGGCCATTGCGGCCACGGAAATCAAACCTGGCTCCTTGCGGGCCGGTGTTTTCCTAGGCGATTTTCGCTTTGGCGCGGCCATCCGCAGTGTCCTTCCTCTTCATCATTTCCGCACCGTTTGCGTTGTGCTTCAAGCGCGGCGGAAATTCCACCGGTGCTTCCGCCTCTCCACAGCTGTTGCGCTCCTGGCCGGAACCATCGGCAGGCAGCAACACGGTGACAACCGTTCCTTCGCCGGGGCGGCTGGTGATTGCGAAGCTGCCGCCGTGCAATTCCACCAGTCCCTTGACCAGCGATAGCCCCAGACCCGTACCTTCATAGCGACGGGTATATTCGTTCTGCACCTGCATGAAAGGCTGGCCCAGAAGCGCGATCTTATCCTCTGCAATACCGATGCCGGTATCGCTGACAGTGAGCTTCAGCAGGTTGCCTTGCAGCGCTGCATCGATGGATACGACACCACCGGATTCGGTAAACTTGATGGCATTGCCCGCAAGATTGATGAGAACCTGCTGGATGGCGCGCTGATCTGCCACCACTTCACCCAGATCCCGCTGGATGCGGCTGGTCAGCGTCAGACCCTTCTGCTTGGCCTGAAGACCGAGCATGCCTTCGCAGGCGGAAATCACATCCGAAATTCGGAAAGGCTCCATCATCAGCTCGTAATGGCCAGCTTCCAGCTTGCTCATATCCAGCATGGTGTTGACGACCGAAAGCAGATGCGCGCCGGACTGGCGGATCAGCATGACATATTCGCGCTGTCGCTCATTCTCCAGCTTGCCGAAATATTCTCCGGCAAGGATATCCGAGAAGCCTAGAACGGCGTTGAGCGGCGTGCGCAGCTCATGGCTGACGGCGGCGAGGAAACGGGATTTCGCATCGTTTGCCGATTCCGCCTCTGCCGCCTTACGAACGACTTCGCGGCGCAGGACTTCCTTATCCGTGACATCGCGCAACTGACCGACGACGCGCAGCAGCCTGCCCGCACGATCCCGTTCCGCTGTCATGTCCAGACGCGCATAGACGAATTGCACTTGCCGATTGGCCGTGCCGTTTTCGAAGCGCAGTTCGGCAATGGCGTTATCCTCACCCTGCCGCAGCGTATCGAAGGCCTGCATCAGGCCGATACGATCCGAGACATGCACCAGCTCGGCAAAAATGTGGCCGGTGCAATTTTGAATATGGGCGGGAAACTGACGCTGATCGCGACCGGAAACGGTCTGCACGACGCCGTGCTCGTTGAAGAACAGCAGCAGGCCGGGCACCTGCGCTGCCAGCAAATCCTGTCTGGCGACTGGCTGTTCCACCATCTCGCGCGCGGGCTTGTGAAGTGTGAGAAGCAGTGCAGTGGCGGTGAGAAACAGGGCAACGACGACCGTAACGCCAAGCGGGAGGGCGACGGAGGCGGAGAAAACCAGGCAGAAAACAGCGGGAACGACGACGAGTGCGGCAACACCGAAAGCGACGAGACGCCGAATGGCGCCCACCGTTGCAAGCCGTCCATCGGCATCGTCTTCCATGCGCGAAAGCCACATGCCTGCGGCATGATCGATCAACGCAATCGCTTTTTCCGTTATGTTACGCAATACCCGCACACCAAATCTGCAACCAGGCCGGACCGGCCCTTAACCATGCCCGACAATAGGGTCTGGCGGCTTAAGGAAAGGATAAAAGCGGGGTGCGGAAAGGCCGTTAAAACCCTTCGGAATCCCAATTCGGAGCATTTCAACCGGACTTCGTGCATCATGGTTAATGGCGGGTAAGCGAAGGAATTCGTTATATTTTTCTGTTCTTGTTAACTTCTGTGGCAGGCTCATGCCGCGCTTTCCCCTGCATTCAGGGACACCCGCCGCAATTATGCTTAACATCAGCCGTTAAAATTGTAGCGAAATCGCATTCATCGTCCTGAGGCGGAACAAATAGGTACAATTTGAATTAAATCTCGCTGATTTTTGCAAATGGCTGTTGGTCTCTTGGTCTTAGGTTGTTTTCAAGCCCGGAAAACAGGGCAACAACGGATGATCCGCAAAGGACGCCGGTCAAACAGGGTAGTCTCGCAATGTGGTTTCTGATCAAAGGAACATTCTGGTTTTCGCTGGTGCTCGTCGCACTCTCCTACTTCGGTGGCAGCAACAGCACCGATAACCAGAACTCGCAGATGAATGTCGCAGGCGCGGTTTCCGCTGCCAGCGAAGCCTACCGCTATGTCAGCGCCATCTGCATCGAAAAGCCGGATGTTTGCGTAAAGGGTGTCGAGACGTTCCACGCCTTCGGCGAACGTGCCCGTGAAGGCGCAAAGGTGGCCTATGAGCTGATCGATGCGCAACTGGCAGGCAAGGATGAAAAGAAGATTGCCGATGTGGCCGCGCCTGTAGTGACGATCGACGCGCCTGTCGTGAGCGACGACATCAAGACCGGCACCATCAAGACCGAAAGCACCATTCCCGTGCCCCAGAAGCGCCCGACGCTCTGATATCGAATTCGAGAGACCCTCTCACCTCCCCTTGCGGCCCATCCCGCTATAGATGCGGCCGCCTGACTGCCCGACTGTGATGCCCTGCCCGAAGCGAAAGCTTCGCCGCAGGGCTTTTTTTCTTGAGCGGGAGAGTTCAATTCGCTCGCGCTTTCACCTATATCCGGGGCAGAAAACCACGGATGGCAGGCAAATGGCTTCTCTCGACAAGATCATGGACGACTTCTCCTTTCTGGACGATTGGGAGGATCGCTATCGCTATGTGATCGAACTCGGCAAGGCGCTGCCTGATCTTGCCGACGAGAAGAAGACCGCTGAGAACAAGGTGCAGGGCTGTGCGAGCCAGGTTTGGGTCGTGAGCCATAGCGATGGCGCGTCTGACCCGGTGCTGACATTCGAGGGCGATTCCGACGCCCACATCGTGCGCGGCCTCGTGGCCATCGTACTCGCCACCTATTCCGGCAAAAAAGCCTCCGAAATCGCCGCGCTGGACGCCATCGACGTCTTCGGCAAGATCGGGCTTGTCGAGCATCTCTCTTCCCAACGCGCCAATGGCCTGCGCTCCATGGTCAACCGCATTCGAGAAGAGGCGCGGTTGCTGGCGGCTTGATGCTGATTAAGTAGCAACTTCCTTATTTTTGCTCAATTTAGAGGTGTAAAACTCAGCCACCACGTTGGTTTCGGTGTCGGACGCACTCCAGATACGCCCAGCCAATGTGCTTATGCGGAAAATGTCAACTTGTTGAAGGTGATAGCATAATGCCAGGTGAAAATGTGTCAGCCATGTCTTCCGTGGAGAAAACTCAAGCAGCTATGTTGCGGGCGATTCCTAAGCTGCCCGCAGACACTGGCGCGGCGTTACGCGCGATGCTTACACCTCAAAACTTGTCGATAATGGCTGGGATAATTGTTCTGTGGGCCGGTTCCCATCTGGTCGGGATTGGCGCAATCGTAGATCTCATTCTTCTCGGGGCGGGTGCTATTGTACTGGGCTGGTCGGTTTTCGAGGGCGCTGAAGAACTCTACACATTTGCAAAAACGGCTGTTTCGGCGAAGTCTGACAGGGATATAGAACAAGCAGCGGATCATTTTGCCAAAGCGATCCTCATCCTTGGTCTGGCCGTGATTCAGGCGATTCTGCTTAGGGGACAGGCGAAACCGGTTGCAGCGAATATTCGCATGGGTCCAGTCGCCTTCAAACAAAAACCACGTATAGCACTTCCCCCTGCTCCAGCTTCTGGAAGCGGATTACAGCTATCGCGCCCGTCCCAAATTCCTGGGAAATTCGGAGAAACCGATCCGTTCGGGCGCATAAAAATCCCTCGTTATCACCCTCGCACGGCGGGACCTCTACCGTTGGAAACACGCCGTACGGCGCTTTATCACGAATTGGTGCACCGCTACCTCTCACCGAAAACAGGTCCCCTTCGTAAGCTGAGAGCTGAGATGCGAATTACCGGCTATAAACGGATCGCGTTTCTTCGATACTTGGAAGAGGCGTTGGCGCAGGGTTATGCGATGATGAGAATACAGGGACTAGAGAAGGGTTTAGCCGCTTATCGTTTTCCAATTGAGAATGGCTACGTCACTGTTTCACAGATTTTTTCTGAAGGAGCAATGATTGGCACGATCATGCTAGGCGGAACGCGATTCTATGTATCTTTGAAAGCTGGCAAGCTATCAACCGACGAAGTTGAAATTAAAGCCGATCCTCAACAAGATGTTCCGGCTCCGGCTCAGTCTCCGCTTTCATCCCTGCAGCCATGGCAAGAGGTAGGAACGGCATGGCCTTAATCGACAAAGAAGCTGCCATCGAAATCGCCCGCAAACGTGCCGAGGACAATGAGTGGGGCTTTGGAGAGCCAGTTCATGTCGTGGAGCATCATGGCTGGTTCAACCGAAAACCGACGATATTCGAAATCACGACGAATTATCCCAATTTCGGGACTGTGGCACGTTTCAAGATCGATGCGAATACCGGAGAGATTCTTGAAGAGGGTTATGTTCCTTGGTGAACAGTTGCTTCGGCAAAGACGTCAAAGGAGATATAGAACGAGCGCGGCAAAAGCGGCAGATGGAATGAACTGACTCCCAACTGCCGCCTTCCCTCACAATTCCGGTCGATAATCCTCCGTACCCCAGTGGTGGCTGTGGCGTTTGCCGGTGGGTTCCGGGGGTGCGTAATGGCGGTGGAGGGATTGGAGGGCGGCGCGGAGCATGAGTTTGGCGGAGCGGGCGGGCCATTGGCGTTCGCGCTCGATGATCTCGAGGCCTTTTTCGAAACAGCAGACATCGATTGCGACTCCGGAGAGTTCCGGGCCGATGGCGTCTGCGGCGGCAGTGAAGCGCAGGCGGGCGGCGAGTGCGGTGTCCGTCAGGTCCTGCGCGCCGCTTTTCTGGCCTTTGACGCGCTGCGCCAGGCGCGGCTCCCACGACGCGGTGACGCGGGGGTTGAGGTGGCCGCGATGGAAATCGCTTGCGAGCCGCTCTCCCGCGCCCAGAATATCCGGCGGGAAGAACAGCTTGCCGTCCCTGCCCTTGAGGCGCGCAAGGGCCTGAAGGGGCGACGACAATTCGTTGCGCCGCGCGGAATGCCACTCCCCTTCAAGCTCGACGGAAACGACCTCGCAATCGCGATGCTGCTCCTGAAAGATATCGTCGCGCTCCTTCACCAGCGCGCGCCGAAGGAACGATGCCGCCTCCGGCGTCGGCACGATTTCGTTTGCCTGCCAGCCGAGCAAGCCGCGTGACATCGCCTGTTCGAGAATGGCTTGCGGCATATTTCTGGATGCGGAACCCGCATGCGTGGAAACGCGAACGACCGATCCTTCATCCGACACGACTGCCGGGCCTTTGCCGATGAAGCGAAGCAGGCGCACGAGTGCTGCGATTTCCGCTGCATTCGCAGCGCGATCTTCAATTGACGCCGACATCGGCTTCTCCCTTCACGATCTGGAACATGCTTCTGGCGAGACGCTCCAGCATGGACACGAAATCATCGAAGCCCGGATTTTCGCGCCGTTCCTCCACCAGCAGGCAGGTGGTCTTGATGGTCGAGCGATCACGCCCGAAGCACTGCGCGACCACCGGCACCGGCAGCGACAGGCCCACATGGCAGACATAAATCGAGATTTGCCGGATGTGATTCATGGCGTGCCTGCGATCCCGCCTGTGCGATTCGCCGGATACGAGAACGAACATCTCGAAGGCCATCTGCCGCACGAACCGGCACACAAGCCTTTCGGAATTGGACGGCGAAGCCAATGAGGATAAAACGGCAAGCGGCGGCGCGGCTTCACTATTTTCTGCGGAAAGGGGCTGGACTGACATATGAAACTCCCTACTCAATAGGAATTAATTCATACATCACATGTCGAAGGATGAAAAGAACAAACCAGGAACAAATTCTTATCGCATTGGGAATGAAGCGCAATTTCTGCGTCAGCAAAATGAAATACTAAGATACGTCCATGCCCTGAAACATCAACTCGGAGAAGAGCGAAATTCTTTGTAACTCCTTCTGCTGGCAACAAAAAAGCCGACCCTAAGGCCGGCTTTTCGTAATATCTGGACTGATGGGGTGATCAGCGACCTGACTTGCGGCGCTGGCCGAGGCCCATTTCCTTTGCCAGGCGCGAACGCGCTTCGGCATAGGCCGGTGCCACCATTGGGTAGTCTACCGGCAGATCCCACTTTTCGCGGTATTCTTCCGGGGTGATGCTGTGATGCGTCGTCAGGTGACGCTTGAGCGACTTGAAAGAACCACCACATTCCAGGCAGATGATCTGGTCATCCTGAACCGATTTGCGCACGGAAATCGCAGGCTTCTGCTTTTCAACGCTGACTGCCGCAACAGCCGGGGCCGACGTGCCGCTGAGCGCGGTGTGTACATCGGAAATCAGGCTAGGAAGTTCCGCGACCGGAACGACATGGTGGCTAACATAGGCAGCAACGATATCCGCAGTCAGCTCGACCAGCAGATTCTGAGCGCCGCCGTATGTAGTTTCCGTCATTTAAGTGTCTCCTGTTCATGTCTCGCGTAGTGCCGGGCCGCGCCGCAGGCACCAGTGAAGCAAAGTTAACCCCAAGCCCACCTATCTGCATTTGTACTTAACAACCTGAAACCCGCCCCCGGATTCATGCAGAATAGACTGGAATTACTGACAATGATTGCGACAGCCTCGGCTCTGTTTCCAGGAAAATCCTCACCAAGACTTTTCAGCTCAATATAGGTTCTAATGGAAAGCCAATAACGACGAAGCAAATCAACATCAGCAACTTTACGTATTGTGGATAGCACTAAACCAAAAAAAGTCCAATTATTATTTTGGACTAATCCAGACGATAATTCAGCGCGAGCAGATATAAGAAATAACAGGTAATAAAAATTTGGAATATGTCGGGAGATAGAGCAAGTTAACGCAGGATAGTTTTTGCAACTCGACTATCCGTCTGCTTCAAGGTCGTCTCTCACTGTAAAAGAGGTCAGCCGATATCCGACCGTGTGTGAAGCTTTGGCAAGCAAATGTGCAGATACTGGGGCAGTGAGCACAACAAAAAGAAAACCGGCTATAGCACGCGCAAGAACCGGCAGTTCCTGCGAATGCAGGCCCACCGCCAGCAATAACAGGCCCGAACCGACAGTGCCTGCTTTGGATGCCGCGTGCATTCGAGTGTAAATATCAGGCAGGCGATTGATTCCGATTGCCGCAGTCAAGGAAAATAGAGCGCCACTAACAAGAAGCACGGACACAACTATCGCAAGCATCCAGCTCATTTCTTCTTGTCCTTTCCGTGTTTTTCTTTGCGCTTGCCGCCTTTGGGTTTCTTGCTGCCCTTGGCCGCATGGCCTGCGCGGGGAATCACATCCGTACCATCCAGAACCTCTTTCCGCTTCTGCCCCTCTTCCGGTTTGCGGGAGAGGATGAAGCGGGCGAAAGCAACCGTCGCAAGGAAGCCGACGAGGCAGAGCGCAATCGCGATATCGATATAAAGATTAAATCCTGTACGCACGGCAATGACGGCAATGAAGCCGATGGCGATGCCGACCAGCATATCCAGCGCCACGACCCGATCCGGCAAGGTGGGGCCGATGACGACTCGATAGACAGTCAAAAGGAAGGCCGCGCAGAGAATGAAGAGTGCGGCAAGCGATGCGAAGGAGATGAGCGCTTCCGGTGTCATTTGCGAAACGCCTCCATGATCTTGCGCTCGAAGCCTTCGGCAATGGAGCGCCTGGTGGCTTCTATATCGCTGCAATCCAGCGCGTGGACGTAAAGCGTCGAACGATCATCCGTCACATCGACGGAGAGCGTGCCTGGCGTCAGCGTGATGAGGTTGGCGAGAAGGGTGATCTCGAAATCGCTGCGCACGGTGAGCGGATAGGCGAAGATTCCCGGCTTGAGGTCCATGCGCGGGCTGAGCACCATTTTTGCAACCGCCCAGGCGGAGAGCGCCAGTTCCTTCATGAAGAGCAGCGCCAGCGACATGATGGCCGGGATACGCCTCCAATAGGTATCGCTTCCGCCGATCTGGTGGCGGATGAGGCCGAGCGAGAGGCAGGCCACGATGACGCCGAAGAGCAGGTTGGCGATGGTATAGCTGCCGGAGATGGCAAGCCAGATCAGCACGAAGATGAGACCGATGACATAGAGGCTCATCGCGGACCTCCCTGCGGGAAGACGGAGCGGATGTAAGCCGCGGGATCACCCAATGTGGCGGCGGCGTTCTGGCTGAGCTGCATCAGAGTTTCCGGGAATAGCCCGAAGCCGACGACAAGCATGGTCAGTGCGACGATGGGCACCATGGACGGTGACTTTTCCGCTGAAGGGGTTGCGCGGCTTTCCGTCGCCGCCGGGCGCCAGAAGCAGAGGAGAAAGGCGCGACCGAAGGCAATGGTGCAGAGGAAACCCGCGACGAGGATTGCCGCTGCCAGCCACCATGCGCCGATATCGATGGCCGATTTCGCCAGCATGGCCTTTGGCCAGAAGCCGGAGAAAGGCGGCAGGCCCGCGCCTGCGAAGAACAGCGCCAGCGCCATGCCGGAGAACCACGGGGCTTTCGCATAAAGCCCGCCGAGCCCGGACAGTGTAAAGGCGCCGCCGAGGCGGGCCGCGTGGCCGATGACGAGGTAGAGCGCCGTCATCAGCACCACAGAATTCAACGCATATAAGACTGCGCCGCTGAGGCTGGCCTGCGTGCCGATTGCCACGCCCGCCATCATGTATCCGATGCCTGAGATGACGACATATCCCAGCATGCGGCGCAGATCGTTTTGCGCAAGCGCGCCCATGGCACCCAGCATCATGGTCAAGGCAGCAGAGATGGCGATGACGAAGCTGAGCTCTTCCCGCTGAATTGGAAAGAGCATGACCATGACGCGCATGAGCGCATAGATGCCGACCTTGGTGAGCAGGCCGCCGAACAGCGCGGACACGACGATCTTTGGTGTGTGATAGGATGCGGGCAGCCAGAAGTTTACCGGAAAGGCAGCCGCCTTCATGCCGAAAGCGAGCGTGAACAGGGCGCAGAGCGTGACGAGCGGTGCAGTCTCGCCCAGCGCCGTGGCTTTCATGGCGATATCCGCCATGTTGAGCGTGCCGAAGATGGCATAGAGATACCCGACCGCAATCAGGAACAGGGTGGTTCCGAGCAGGTTGAGGACGGCATATTTCAGCGCGCCATCGATCTGCTCGCGGGTGGAGCCCAGCACGATGAGGCCGAAGGAGGAGACGAGCAGAACCTCGAACCAGACATAGAGATTGAAGATATCTCCCGTCAGGAAAGCGCCGGTTACGCCCGCCATCAAAAGCATCAGGAAGGGATAGAAACCGTAGCGTCTCCCGCTTTCATCCACATCCCCCGCCGCGTGGATGGCACAGGCGAGTGCCGCGATGGCCCCGGCAAGCGCCAGAGCCGCCCCGGTCATATCCGCCGTGAAAGCGATGCCGAAAGGCGGGAGCCAGCGACCCATGACCATCGTCACCGGGCCTTCCGATGCCACGCGCCACAGAAGCGCGGCATCCAGAGCGACAAGCGCGGCAAGGCCGATAATCGCCAGAGGCGCATGTAGCCGGGTTCTTTGACGGATCATCATCAGCACCGCGCCTAGACCGATGCAGAGCGCGACGGGAAGCACGATCAACCAATCGGCAAAGCGGGTCGGTTGCATGACGAGCGCTGCGGAAAGATCGACGGCGGCGGCGGGGCCGGATGCGGCCATGGAGATGTGTGCCAGCATTAATATCCCACCGGTGGAGGCGGCTCTGCCTGCGGTTCGGCAGCGCGCATCTCATCCGTATCATCGGTTTTCAGCTCCTGAAACGCGCGCCAGACCAGCACCAGCAGGAAGCAGAAAAAGCAGAAGGAAATGACGATTGCCGTCAGGATCAAGGCCTGCGGCAGCGGATTGGCGGTACCGGGCGGCAGCGTATCCAGCCCCGCACCAATGATGGGCGGCACCTCGCGCTGAAGACGTCCCGCCGTGAACAGCAGCAAGTTGACCGCATTGCCGAGAATGGCGATGCCGAGCAACAGCCGGACGCTGTGGCGGGAGAGCATCAGATAGATCGCCACCGAAAAAAAGATGCCGACGAGGATCGAGAAAACAGCTTCCATCAGTCGCGATCCCTTTCTTCCAGCGCCAGCGCGATAGAGGTAAAGCCGCCGACTACGACGAGATAGACGCCGATATCGAAGGAGATGACGGTGACAAGCGGCACTTCCACCCCGAAGAGGCTGGGATAAATCCAAAGGCCCGTCATGAAGGGCGCGCCGACCACGATTGAAATGACGCCCGACAGAGCGGCAGTGAGCAAGCCAAAGCCCGCAATAGACAGCGGATGAAAGATGATGGCGCGGCGCACGGCCTCCACGCCAAAGGCGATGCCGTAGATGGCGAGCGCCGAAACCGCAATCAACCCGCCGATGAAGCCGCCGCCCGGCTCGTTATGGCCGCGCAGAAGCACAAAGATGGAGAACATCAGCATCAGGCTGGCGATGACGGGCGCGACGGTGCGGAAAATCAAGGTGTTCATGCCCTGCCCTCCCTTCGCTCATGATCGTTACTCGCCGTGCGTTTGGAGCTTGCGCGAATGCGGATGAGCGCCAGAACGGCAAGCGCCGTTATCATCACCACCGCAATTTCACCCAGCGTATCTGTGCCACGGAAATCCACGATGATGACGTTCACCACATTGTTCCCGTGAGCGATGACCTTCGAATAAGCGTTGAAAAACGCCGTCAGGCTGTCGTTGAAAGGCTGCTGCGTGGATTTAAGCAGCATGAGGCCGAAGCCCGTGCCGCAGGCAATGGCGATTGTGCCATCCAGCAGCTTTTGCCCAAGTCTGCGATGATCGGAAGGCGAAAGGCGCAGGCGCGTCATGACCAGCGTCAGGATGACCACCGAAAGAGTTTCCACCATGAATTGGGTGAAGGAAAGATCCGGCGCGCCGAACAGCAGGAAGATGACGGCCACGGCAAAGCCCTGAATGCCGAGCGCGATAATGGCCGTCAGGCGGCTTGCCGCCATCAGCACCGCCACGAGACCGGCAATGGCAATGACCACGAAAGTCAATTCGTGGATTTGCATATTTCCCGGCCAGGCAGGGATTGCGGGCAGCTCATCATAGAGAACCAGCGGCAGCAGCAAAGCACACGCAATCATGATGAAGGTTGCCGTGACATAGAATTCCAGCCTGCCCGGCTGCAAAATGCGCGTGACGCGGAATGACAGCCGGATGAGCGTGGAGATGAAGGCATCGAAGCCCTTGTCCGGTCCCGGCCCGATCGCCTCCAGCGTTTGCGCCATCAGCGCGCGAACTGCCCTGAGCTTGGTGAACACCATGATGCCGAGCGCGACGGTGAAGAGCGAGAGCGCCAGCGGCACGCCGATATGTGGCAGAAGCGATATTTCCACCACGCGCGTTTCGCCCGCAATGGCGCTCGCCATGGGTGCCGAGATGGCAGCATGGACCCACGGTGAGAACAGGGCTGCGAGAAGCCCGGCCAAAGCCAGCACTGCCGGGCCAAGCCACAGCAGAACCGGCCCCTCATGCGCGTGCTTCGGCGTATGCACCGTCGGCCCGACGAAGGGTTTCAGCGCCACGGCCAAGGCGATGGCCAGCATCAGCGCATTGCCGATGATGGCGATGCCGGTGAAGAGGATGGCGCGCGGATTGGGATGCGCCAGTGCATAGTAAATCTCCTCCTTCGCCAGAAAGCCGAAGAAGGGCGGCAGGCCCGCCATGGAAATTGCGGCGGCAAGGGCCACTGCGAAAGTTATCGGCATTGCCCCGCGCAAGCCGCCGAGCCGGGTCACATCTCGCGTTCCGGCCTCATGATCGATGATGCCGGCGACCATGAAGAGCGCGCCTTTGAACAGAGAATGGGCCACCAGATAAAGCACCGCCGCTTCCAGCGCGCGTTCCGACCCGAAACCCGTCAACATCACCAGCAGGCCGAGCGACGAGACAGTCGTGTAGGCCAGCATCAGCTTGAGATCGGTCTGACGCACGGCAAGCAGAGCGCCGACGAGCATGGTGAGCCCGCCGAAGAAGGGCAGAAGAATTTCCCATGCAGCCGTATCTCCCAGCACCGGAAAAAACCGCATCAGCAGGTAAACACCCGCCTTCACCATCGTTGCAGAATGCAGATAGGCCGAAACGGGCGTAGGCGCTTCCATGGCGTTTGGTAGCCAGAAATGAAAGGGAAACTGCGCGGATTTGGTGAAGGCGCCAGTCAGCACGAGCAGAAGCGTGGCGAAATAAAACGGGCTTTGGCGCAGCACATCGCCACCGTGAACCAGCATGGAAAGCTGCGTGATGCCGCTGATATCCCAGATGAGAATGAGCCCGGCCAGCAGCGCCAGCCCTCCCCCGCCCGTCACCACAAGCGCCTGCAGCGCCGCCCGGCGCGCGGCTTCCCGCGTATGATCGAAGCCGATCAGCAGGAAGGAAGTGATGGAGGTCAGTTCCCAATAGACGAACAGCATGAGAATGCTATCCGACACCACGACGCCAAGCATCGCGCCCATGAAAAGCAGGAGGAAGGACAGGAAGCGACCCTGCTGCGGATGCCCCGCCATATAGCCACCGGCGTAAAGCACGACCAGCGTGCCGATGCCGGTGATCAGCAGCGCGAAGGTGAGCGACAGGCCATCAATGAACCATGAAAAGGAGAGATTGAAGCTCGGCACCCAGACATATCCGCCGGTCACCACCTCACCCGCCGCAATTGCCGGAAGGAAGCCGAGGAAGTGCGCGAAAGCCGCTGCGGGCGCAAGCGCCAGCAGCCATGCCGCCTTTTCTCCCAAAGCTCTACTGAGAACAGGAGCGAGAAGCGCGGTTATAAAAGGCAAAAATAGCACGATGAATGTCAGCGACGTGACATTGACTGTCATCTGGTCTCCCACTCCAGCCGATGAACGGCCCCCGAATAAGTATGATTGATTAAGGGAAAGGAAGTGGTGGCTCAACCCTATATCGGGCCTTTATCGGCAAAAAGCGTATGACTAACGCCGATTTGATCCCCTTTTAATAGCGCTGCCGCGACACTATATCTGCGACAACAGAAAGGGGCCTCCGATGAGCGATCTCAAATCTCCGAAAATCACCAAAACCGATGCCGAGTGGCGCGAACAGCTGACGCCGGATCAGTACCGCATCCTGCGCGAACACGGCACCGAGCGCGCCTTTACCGGCCCCTATTGGGACAGCACCGAAAAAGGCCTCTACCGTTGTGCCGCCTGCGATGAACCGCTTTTCATCTCCGACACCAAATTCGATGCGGGCTGCGGCTGGCCAAGCTATTTCGAACCGGTGAAGCCGGATGCGGTGACCGAACATCGCGACACGGCCTTCGGCATGGTCCGCACCGAAATCCGCTGCGCCAACTGCGGCGGCCACCTCGGCCACGTCTTCCCCGACGGCCCACCCCCAACCGGCCTGCGCTACTGCATCAACGGCCATTCCATGGTGTTCGAGCCGCAGGAATAACCCGGAGTTTTCAAGGCCGCTTCAATGAAGCGGCCTTTTCGTTTGAGGCACTATGCTACGCTGGCCACTGCGTTCGTTTCGAAAGCCAGCCCCTCATCCGCCCAGCCGGTGATGCCGCCGATCATGATTTTGACCTTTCGGTTAAGCCTCGCCAGATTGAGTGCAGCGCGGTCTGCGCCGTTGCAATGCGGGCCTGCGCAATAAACCACGAAGAGCGTGTCCTGTGGCCAGTCCTGCATGCGCTCTGCCGTCATATCCGCGTGGCGAAGGTGGATAGCGCCGGGTATGTGTTTGCGGGCATAGGCTTCCGGTGATCCAACCACATGCAGGAGAACGAAATCCTGCTCTCCTTTTTCGATGGACGCTGCAACGTCCCAGCAATCGGTCTCAACGGAAAGTCTGCGGGAAAAGTGGTCGATGACGACGCTTGCCGGAGCGGCTGGGATTTCGGTGACGTAGCTCATAAATGCCTCCTTGTTTTGTTACGCAGGCATCGTATTTCGCGGACCCAAGGTCTGGCAGATGGCATGATTGCCATATATCGTAAAAATCATGACAAACACGCTCGATACCCATATCAAACCCAACCGCCTTGTCGTGGCGCTGGCCTATGACGGGCTGTGCACCTTCGAGTTTGGCGTTGCTGTCGAGGTCTTCGGGCTCTCGCGCCCGGAAATGGGAGCTGACTGGTATCGCTTTGCCGTAGCAGCGATTGATGATGGCGAAATGCATGCGACAGGTGGCGTGCGCTTCATTGCCGATGGAGGTGTCGAGTTGATCGAGCGGGCGGGCACCATCATCGTACCGGGGTGGCGGGGCGTGGATGCCGCCGTGCCGGAAGCGCTCTGCGCCGCACTTCGCAAAGCGCATGAAAATGGTGCGCGTCTGCTTTCCATATGCTCCGGGGTTTTCGTTCTCGCTGCCGCAGGCCTTCTCGATGGCAAGCGAGCGACAACGCATTGGCGTTATACCAAAGCGCTGGCGGAGCGAAATCCTCACATCGAAGTTATGCCGGATGTGCTCTATGTCGATGGAGGCAATGTGCTGACCTCTGCCGGAAGTGCTGCGGGTATCGATCTTTGCCTGCATCTCATCCGCCGCGATTTCGGCACCAAGGCCGCGAATATGGTCGCCCGCCGCCTTGTCGTGCCGCCTCACCGGGATGGCGGGCAGGCGCAATTCATAGACAAGGCGGTGCCGGAGCCGCATGAGCGATCAAGGCTCGGCCCCTTGCTGGACGCGATGCAAGCGGATTTGACCGGCAGCTACACCGTTTCCGAACTGGCGCATATGGCAGGCATGAGCGGACGCACGCTTCTGCGCCGCTTCGAATCCGCAACCGGCACAACGCCTGCCAAATGGCTTTTGCTTCAAAGGCTGGCAAAGGCGAAAGATCTGTTGGAGACTTCCCCTCTTGGAATGGAGGCCATCGCTGAAAACTGCGGCCTCGGTTCCGCCGCCAATCTACGCCACCACTTTCGGCAGCAATTCTCAACGACGCCAGCGGCCTATCGGGAAAAATTCAGCATTGCCCTCAGGAAGGAACCCTAAGCTCCATGCTGGTTAAATCCAGCCAGCGGCCGAATTTTTTGCCGACTTCGGAATAGCGGCCGACGATGCGGAAGCCGAGTTTTTCGTGGAGGCGGATGGAGGCTGTGTTTTCGGATTCGATGGCGCCGATCAGGACGTGGACGCCTGCGGCCTTCGCGTGTTCGATGAGAGACAGCATCAGAAGCTTGCCGATGCCGTGGCCGCGTGCGTCCTTGTGGACATAGACGGAATGTTCGCGGGTGTGCCTGTAGCCATCGAAGGGGCGCCAGTCTCCAAAGGAGGCGTAGCCGACGACTGCGCCATCTTTCACCGCGACGATGACGGGGAAGCCGCGGTCGGTGCGGGCCTTGAACCAATCCTTGCGGTTTTGCAGATCGACCAGCGTCTCGTTCCAGATGGCGGTCGTGTTTTCCACGGCATCATTATAGATGTCCATGATTGTGGGAAGATCTTCGACGATGGCGTCGCGCAGTTCGATGCTCATGCTTTATGTCCGCTGCAAATCAGAGTTCTGTCGGAACAATAGGCATCGCTAATCTTGCTGTGAAGTGATTTCCGTATCTGCTGCTCAATAAGCCACGGAGGGCGCGAGGCTGAAGCTCGTCATTACTGCCGAGTAATGCACCGCCGCCGCCACCACGACGAAGCCGTGCCAGATGGCATTCTGGAAGCGCAGGCGCTCCCACACATGAAAAACTACGCCGAGGGAATAGATGATGCCGCCGATGACGATGAGCCACATGGTAACGGGTGCCAGGTGGTTGGAAAGCGGCTGCGCCACCATCACACCGCTCCAGCCCATGCCGAGATAGAGCAGGATCGCCAGCCGATCGTAACGGCCCGGATAGAAGCATTTGAGAAAAATGCCGCCCAGCGCCGCCATCCAGATGCCGGCAAGCGTCACGGCAATCATCGGCTCCTCAATGCCGCGCTGGAGAAACGGCGTATAAGTGGCTGCGATCAAAATGAAAATCGCGGAATGATCCAGCCTGCGCAGGAACCACTTCACCCTGGAGTGCGGCCAGATGTTGTAGGTAAAAGAAATGGACAGGCAGAGAATGAGGCCGAGAGCGTAAATCCATGCCGCTGCGATGGCGCTGAGGCTGCCCCACAACGTGACATAAAAGATGAGCGCGGTTGCGCCGATCAGCGCAAAAACAATGCCGACGCCATGCACGATGCCATCGGCCACAATTTCATGAAGGTCATATCGGCGGCCAAATGGCCAAAGCTCGCTCATCTCGTCTTCCCGTCTGCAATTTCCGCATCATGCAGACAATATGAGACAGGAACAAGACGTGGCAGACGATAAGACTTCACTTTGCATTCACGCCTGTCGCAAAAGCGGAGATGACGATCAACGGTCCACCAGAACCGAGCATTTGGCGTGTCTCACGACCCGATCCGCCGTTGCGCCGATGAAGTAGTTGGTGAAATCCGGCGTGTGCGAGGCAATGATGATGAGATCGGCATTCGCTTCTTCCGCAAGGCCCAGAATTTCCCGTGCAGGCGCACCGCTTCTGATTTCGACCGCACCGATCCTGTCCGATTTTTCCTTCAGCACGGCGAGCCTGTTCTTTGCATCCTTGATTGCATTTTCGATGATATCCATCGGCACGTCGATGGCGAGATAGTTCGGCAGATCTTCCACCACATTCACGAGCACGATCTGCCCGCCGTCATCGAGAAGCGCCTCGGCTTTCTTCAATGTGCGTTCGGCCTTGTCGGCGTTGCTCAGATCGACGGGGACGAGGATTTTTCTGTACATGTGTTTCTCCCTTCAGTTTCGAAAACAACTTTTCCGTTTATCTTGTTCCTTTAACATAAGCCCTTCGCCATGGTTCGGCTTGATTGAAATCAAGTCGGGCATGCGGTTTCATCGTCAACGAATATTGGAAAGTGAATCGCTGAACAGTGATCTTTTCTGAACGATGATCCGCCGTCATATTGAGCTCAAAGATTGCCGCGACACGCTGGCAGATGAATTTGGAGCCTATTATGACGCAGGAAAAGCAATTCGCATTCACGCGACCGGGATATGTCGGTCAGGCGCATCTCGTGGTGCAGGATCTGGCACAGGTGTCTGGTTTCTATCAGAACATCATTGGCCTTTCCGTTCTCGAGAAGAGCGCGAGCGGAGAGGTTCTGGGCGTAAACGGTCTGCCGCTTTTAACGCTGACCACATCCGGGGATGCTGCCGAGGCTCCGCGTAACGCTGCCGGTCTGTTCCATACCGCATTCCTGATGCCAAGCCGGGCGGATCTGGCACAGTGGCTGGCGCATGTCGCTCGCAACAACATCCAGCTTCAGGGCGCATCGGATCACCTCGTCAGCGAGGCCATCTATCTCTCCGACCCGGAAGGAAACGGCATCGAAGTCTATCGCGACCGCCAGCCGGACGAATGGTCTTACCAGACCGATGGCACGGTGAGCATGTCCACGCTGAGGCTCGACCTTCAGGCACTGTATGACAGCGCACCACAGACGCCATTCCACAAGGCCGCCGAAGGCACTGCAATCGGCCACATCCACCTGCAGGTGGGCGCATTGCCGCAGGCTGACGCCTTTTATCAGGATGTTCTGGGCCTGAAGATCATGGCGCGTTACCCGGGCGCCAGCTTCTTCGGTTATGGCGCTTATCACCACCATGTTGCGGCCAATATCTGGAACAGCAAGGGTGCTCAGGCCCGCTCGGAAAATATGACGGGTCTTTCCGGCTACTCGCTGAAGTTCAACGAGAAGGAAACGCTGGACAATGCCCTCGCGGCGCTGGACCGGCTGGAAATTTCCACAGAACGTCAAAGTGACGGCGTGGCGGTGAAGGACCCCTGGGGTATCGGGCTGAAGCTTTCAGCCTGATACCAATCGCTAATAGCCTATTTTAGCTAGGCAAAACATATTTCCAGATGGCTGGAACTGCGTTGCAATCTATGCGTTCTCCATCGCTTATGGGGACGCATATCATGAACGATCAACTCTTGACCCACCGGAAGAAACGCCACGCGCCGATGGCGGAGGTCGATCGCGACCCTGCGGTCAAGACTGCTCTTGCAACCGCGCAGGACGATGCACGAAGCCAGCAGCCATTGGGGCGGGAAGCGCTTGACGTTGCCGTATCCTGGTCGGTCGTCGGCCTGTTTCTGATCGTCCTCATGGCTGTCATCCACACCTTGTCGCTCGTCCTCATTCCCATCGTCATGGCGATTGTCGTCGGCATGATTCTCGGTGTTGCGGCTGAGAAGCTCGGTTCTTACGGCATACCCGGCTTTGCCGTGGCATTGATCCTTTCATCTGCCGTGGCGCTGGTGCTGTTTCTGGTGGTGAATTCTTTGGTGGAGCCGCTTTCGGCACTTGCAAGCGAAGGCCCCGGCCTTCTGGAGAAGACGCTCGATCGCTTCCTGCCGTATTTCCAGAACATTCGCTGGCTGAATATTTCCGCCGCCACCTTCAGTCTCGGCTCCATGTCCATGGAATCACTGATTTCGCGCAGCGGCGAGATCATCACTCTCGTCGGCGCAAACCTGACACCGGCCATCGTGCAGGGTCTCATGTTCTTCGCCGCGCTGCTGCTTTTCCTCTACAGCCGAGTCAGGCTCCGCAAGGCCGTCATCATGGCCTTCCCTCAGAGGCACCAGCGGCTCAGAACCATTCGCACCATTGCTTCCATCGAAACCGTGCTGAGCTCCTACTTCGCAACAGCCTCGCTGCTTTATGCCGCGCTTGGCTGTTCCATGGTGGTCATCGCTTATGTGGGCGGGCTGGCAATGCCGTTTCTCTGGGGCCTCTTCGCGTTCCTATCCAGCTTCGTGCCCTTCCTCGGCATCACAGCCATGACGCTGGCACTGGCCGTCGCAGGCATCATCACCCATGACAGCCTGTTTCTCGCTCTCCTGCCTTCCATCGTCTTCTTCACCATTCACCTGCTGATGGAAAACCTCGTCTTCCCCGCAGTTGTTGGGAAAAATCTGGAGATCAACCCCTTCCTCGTCTTTGTCGCCATCATCTTCTGGACATGGATGTGGGGTGCAGCAGGCGCAATGCTCGCCCTCCCGCTCTCCCTCATCGGCATGACGGTTGCGCGTGAACTGTTCCCATCCCGCAAGGTGGTGCCGAATCTGCCGGATTGACCGCTACCAGTTCTTCGGTTTTCTACATATAGTTGTGAATCGATGATCGGCTGTCGGAGCCGACCAGAGAAACAATATTGAAAACGATACTGAAAAGCGATACTATATGAAGTTGAGCAAGAAGCATCGAAGCGTGCTGGATGCGGTTTTTACCGACCCGGCGCTGGCGGAAATAGACTGGCGAGATATCGAAGCCCTTTTCCAGGCCTGCGGCGCGGAAATTTCCGAAGGAAGCGGCTCGCGTGTTCGGGTTGCACTCAACGGGGTGCGAGCGGTGTTTCACCGTCCGCATCCGCAAAAAGAAACGGACAAGGGAGCAGTGAAATCGGTGCGCCGGTTTCTCAGCGAAGCAGGAATAAGACCATGACCTTGATGCATTACAAGGGCTATGAAGCGGTCATCGAGTTCGATGAGGATGCAGAGATTTTCCACGGTGAAGTCATCAATCTGCGCGACGTGATCACGTTTCAAGGCACATCCGCAGCGGAGCTGAAACAGGCTTTGGCCGAATCTGTCGAAGACTATATCTCCTTCTGCAAGGAGCGTGGGGAAGAACCGGAAAAGCCATTTTCCGGCCAGTTCGTCGTGCGTGCTGAGCCGCGCCTGCATAAGGCGATTTCAACGGCTGCCCGAAGAGACGGTGTGAGCCTGAATAAGTGGGTGACATCGACGCTGGAAAAGGCTGTCTCTTGACCTCAGTTGGACGGCGGGTTGAAGGCCGGGTCGTCCAGGCGGGTGAAGGTTACGCCGCGCGCTTTCAGTGCCAGCAGGCCTTTCACTACACCTTCGCCAGCCTCGTGCGTGGGCTGGTTGATGTGAGAGATAATGACGTCGCCGTCCTTGGCGGAGGCGATGTGTTTTGCGGTCATGCTGGCACCGAGCAATGAGCCGCCGTCTCCATTGATGGAATAACCGGCCACGCGTTCGCCGAGTTGGTTGATTGTTGCCATGGAGGACTGTGTGTATTTCGCTGTCGCGCCGCGGAACCAGTGGGGCTGGTAACCGGTGGCGGACACGATAGCCTGCCTCCCGCCTTCGACTTCCTGAATGACGGCAGCCTCGGAACCGGCTGCGGCGATGCCGTAGATCGAGACGGGCTTGTCGACAGCGGGAACGTGGTTTTCGCCGTGATTTTCGATTTCGAAGAGATCGGGATGCGCCAGCAGAGTGGCGAGCGCCTGCGGGTTATGTTTCAGCCAGCGCGCGGTGACGAAGATGGTTGCCGGGATTTTCTCGTTCACCAGCGTATCGAGAATGCGAAAATCGGTCTTGCCCATGCAGGCATCCAGCGTGATCGCAACGCGCGTAACTTCGCCCTTGCCATGCATTTTCAGGCTCGGCTCCACGAGGCCGGAGCCTGCGAAAGCGGGAGAGGCAATGGCAACAAGCAGCGCGGCAATGTGGAAACGCTTCAACATTTCAATAGGCTTTCGTATGTTTCAGCAGTGAATGCCGCCCGCAAAGCGCCGGAATTATGGCGTTGCGGCGGGCAGGCCATCCAGTTCGGCAAGCTTTGCCAAAGCATCTTCCACGCGCTGCGTATCGCTGATGCCAAGCGGCATGACGGGCAGCGGCGGCTGGCGGTGCGTGAGCGACAGGAGATTGGCAGCGGCATAGACGACGCGGTAACTGCCGAACTCCCTAAACAGCGCCCAAAGTGGCTCGAAATAACTTTGCAGACGCTGAACTTCGGCAGCATCCTGTGCCTGAGCGGCGCGCAGCAGACGCAATGATGGCACCGGCAGAAGGCCGCCGATAACGCTGTACCAGGCATCCGCGCCCTGCATCACGGCGTCAGCACAGCCCCAATCACCGCTATATCCAATGGCAAAATCATCGCCCAGACGCGGGCGCAGACGCTCAAGCTCGGGCTTGAATTCCATATTGGCGGGCAGCGGCATTTTTACCGAGAGAATGTGCGGAATATAGGCGAGCCGAACCAGCAATTCGTCGCTAAAGGTGAAATGCGTTGTCGACGGATTGCTGTAGATGCAAAGCGGCAACGCCGTTGCGCCCGCAACGGCAGCGAAATGATGATAAGCCTCTTCCTGCGTCAAAGGCGTGTAGGACACCGGGGCAAGCAGCAGAGCATCCGCACCGGCACTTTCCGCATCCTTCGCAAGAGCCGTCGCCTCGTCCGTGCGCAATGCGCCGACGCCGACCATCAGCGTGCGCTTGCCCTTAAGGCAATCCGCCGCCGCCTGCACGGCACGCAGTCTTTCAGCGCGCGAAAGATAGGCATAGCTTCCAGTGCTACCCAAAAGGCCAACGGAATCGACGCCTGCGGCATCCAACCGCTCGACAAGCCGCGACAGCGCCTCGACATCGACGCAGCCATTCTCATCCGCTGGCGTCAACGGAAACGCGGAAAGACCGTGAAACCTGCTGCTCATAAAAATGCCCCTCAAAACCCTCTGATGAGAAGGATTACGGGGCAAAGCAGCGGACGGCAATAACAATATGAAATCAGTTAGATATGGTTGCGGATGGGCAACAATATGGGTGTTGGGAGGGTGCGTCGAACTCCATCTCTCCCCTTGTGGGAGAGAAAGCAATTTCAACATCTTAGCGAAGCTAAGTGTTAGAAATTGCAAGTGAGGGGTCTTATCGCGACCGTAGCCGAACCCCTCACCTGAAAAATCTATGACTTAGCTGAAGCTAAGACCATGATTTTTCTTCCTCTCCCACAAGGGGCCTGTTGCAAAACCCTACGGATATGATTCACTCTGTTCGTGAGCGATCGAAGGGGTGTTTGGATGGCGATGAAGAGCGGTTCTCAGTTCAGCTTTGCGGATGCGCTTGTGACGGTGCGCAGTGGGCCGGACCGGTTGGGCAAGCTGTTGTCGGTGGTGAAGTGGTATCGCTTCGAGAAGGTGCTGCGGTCGCTTGAACCTGATGGGGAGACTGGCGGTCGGCCTGCCTATCCTGTTCTGACGATGTTCAAGGCTTTGATGCTGCAGCAGCTTTACGGCCTGTCCGATGCGGAACTGGAGGAGGCGATCTATGACCGCCTTTCCTTTCGCCGCTTTTGTGGCATTGGCCTCGATGAGGCTGTTCCCGATCACACGACACTGTGCCGCTTTCGCAACCGGCTGGTGGAACGGAAACTTCTGGAGAAGCTGTTTGGCGAGCTTGACAGGCAGCTCGATGCCGCAGGCCTGATCCTGCGGCGCGGCACGATGCTGGATGCGACTGTCATCGAGACGCAAGCTGCTCGCCCGCCGCGTGCTCAAGATACGAACAACGGTGCCGAAGGCACTGAAGACAAAGAAGACAAGGTGCAGACGAGCGCACGCGATCCGGATGCGGCGTTTACCCGGCGCAAGGGTCGGCAGGGTTCGAGCTATGGTTACAAGGCCCATGTGGGCGTGGATGAAGGTTCGGGCCTGATCCGGCGGGTGATCACCACGCCGGCCAATATCAACGATACCGTGCCTGCCGATCTGCTGATCGTGGGCGACGAGACGCGGGTTCTGGGCGACAGCGCCTATCACACACATCAACGGGCCGCGATGCTGAAGGAGCGCGGGATTTTCTGCGGTCTGATGAAGCGCCCCAACAAGCATCACCCTGTTCTCAAAGCCGCAGCCCGCCGTTTCAACCGTGCCGTGGCCAGACGACGCGCTGCGGTCGAGACGACCTTTGCCACGCTCAAGCGCCGCATGGGGCTGAGCCACATTCGCTACATCGGTCTTGCCAAGGCATCCGCCCAGGTTCTGCTTGCGGCCATGGCGTTCAACATGCGCCGCTGGGTGACGCTGAGCGCGTGAGCCGAGGGGAGAACTGTGTCCGCAGTTCAGCCATATCACCCATCAACCAGCCTACACGAACCTAGAACCGCCCCTCGATAGGAAGGGCGGTGGCCAAGGTGATTTGTCGTTTGGCAATCAGCTTATGTCGGAAGTTACGCAACGGTCCCACAAGGGGAGAGGTAGGCTGCGGCGTCCCCCTCAATCATACAAATAATGCTTCGCCCATTGTGATTCCGGCACTTTGTCCCCGACCTTGTAATCGAAATTGCGGATGCCGAGGTTGGAGGCGATTTGGCATTTGTAGCGGAGGCGGTACCAGTCTCCGCCGCTGCGGAAGACCGCGCCGGGGGCCTTGATGGAATCCTTGCCGACTTCCGGGTCGCCGAAGGCGTAGGCGATGACCTTGTCCGGTTTCATGCCCTTCTGATCCTTGGCGATACGCTCCATGGCTTCGATATCGCAGCGTTGTTCCAGGCGCTCTTCCGGCGCCAAGGCATTCAGCTGTCGTATAACGCTTGCATCGATAGCGTAGGAAGGACCAATGAAGGAGAGGACGGAAAAGGCGGCCAGAAGGGCGACGGATAGAGGTTTTTGCATCGGATTCTATGAGGCTTTCTCGGGTCTTCTTGTCGTTTTTTGAGCGGAGAGAACTCGGGTCGCATCGAGGCGGCGAAGCGGTGCTCGATTGCGATCTATTGCCAGAATGTGATCGAAACCCGACGAAAATGTGCCCGGCTCTCATTCTGTCGTGGACAATACCAACTTGATCGCGCCACAACCGCCCTTTACACCATGAATACGCAGAATGATTTCCCATGAAAGCGAGTTTGCCTTGACCATTTTCAAGAACCTGCCCACCCCGCCCGTTGCCGAGAAAAAACCGGTTACGGACACGCATCACGGCATTACCCGCACGGATGATTATGCCTGGTTTCGTGCCGATAACTGGCAGGCCATGTTCAAGGACCCTACCCTTTTGGATCCCGCGATTCGCACGCATCTGGAGGCGGAAAACGCCTATATGGAAGCCGCGATGGCCGATACCAAACCGCTGCAGGAAAAGCTGTTCGAGGAAATGAAGGGCCGCATCAAGCAGGACGATTCCTCGGTGCCGGTGAATGACGGGCCCTATGCTTACGGCACGCTGTTCGTGACCGGTGGCGAGCAGCCGCATTATTTCCGCACACCACGCGATGGTGGCGAGAAACACGTTTTGTTGAATGGTGACAAGGAAGCCGAGGGCAAGGAATATTTCCGGCTGGGTGGGCTGGATCAATCCACCGACCACAGCCGCGGTATCTGGAGCTATGACGATAAGGGCTCGGAATATTACACGCTGCGCATTCGCGATCTGGCGAACGGCAACGACCTTGATGACGTAGTAGAAAACACCGGCGGCGGCGGGGCCTGGGCACCGGATGGCAAGAGCTTCTTCTATACGCTTCAGGACGAGAACCACCGCCCCTCCAAGGTCTTCCACCACATTATCGGCCAGCCGCAGTCTTCCGACCGGCTGGTCTATGAGGAGAAGGACCCCGGCTTCTTCATGGGCGTCGGCGCATCGGTGCTGGATGATTTCATCTTCATCGATATTCACGACCACGAAACCAGCGAATACCGCCTTCTCTCCACCAAGGATTTGCTGGCCGAACCGCAGATCGTGGCGGAGCGTGAGGAAGGCATCGAATATTCTATGTGCGAAGGCGGCGACGTTTTCTTCATTCTCACCAATAATGAGGATGCCAAGGATTTTCGTATTGTCGAGACACCGGTAGTCGCACCGGGCAAGGAAAACTGGAAGGAAATCGTGCCGCATGAGCCGGGTCGCCTTATCCTGTCGGTCGATGCCTATGCGCGCCATCTGATCTGGCTGGAACGCCGCGACGGCCTGCCTCGCATCGTCATCCGTGATCGCCAGACCGGCGAAGAACATGCGATTGCCTTTGCCGAGGAAGCCTATTCGCTGGGCCTGCATGGTGCGGCGGAATATGACACGGACGTCATCCGCTTCAGCTATTCCTCCATGACGACGCCGAGCCAGTTGTTCGACTACAATATGGTGACGCGTGAGCGCGTTCTGCTGAAAACGCAGGAAGTGCCATCCGGCCATAACCCCGATGATTACGTAACGCGCCGCGTGATGGCGACATCGCATGATGGCGCGCTGGTGCCTGTCTCCCTGCTCTACCGCAAGGATACGCCGCTGGATGGCTCCGCGCCCTGCCTGCTCTATGGTTATGGCGCTTACGGCATTTCCATTCCGGCCTCCTTCAGCACCAATAATCTGTCATTGGCGGATCGCGGCTTCGTCTATGCGCTCGCCCATATTCGCGGCGGCAAGGACAAGGGTTTCGAGTGGTACGAAACCGGCAAGATGGAGCACAAGCAGAACACTTTCAAAGACTTCATCGCCGCTGCTGACCATCTGGTGAAAGAAGGCTTTACCTCTTACGAAGGCATCATTGCCGAGGGCGGTTCTGCCGGGGGCATGTTGATGGGTGCGGTTGCCAACATGGCACCGGAGAAGTTCGCAGGCATCATCGCCGCCGTACCTTTCGTGGACGTGCTGACGACCATGCTGGACGACACCCTGCCGCTGACGCCGCCGGAATGGCCGGAATGGGGCAACCCGCTCGAATCGGAAGAAGAGTACCAGTGGATCGCCGCCTACTCGCCTTACGACAATGTCGCGGCCAAGCCCTACCCCCCACTGTTGGCCATTTCCGGCCTGACCGACCCGCGCGTGACCTATTGGGAACCCACCAAGTGGGTAGCGAAGCTGCGTGAGAAGACCACGAGTGACGCGCCCATTCTGCTCAAGACCAACATGGCCGCAGGCCACGGCGGCAAGTCCGGTCGCTTCCAGCGGCTGGAGGAGATTGCGTTCGAGTATGCGTTTGCGCTGAAGGTTGCGGGTAAGGACGCGGTGTAAGCATATGTCCTTCGTCATGCTCGGGCCTGTCACGCTGGTGCGCTGCTATAGTGAAGACCGCGCACCACCACCTTCGTCATCCTAGGGCTTGTCCCTAGGATCTACTCACGCTTCTGCGGATGCGACGTCGGTAGATCCTCGGGTCAAGCCCACTGCTGTCCGGTTTAAATTTCTGGACAAGGCGCATGACATTGATTCTACTCGGTTTCAGACGTTTCGCGGCGATCTGGACACGAACAGGAGATCAACGTCATGCGCCACCAGAATAGCGTTTTTCATCAAATACAGAAGCATGTTCCCTGGCAGGTCTTCGAAGGGCTTGTGGATAAGTACAAGGGCGATCACAGGGTTCGGCGGTTTTCGATGAAGGACCAGTTGCTGGCGCTTCTGTTTGCTCAACTTTCCGGCGCGCAAAGCCTGCGCGAGATCGAGGCAGGGCTGTCGAGCCACCGCAACCAGCTTTATCATCTGGGTGCCCACGGCGTGGCGCGCTCCACCCTTGCCGATGCCAATGCCACAAGGCCTGCGGACGTCTTTGCCGATCTGTTTTCCCATATGGCGGCTGCCGCCAGCCGAAGAACCCGTCGCCATATCCGCGATGCGGTGCGCCTGCTCGACGCCACCCGCGTCGCCGTCTCCTCCATGAGCAATGGTTGGGCCGATATGGTCAGCGGGCGCAGAGCCGCCAAGCTGCATGTCGCCTACGATCCGAATGGCGACATCCCCATGGCGATGACCATGACAGGCCAGAGAACCAACGACATCGTGCCCGCAAAGGCCATGCCGATCGAACCCGGCATGACCTATGTCTTTGATCTGGCTTACTATGATTTCGCGTGGTGGGCAGCGCTGGACCGGGCAGGCTGCCGCTTCGTCACACGGCTTAAGACCAACACGCATCTTCAGGCCGCCACCGAACAGCCTCCAAGCGAGAGCGATCACATCCTGTGCGACAGGATCGGGCTGTTGGCACAACGCATGGCGCGCTCGAGACGCAATCCCTTTTCCGAACCGTTGCGCGAGATCGCGGTGCGGATCGACACGGGCAGGACCATCCGGCTCGTCACCAACGATCTGGATGCGCCAGCCGAAGAGATTGCCGAGCTTTACAAACAGCGCTGGCAGATCGAACTGTTCTTTAAATGGGTCAAGCAGAACCTCAGGATACGCCATTTCTTCGGAGCATCCGAAAACGCCGTGCGCATCCAGACCTATGTCGCCCTCATCGCCTATCTTGTGCTGCGCATGGCGCAGGCCTGCCAGAGCGCCATCACGCAACCGCTCACCTTCACCCGCCTCGTACGCCTCAACCTCATGCACAAAAGGCGATCCGACCAACTCCTTAAACCACCCACACAACCGTCCAAATCCCCAAACCAGATGGTGCTGATGTGGGACTGAAATTTAAACCGGACAGTAGTGGGTCAAGCCCGAGGATGACGGAGAGAAGATTAGGCAGAAAAATTGCTCACATAACCTAACGTAAGCCACTTTCCTCGAAGTTTTTTCCACAAAATTACTTTTCTTTACGGTAATTTGCGCCACACCAGATTTTAACGGAATTTTTATTCCATTGAACTGTATAGTGATAAATTTACCTAGTAAAATCTGCAATAAGAAAAGTATTACACATAAGCGCAAATGGTTCAAAAATCCGGCGCATAGCAGCAATGTGCCCTTTTTCGTTGCACAATCATCTTTCCGCCCTATTATAAAAACCACTGACATATTTTTGCGCATTTTTGCCGCTCGGCTGCGGCTCTCTTCGTCGCGTTCAGGCGGCTATTCTTTTGATGAGCGTTCGCTCGTCTTTCACGCGCCGTGTCATTCGCTTCGTGAGCTTCCGCGCCTAGGAAGCTACCGAGGCATCGTAACGCGCTTCATCCTCCGCTCGCGTAGAGGTGGCGCACTGGCAAACCGGCTTTGCAGTGCCCCGGTTCGCCTGTTGATAACACTGCATTAGACTTGGGGTCATATTGATGAAGAAACTCCTAGCCTCGACCATTCTCGTAACGGGCTTTACCATCGCTGCCGGTGCAGCAACCTCCGCAAACGCCGCAGAAGAATGCGGCAATATCACCATCGCCGAAATGAACTGGGCTTCCGCTGGCGTTGCCGCCTATGTGGACAAGTTCATCATGGAAAACGGCTATGATTGCACGGTCGATATCGTGACCGGCGACACCACGCCGACCTTCACCTCCATGAACGAAAAGGGCCAGCCTGACATGGCACCCGAAATGTGGGTGAACACGCTGGGCGCGCCTTATGAGGACGCCGTAAAGAACGGTACACTCATTCAGGAAGTCAAAATCCTGACCGATGGCGGCGTTGAAGGCTGGTGGATTCCGAAATATCTGGCCGACGAACATCCCGATATCAAGACCGTTGAAGATGCGCTGAAGCATCCCGAGCTCTTCCCGGCGCCGGAAGACGCCAGCAAGGGTGCCGTCTTCGGCTGCCCTCCGGGCTGGGGCTGCCAGCCAACCACGGCCAATCTGTTCAAGGCGCGCAAAGCCGCTGACAAGGGCTTCACGCTGGTCGATACCGGCTCCGGTGCGGGCCTCGATGGCTCCATTTCCAACGCCTATGAAAAGAAGCAGGGCTGGCTCGGCTATTACTGGGCACCAACGGCCATTCTCGGCAAGTACGACATGGTGAAGCTGGACGACGGCGTTGAGCTGGACCGCGAAGCTTACGACAACTGCATCGCAAAGCCGGATTGCGCCGATCCTAAGCCAAACGCCTACCCGGTTGCCGATGTCTTCACGGTCGTAACAAAGGAGTTCGCTGAAAAGGCCGGTCCTTCCGTCGATTACATCAAGAAGCGCCAGTGGGGTAACGATACGCTTGCCGAAGTGCTGGCCTGGATGGACGAAAACCAGGGCACCAACGAAGACGGCGCGCAGTATTTCCTCGAGAACCATGAGGAAATCTGGAGCAAGTGGGTTTCGCCCGAAGTGGCGGAGAAGCTGAAGGCTTCGATTTGAGGTGAGTGATTTGCACGCACGGTCTGTGAAGGCCGTGCGTGGATCGCCAGCCGTGCAACTCCTCTTCCGTCATCCCGGCCTTGAGCCGGGATCCAGTGCGATCAAGTCCTTGATCGCGGAAGGAGTCCTTTCGCCTTGCAGACGCAAGGCGGCTGGATCCCGGCTCAAGGCCGGGATGACGGAAACGGGAGCTTTGCGCGACACAGCAACCCCATACGCCCTCTTATCCAAAAACAAGGGAAAACAACAATAATGGCCCTCTGTAATTTTCTGCCGGATATGCTGTGCAAATTTCCGGCGCTCAGCAACGGCACCATGCGCGTGGCACGCAAGACAATCGATGATGGCTTTCGCGATATCGTTCGTGAATATGGCTCGATCATCGATACGGTCGTGCATCCGCTGCAGGTGTTTTTGAATTCATCCGAACGGTTCTTCATTCAGACGCCGTGGATCATCATTTTTCTAGGCCTGCTGGCCCTCGTGCATCTGGCCGGACGCAGCATTCGCATCACCGCAGGCACTGCCATTTCGCTCTGCCTTATCGGCGCAGTCGGGCTGTGGCGGGATGCGATGACGACGCTGTCCATCGTGGCAATCGCAACGCTGATTGCCGTCATCATCGGCCTGCCGCTGGGCATTCTCATGGCGCGCTCCGAGCGCGTGCAGCGCTTCATCAACCCGACGCTGGACGTTATGCAGACGATGCCGAGCTTCGTTTATCTGATCCCCGTCGTCGTCATCTTCGGCATCGGCAAGGTGCCGGGTCTGATTGCGGTGGTCATCTATGCCGTGCCGCCGATGATCCGTCTGACCAATCTCGGCATCCGCATGGTGGACCGCGAGGTTCTGGAAGCGGCGGATGCCTTCGGTTCATCGCGACGACAGACGCTGTTCAACGTGCAGCTGCCTCTGGCACTGCCCACCATCATGACCGGCATCAACCAGACCATCATGATGTCGCTGGCCATGGTCGTCGTCGCCTCCATGGTGGGCGTTGGCGGGCTGGGTAAGAACGTGCTTCAGGCCATCAACAACCAGTTCTTCACCATCGGCTTCCTCAACGGCTTCGCGCTGGTTGCGATTGCCATCATGTTCGACCGCGCCAGCCAGGCATTCGGCAAGCGTCTTCAGAAATATCGCGAGGTGAGCCATGGCTAAGGGCATCGAAATCAAGCATCTCTACAAGATCTTCGGCAAGCATCCGGAGAAATATCTTGAGGCCGTTAAAGCCGGGATGAGCAAGACCGAGTTGAACGACAAGCACAACCATGTGCTTGGCCTCAACGACATCAACATTACCATGCCGGGCGGCAAGATTACCGTGGTCATGGGGCTTTCGGGCTCCGGCAAGTCCACGCTGATCCGCCACATCAACCGGCTGATCGACCCGACGGCGGGCGAAGTGCTTTATAATGGCGAGGACGTCTGCTCCATGGGCACGTCGGCGCTGCGCGACTTCCGCCGCCACAAGACGGCGATGGTGTTTCAGAAGTTCGGCCTGCTGCCGCACCGCACCGTGCTGGAAAACAGCGTCTATGGCCTCGACATCCAGGGTGTTGCCCGCAAGGAAAGCACCGAGAAAGGCCGTTACTGGCTGGAGCGTGTCGGCCTTGCCGGTTACGAGGATTATTATCCGAACCAGCTTTCCGGCGGCATGCAGCAGCGTGTGGGCCTTGCCCGCGCCCTGACGAACGATGCCGACATTCTGCTGATGGACGAAGCCTATTCGGCGCTCGATCCGCTGATCCGCGTCGATATGCAAACCATGCTGCTCGATCTTCAGCAGGAACTGAAGAAGACCGTCGTCTTCATTACGCATGATCTGGATGAAGCGCTGCGCCTTGGCGATCACATCGCAATCCTCAAGGACGGCGAGGTCGTTCAGCAGGGCGATGGCCAGAGCATCATTCTCAACCCGGCCGATGAATATGTCGCAGACTTCGTGCGTGATGTGAACCGTGGCCGCGTGTTGCAGGCAACGACGGTGATGGAGCCGCTGGACAGCGCGCCGGAAGGCATGTCCGTTCCGGAAAACGCGACGCTGGAAACAATCGCCCGCGACATGACCGATGCGAACGAGACTACGGCTCATGTCGTCAACGACGAGGGCGAAGCCGTTGGCACCATCGGCATCGAAACGCTGGTGGCCGCCATGGTGACACCTGCGACGCAGGATGCGGAGGAAACCGAACTTCCGCCTTCAGCAACGCAAGAGGCCGCCTCCCCGGTTGCCAGGACGAACGCTCCTGAAAAGCAGGACGCGTGATTCCCTCAAGTTTCGACCTGATTCCCTCCGCAACCATGCTTGCGGAGGTCTCACCCTGCTAAAGAATCGGCATTTGCGGGCTTTTTGACAATTTGCAAGCCCTAAAGTTGCAAAATCGAAGCAGTACTTTCCAGCCTGTCAAGCAGATATCGCCTCACGTAAGGCGATGACGCAAGCTTCGCGCAAGCTTCAGCGGTTAAAAATTCGTTAACAGCTTGATGAGGCTTATTATGAATATCGACAATAATATTGGCGGCTCACCCTATCAGGGTCGCTCACAACATATTGAGAAAGTGCAAACGGAAACGGCGAATTCCGAAGTTCAGGCTTCGGTGTTCAGCGGAAATTCTATTTCCTTCGTCAACGCGCTGCAATCCACGTCACTCGCAAACGTTCTCTGGACTGTCAATCGCGATGCCGCCCCCGAAACGGCTGCCGCTTCTTCCATGACAACAGCAGATAGCGATGCCGCCTGGGTGTTTCAGGCCTATACTGAACACTGAAATCGCCGGATCACTCCGGCGATTATCTCTCCCCACCTTATGAGGTGGCGCAGTCATCAGGACTGTGAAATCAGGCGATTGCGTTGGTTTCAATCGTCACATGTGACAATTCCCCAAAAGACTTCAGCTTTTCCCGGTAGTAGCCCGAGGATTTTTCCTCAGTCGTGGAAATGGCAATAATGGCGGCATAATGCCCCGGCCCTACCTGCCACAAATGCAGGTCGGTAATGTTTTCCTGTCCGGTTTCGATGGCGCTGCGAATTTTCGTTGCCAGCGCCTGATCCTGTGGCACGGCATCGACCAGAACCGAGCCCGTGGCGCGGATGAGGCCCCATGACCAGCGTGCAATGACGAGCCCGCCGACGATGCCCATGGCGGGATCGAGGAAGTTCCAGCCATTCCACTTGCCCAGCAGCAGGGCCACGATTGCCAGCACCAATGTCAGCGCATCTGCGATGACGTGCAGATAAGCGGCACGCAGATTGTTATCCCTGCCGCCATGATGGGCGTGATCGCCATGGTGGTGATTGGCATGGGCGTGAGAACCATCATGATGGCCGTGATGCGCATGGCTTCCGTGAGAGTGGCCGCCATGGGAATGTCCATGATCATGCCCATGGTGATGCCTAATGTGATGACCATGATGGTGATCGTCCTTCAACAACAGCGCGCTGACGAAATTGACGAGGAGGCCGATGACCGCGACGATGATTGCCTGATTGAAATCGATCTCTACCGGGGAAACGAAGCGCAGTGCGCTTTCCCAGGCAATCAGCAGCGCCACAACCGCCAGCACCACGGCGCTGGCAAAGCCCGCCAGATCACCGAACTTGCCGGTGCCGAAGGTGAAGCGCGAATTGCGCGCATGTTTGCGGGCATAGAGATAGGCCAGCGCCGAAATCAGCATCGCGCCCGCATGGGTGGACATGTGCCAGCCATCCGCTGTCAGCGCCATGGAGCCGAACCAGTTGCCCGCCGTGATTTCCGCCACCATCATGACGGCAGTCAGGGCAATCACCATCCAGACTCGCCGCTCGTTGCGCTCGTGATTAGCCCCAAGAAAAACGTGGTCATGCGTTCCATCCGCATGGATATGCGCGCTCAATGCCATTGCCTTACCTCACCGAATATAGGTTTTCAGAACCTGCGCCAGCTCTTCTGTTGCCTTGGCGCGCTCTTCATCGTTTTCCGCATGCAGCACATGCTCGTGCAGGTGATCCTGCATCACCTCCCCCGTCAGCCCGGAGAGCGCGCCGCGCACGGACGCCAGAAGCTGGAGGATATCGCCACAGGGCTTGCCACCCTCCAGCGCCCGCTCCACCGCCTCCATCTGCCCCTTCATCCGCCGGATCCGCGCCAGCAGCTTGTCCTTATCCCGCATCGTGTGTGACATCGGTCCTGCCTCGATCAATATAGTATAGGGGGGTATATTATATTGATTATGCAGAGATGGCAATGCACATCTCCACAACCTCCGCGCAAGTCAGCGCAGGCAATATTCAATCATATTCGGTGTTTTTTGAGGGAGCTTTCATATGGTTGATCCAGTTTCGTATAGCAGCATTTTCTTCAACGGCTTCGATGCGCAGCATCAAAACGATGGCTCTAGCGGCGACGCGTTCCAGTCTGAACTGGATGAGGTCGCCGTTTCAGAGACCGCTACTACCGATCCGGTGTCTTTTGGGGATTATGGCAACACACCCACAACAAGCTTCAGTACGTCGATGTCTAGTGTTCTTTGGGAACTTGAAATCAACGATGCGCCGAAGACGTTTGAAGACGTACAGGATGAACTCGATGCCGCCTCGGAGGCCCTGAGGACGGAGTTTCTGGAGTTCTCCGAAATGAGTCTGGAAGAAAGAATTCGCGCCAATATTCTCAGAGAGAAAAATATCACGGAAGAGGATTTGGCCAAGCTCGAGCCTGACGAGCGCGCCGCAATCGAAGAAGAAATCAAACAGGCAATTCTGCGCGCACTGGGCGTTAATAATGCCACCAACGGTGAAGATGGGGCAGCTTCAACAGCATAGGTCGCTATTACCCCGGGTGCTGACGCCGCACCATTGTTTACACGCTTTCTCATAGCTATATCTCTATAAGCTATAGCTATGAGGTGCCATCATGTATTCCATCGGTGATCTTTCCAGGCGAACCGGCGTGAAGGTGCCGACAATCCGTTACTATGAGCAGATGGGTTTGCTGAAAGAAGCGGATCGCTCGGAGGGTAACCAGCGGCGCTACGAGAAGTCCGATCTCGAGCGGCTGGCCTTCGTGCGCCACGCCCGAGACCTCGGCCTCAACATCGACGCCATCCGCGAACTGATCGCGCTCAGCCAGCACCGCGAACTCCCTTGCGAAGGCGCCGACCGCATCGCCGCCGATCACCTGGCAACGGTGCGCGAAAAGATCGCCAAGCTGAAGAAGCTGGAGCACGAACTCGAACGCATCGTCTCCCATTGCGACGGCCATTCCATCGAGGATTGCTATGTCATCCGCGCATTGTCGAACCACGGGCTTTGCAAGCATGAGCATTGAGGGCAGAGCTCATGGGAGTGATGGCAACGAGCCGGAAGGTCGCAGCGATCCAAATTGAGTGGCGAACCTCGGCCTTGGCGGATTATAGTCCTCAATCTTTAACGTCGACGTAGTCCTCAAACTCCCATGCGAGTTCTCTGCTTAAAAGCGTCGCAAGCCTGTCCCAATTGTCCGCAGTTTGAGATGCAATGAAATATTCGACAACGTCACGAATAGCGCGTTCGTCGTAAGATTGTACAAATAGATAATGTCGACCGAAAAGAGGATGTGAATGTCTCTCATGGGTTTCGTGACCTGGCTTAGGATTTAAAACGTTATCAGCAAACCATAATGGTGTGCAGACAACAGCAGAGAAATTATCTCCACCTTTGCTATCCGGAGGGCCGATAACGAGGTCCAATAAAGCTCCGAAGTATTCAGTGTTGTCTGGGATAAACCATTCTCCGTCTCTTCCCAACATATTAAATTTTTTGAGTTCTGCCTTCATGCTCTGCAACTATGTTTTTTGGCTATGATAAATTAAGGTGCTCACATCCGAAATCGGCGCAAACCAGCCGAACGAATGTGACGGTTTTTGACCCGAAGCAGACTTCATTTCATCGCTGTGATAGCAAGCCAATCAGTCTGCTTGGAGTCACATGCGCTGTCTGTCCAGGCCTCGACCTCAATGTTATGCCAAGGCGTTGATGCCTGCCAAAGCGATATCAACTGATCTTGCTGGAAATAGTTATAGTAGCGGCCCAGCGCATCTGAACCCTCCTCGCTACCCGCCTTAAAACTAGCCCAAACGACAGCGTTCTCAGTCATCGCACGGTAAATTCTCGTAATGACCCCACCGAGTTGTAGTCGCGGCACATGGGTCAGGGAAGCGCAGGCGTAAACCCCGTCTTAAACATCTTTAGCATCCAGCTCGTTGAACAACATCGTCTTGACAGGCTGCCCGATGCGAAGTGAAGCGATGGCGGCAAGTTCCGATGAGCCGTCTGTCGCATCTAGTTTGAAGTCGTTCTTGATGATTACTGCAGCATCAACGCCACGACCTGTACCCAATTCGAGCACCCTACCATTTAGTTTGCACTGTTTGAGAAAAGTAAACAATCTAGGATTGGGAGCATTTTTGTCGGCCGTATATTTCTCGGAGTTTGCCTCGTAAAATTTCAAGGTAGTATCGTTCATTAGCGTTAGCCCCTCCCAATCCATATCCGACGCAATTACACAAACGTAAAATAGGCACAAAAACCGCAATTGGTGCAAACCAGAAATCCGGCCTTGACACGATTACGATTCGAGCGCATCACTCTCGCATGATCAACGAACGCGCACCCATTTCCTGCACGTATTTTTGGGCCTTCCTTTAAGGGCGGCTCGACAGATCAGTTTGTCAACAAGCCGCCGTCAGGCGGCTTTGTTGTTTTCAAACGTCCTGACGGCAAAAGACCAGAACCCGAAGGACCGCAGAAATGACCGAAGACAGCCTTCTGACCTTACCGAGACCGCCCGTCGTGACCATTCGTGGTGCGCGCAAGACCGATCTGCCTGAACTCAACGAGATGATCACGCTTTTGGCGGCTCATCATGGTGATGCGGCGGCGATTACGCCGGAAAAGCTGGAGCGTGATCTCTTCGCGCAAATCCCCTGGATCACAGCACTTGTTGCAGAAGCCGATGGCGAGTTGATCGGCTACGCGATCCTCGTGCCGCTCTACCGTGCGCAGGAAGGTCGTCGCGGTATGGAACTGCATCACCTCTTCGTGCGGGATGGGCATCGCGGCCACGGCACTGGCCAGCATCTGGTTTCCCGTGCGCGTGACGTGGCGAAGCGTTGCGGCTGTGATTTCCTGTCCGTTGGTGCTGCCACCGGCAATTTCGCCGCACATAAGTTCTACGAAAACATGGATTTCGTACCGCGCCCGGTCACCGGCATGCGCTTCATGCAGGCGCTTTCCTGAGACACGCACAGACGTTCGGAGGATGACATGACGCGTATCGCCATAGCGCTGACAGAGGAATTTGCCGACTGGGAGCCCGCTCTGCTGGCTGCCGCCGCACGCGGTTATCTGGGCGTGGAGATCGTCACTGCATCGCCCGATGGCAAGCCCTTGACGTCCATGGGTGGGCTGAAGGTGATGCCGGACACGGCCTATGAAGCGCTCGACCCCGACGATATCGATGCGCTCGTCATTCCCGGCGGATTGAGCTGGGAAAAAGGTGCTGCGCCCGATTTTACCGATCTGGTCCATCGGTTTCGCGCGCAGGACCGCGTTGTGGCGGGTATTTGTGCGGCGGCGAGCGCGCTTGCGGGAACGGGCGTCCTGAACCATGCGGCACATACCGGCAACTCGCTCGCCTCGCATCAGCGATACGAGATGTACGAGGGTGCCGGGCTTTATCGCGACCAGCCACAGGCCGTCAGCGACAAGGGTATCGTTACCGCGCCGGGGAATTCTCCGGTCACGTTTGCTGCCGAAGTCCTGAAGGCGCTGGACCTGTGGGGGCCGGAAGCCGAAGCGGAGATTTCGGTGTTTTCCGCCGAGCATCTCAAGCCTTAACGATCCAGAACACGGCAGCGGCGCGCTGGTCCTTTCGCGCTTTCTGCCGAACTGGCTCGCCGCACATCACGGCTGTTGATGTGCAGGCTGTGGTTCTTTGGGATGTTCATCAGGTCGATCTTGCTGCGCGCAGCAGCGAGGAATGATGCTTGATTTCCATGAAAATAATCCAGGCAACGCTCTTTCGACGGCGTTTCCGGCAGAAGCGCCTTGAAGGCCAGGCGGTGCATGGCGCAGGCTGCGCCATGGCCGGGGACGGGGAAACGCAGACAATCGAGCTCATCGCTCCACTCGGCTGCGCTCCCCTCGCCCTCTATCATTTCACTTGACCAATTCGAAGCGCTTGAGGAACAGACCGCTGAGCGAACCGAGGATCAGCCAGAAGACGAAGCTGGTAACCGTTGCGACGACGACGAAGCGGCGTTCGAGCGGCAGGGGCGCCAGCGCATGTTCCCCCTCAGGCGGCAGGGGTGCGCCGACGATGTGCGGCGCGACGATGAGCAGGACCGCAAGCAGGATGGCCCATGGCTCCGTGCGCCGGAAGGCAAGCAGCGCGATGCCGCCTGCCGTTGCTGCAACGGTTGCGAGCCACCAGATTTGACGGGCGTTGAGATCGGCAGCCGGGCTGCCCGGCAATTCAGGCGGAAGGCCGATCATGGGTGCCAGCATCACGGCTGCAAAGCCGGAAAGCCCCCAGAACAGCCCTTCGCGCCAGCCGCCCTGCGCACCGCGCAGCGAGATCAGCCCGGTCAGCACCAGCGCATAACCGATTGCGGTCAAGACGTTGGCGGCAATCGTATAGGCGTTACGCTCGAAACCATCGGCAGGTGCCCAGGCTTCCTCGTCATGGTGGTGGTCCGCGGGCGTGCCAGCCGCATGGGTGTGCCCGGCATCACCACCGGCGCTCTCGAATGTTTCCGCCTGAAGGATGAGCGGTGTGGTGCCGATGGCCTGCATGGCGCTCGTCGCAAGGCCCGCAATCAGCCCGACAAGCACGGCAGTAAAGACGATGTTTCTGAAAAACGGCATGGTTCCCCTCCCCCTCAATGGCACGGGAAGGCGTTGGCGTGGCGCGTATCATGCGCCGCATTGTGCATGGCTTCCACATGCGAGAAGCCAACGAAACCGACGATGAACAGGCCAAGCGCAATAGCGCTTAAGCCCTGCAATATCTTGGATGTGCTGGTGGAAATGGCGCTTGAGGCCGTATTTTGATGGATAGACATAGTGACCCTCTCCTTTGAGCGGCGGCCTGCATGGCGCAGCGCGCGCGCTTTCAACATTCACCACGGGGAAAAGATAAACAGGGTTCTCAGGGCGGATAGAGCCGACCTGCCAACCGTGCTCTTCCGGACACCCCGCCGGCATTGACGACACTTACAGCGATGGCAGGTCTCCTGGCTCACGGGTCGTCACCTTGAAAACACCTTCCCGATCCGGGTTTGCCGGATCAGTGGTCATTGTTTTCAGGCTCTCCGCTCACAGTTGCGGGGGCAGCCACGAATGAGAGCGAATGCTCGCTCCTATCGTATTCCCTTTTCACTTTCCGGGCGAACCCGGAAAGACCATCACACGTCTGTTATCAGGCAGTGGTTGTGGAGAGTCAATTCTCGTCATCACGCTTGACCCGATTTTCGGTATCAGGCGTAACGTGAGCGTTTCCACATTGAATGGAAACGCTCAACCATCAGAAGGATTGCCAGCCACTATTGGCGGTCTTCAGCGATGCGGCTGGTTGAGGGCGAGACATGGCAGCAGCCGTTTGGCGCAGGGCAGAGGCCTGTGCCGAAGCCCGGCCCGTGCCCCCGTCTTCCAACTGGAACCGTTCTACCAGGGAGCGAAGCTTTGCAGCCTCCTGCGCAAGGGTGCTGGAGGCGGCGGTGGATTGTTCCACCATGGCTGCATTCTGCTGGGTCGTCTGGTCCATGGCGTTGACGGCGGTGTTGATTTCCACAAGCCCTGTGGATTGCTCCCGCGCCGAAATGGCGATGGATTCCATATGGCCGTTCACTTCAACGATAAAGGCACCGATGGTCTTCAGGGCATCGCCAGTATCGCGCACCAACCGCACGCCGCTTTCCACCTCGGTAGAGGAGTTCTGGATCAAGCTTTTGATTTCCTTGGCTGCCTGAGCGGAACGCTGAGCGAGTTCCCGCACTTCCTGTGCCACGACAGCAAAGCCTTTTCCAGCCTCACCAGCACGGGCGGCTTCCACGCCAGCGTTCAGCGCCAGCAAGTTGGTCTGGAAGGCAATCTCATCTATGACGCCGATGATATTGGAAATCTGCTGCGAAGACTGCTCGATCTTGCGCATCGCTTCTTCTGCCTGTGAAACGACCTGTGCGGACTTGACAGCAGAGCTGTTGGCCTGGCTCGTAACGCTTCGCGCTTCTTCCGTGCGTTTGGAGGAATTGCTGACATTGGCAACGATCTGGTCGAGAGCCGCTGCGGTTTCTTCCAGCGAGGCGGCCTGCTGTTCGGTCCGGCGGGACAAATCGTCCGCACCGGCTGCAATTTCCCGCGTGCCATCGTCCATCGTTGAAATCGACTGCGAGATGTCCTTCAGCGTATCCCCAAGCTGGCGGACGGACTGGTTGAAATCATGCCGCAACGCTTCGAAATCCGGTGCGAAAGCTTCGTTGAGCTGGAAGGCGAGATCCCCTTCCGCAAGCCGCTTCAGCCCGGCAGCAAGGCCGGATGTGGCAATGCGCAAGCGTTCTGCCGCGTCGGCCTCTGCTTTTTCCTGCGTTGCAATCCGGTCGGCTTCGGCACGGTTACGGTTTTCCTCGGCCTCCGTTTCCAGGCGCCTGTTGGTGAGTGCTGCCTGACGGAAGATTTCAACCGCGCCAGCCATTTCGCCAATCTCGTCAGCGCGGCCAGAATAGGGAATGGCGGAAGCCGCATCGCCCTCGGCAAGCCGCTTCATCGAGCCGGTGATTTGACTGATGGGCTTTGTTACGCCCTGCAGAACGAAGCCAACGGACGCAACGACGATCAGCGCCACAAAGCCAAGCGTCAACGTGGCAATGGTGAAAGTCGTGTCGTAAGCAGCGGCACTCAAGGCGTAGCTGGAATCAGAGCCGGAATTGTTGAGCGCGATGATCTGATCGAGCTGAGTGCCGACGGCATCATAAACACTGCGCATCTGTGTTTTGTAGAAAGCCGATGCTTCTTCGGTGTTGTTGGCGCGTGAAAGCACCATCAGCTTGTCATGCAGCGCCTTGTAGCTTTTCCACTGATCTGAGAAAGTAGCGTAAAGCTTGCGTTCTTCATCGGAAGAAATCAGACGCTGATATGTCTCACGCAGTTCTTCGATTTTGCGATCGGCGATGCCGATATCGCTTTCCGCACTCTGCATTTCTTTCGCGTCCGTCGACATGACGTGCGCGCCCTCGGCGATACGAAAATCGCCCGCGGCGGTGTTTATGGCATTGGCCGTTCTGATGCTGGGCAACCAGTTGGTGGCAATTTCTTTCGTTGCTTCGTTCGTACGCGACAGGCCCGTCAATGCGATATAGCCAAAGATGGCGCACGCACCCGCAATCACGACTAAAATGGAAATCAGCAAGGTTTTTATATTCGGACGTTTCATGGGAGAAATCCCTGGGTCTAACGGAAGGCACGTTGCAGAAGACGCCTGCCGGACTGAAGCTGTCCTAAGGTTCCGGTCGTGCGTGGGCTCTCGTCATGAGGCAAACCTTTATTAGCCATAACAAGTAAACAAAGTAAAAATTATCTAATATAGTTTTAAAGCATAAATTAATATAATATAAAAATGTAGTTTTCCTGCTCAATACTCCAAATACAACTTAAAATAAGCAATAATCACAAAAAATCCGAATTATTAGTGTCACACCTCTACTTGTGGATTCACCGCATTTTATAAAATGCCCTGATTTTGTCCAAAGCAGATCAGGGCGGCGAGACAGAACCCCCCGCAATGACAACTCGAACAGGATTAAGCGGACGGATCGCTATCGCGGGACAAGCAACGATAAAGATCAGCGCGATGGCACAGCCTTGAGATAGGCCGCAATCGCATTGCGGTCTTCTGCCGTCCGCCGTGCCATGTTCTGCTGGACTTTTACCATGGAGCCGCCCGCGCTATCGAATTCCGGCGTAAAGCCGGTTTCGAGGTAGTTGGCGATGTCTTCTTTGGTCCAGGAGCCGATGGCCTTCGAGCCGGGGGTGATATCGGGAATGGTGCCCTCACCTTCCGGGTTCGGGCCGCCAGCCAGCCACTTGTCCTTCACGAAGCCGCCCAGCATATCGCGCGGCGTGTGGCACTCGCCGCAATGGCCGGGGCCTTCCACCAGATACTGACCGCGCGCCACTTCCGTATCGGCATTGGCCAGCTCCACGCGCGGCTGGCCCTTGTCGAAATAGAGGAACTTCCAGCCGCCGAGCGTGAGGCGCATGTTGAAGGGGAATGGCAGATCATGGCCCGGCGCATCATTGGTGCTTGCGGGCAAGGTTTTCAGATAGCCGAAGAGATCGTTGATATCCTGCGGCGTCATCCGTGCGTAGGAATTATAGGGGAAGGACGGGTAGAGATGCTCACCGTTTTTGCCCACACCCCGGGTCATGGCATCGCCGAATTCGGCGACCGTCCAGCCTCCGATCCCGTGGTTTGGATCAGGCGAGATATTAGGCATGTGGAAGGTGCCGAAGGGGCTTGGCAGAGCCTGCCCGCCCGCAAGCGTCTTCAGCGCATCGCCCGTTGCATCCGGTGCGGCGTGACAGCTTGCGCAGCCGCCCGCCCAGAACAGCGTTTCGCCATTGGCCAGATCCGGCTCGCCTAAATTGGCCCAGTGGCTTGGCGGCTGGCGCTGGGGTTCGGTTACCCACATGAAAATGCCGAAACCGGCAATACCGGCAACCACGATGCCACCGCCAAGCTTTGCCCAGATGGACGCCATCACCCACTCCGCTCATCAATAAAAATATTGTAAAAAATGGCCCGCCGCTGAACCAGCGGGCCTTGATATTCAGCGTTACTTCTTCACACGGTAGGTCTGATGGCAGGAGCTGCAATCCGCGCCGAGCGTCTTGAGAGCCGCACCCGTGCTGGCCTGATCCGTCGGCAGCTGTGCCAGAACAGCATCCGCATCCGCGCCGAGCTTTTCGGACTTGGACTTGAAGTCTGCGAAATTCTGCCAGATGGCCGGTGCAGCAGCGCCGCCTTCGGAACCTGCCGGGAACTGATCCGGGAAGGCCTTGGCATTGGTGCTGATGGTGGTGACGGCGGTCTTCACGGTTTCGGCGTCGTAGGGCTTTTCACCCTTGGCAATGGCGCCCAGCGCACCCATGGCGCCGCCGATCTGCTTCATCAAGCCTTCGCGTTTTTCAACTTCGCCAGCAGCGGAAACCGCTCCGGCGCAAAGACAGCCTATAAGAAAAGATGCGGCAATCGTCTTAAGTTTCATTGTCTCTCTCCTTGATCCGGCGCACCGGATGCGGTGGTCGTTCGCTCTTTCCGCAGTATCGGATCATGCCCGGCGGGAACCGGACAGCGTGCGGAGTCGAACAGTGTGGAAGATGCCTGCTTCACATGGCAAAAAGAAGTCACATTCCGGTGATTTTTACAGTGAAATCAGTAGCCTGAAGTGGGTATTTTCAGTTGCCTTTTACGCCTTCCCAAAGGGTGAAACAGGCAACGATGACCAGCAGCAGACCGGCTGCCCTGCCGATGAATATGGTGGCACGGGGTGAAGACACGAGGAAATCCCGGCTCTTGCCCGCCGTCATCGCCAGCGTGCCATACACGGCAAGCTGCGTTCCCGCCGTCATCAGCCCCATGATGATGCCCTGTATCCAGATCGGGCCGTAAGCGGGTTTTAGAAATTGCGGATAGACCGCCATCATGAAGAGATAGGCTTTGGGGTTGCTGAGGCAGGTGATGATACCGCGCCGGAAGGCCCGCCAGGCGGAAGCGCTGGCGCTGACCTCATCCCCTTCGATCACGATGGAACTGCGGATAAGGCTGAAGCCGATCCAGATCATATAGGCCGCGCCGAAAATCATCAGTGGCTTGAACAGAACCGGCATCACGGTTGCCAGCAGGCCGACGCCCACCGCGCCATAAAGCGAATGCACAACACCGCCTGCCATGATGCCGGAGGTTGCCGAAAGCCCGACCTTGCGCCCACCCGTCAAGGAACTTGCCAGCACAAGCAGCATATCGATGCCCGGCAGGATGATGATGCCGAACAGGAGCGTGAAATAAAGCCAGAGATTTTCACTGTAGGTCATATCGGCAGTCCTGAAATAGATCGGTGAAATAATCAGTCGATAACAGGCGGAATCCTCCCGCTTTACCGAGAAATATCAAATGAATAAGTGTGGTGAATTCATCTCGCAGACGATGCGTTTTCGCGCGCAGTAAGGCGCGTTCTGCTGTGGTCGATGAATGTCGGTGTCTGCTCTGAAACCTGGGTTCAGAATGCCAGCGTGCGCGTGGTCTCCCGGCCAAAGCCACGGATTTCGATCCGGTCGGAATAGACATCCGCGATGGCGAAACTATTCTGGTCCGGCGTGTCCACCATGCCTTTGAAATTGACGAAGTGGGTGTTGCCGATCACGCCGTAATTGCCCTCGTGATTATGGCCGCAGAACCATGCCTTCACGCTGTGATGTGCGGCAATCAGCTTCAGCACCTCCGGCGCGTCCCACATATTATGGGCGTTTTCCGGATAAAGCGGATAATGGCAGAACAGCACGACATGCTCATCCATAGCATCCGCAGCCGCAAGCGTTGCCCGCAGCCACGCCACCTGCTCGTCACTGAAAGAGCCGTTCCAATCCTGCGCGTTGATCGCGCCCACCTGCCTCAGCGCGTCGAGACGGCTTGCAGCCAGTTCCCGCCGCGGATCACCCGGCGGCGGCGCGAAGGTGCTGACATCATTGCCATCCAGCACGAAAAAGCGGAATTTGCCGATGCTGAAATCATGCCACTGGCTTGGCATGCCCAGGCGCTGATGCACCTGCGCCAGATATTGCGGCTCAACCGCGAAATCATGGTTGCCCGGCAGCAGCAGGGAACGGTGCCTCAGCTTGTCGTAACAGGCCAGAATCGCTTCGAAATTCTCCCAACCCCGGTCAATGATATCGCCCAGCGTGACGACGAATGCCAACTCCTCCCCATTGAACACCTCTATCGCCTGCGCAAGCTTGACCGTGCTCGCAGCATAATACCGATCCATCTCAGGCTTCGGCGCAATATCGGCATATTGAGGATCGGCGACGATGCCGAAGGAGAAGAGCGGTGCTGTATCTGTCATGGTGGCTACCGCATAGGCGCGGGGGATGACAGGTGTGTGACACCCGCGTTTCGCTTAAGCAGAAGCTCTCACATTAAACACAATCCGGCAGCTGCTAAACCGATATCCGCCGAGCGATGAGAGAGGTTGTGCTTTGGCCTACCGCCGCAAACTCCCCAAAATCCCCCGCACAAGCGCCCGTCCAACCGATGTCGCCACAGAACGCGCCGCACTTTTCATCGCAGCCTCGATCACCGTCTCGCGCTGATACCCGCTTGAGCGACGCGCGCCGGTTGTCGATGCCTGTTTCGGTTCCTCATCGCCAAAGCCCGGCAGTTTCCAGCGGCCTGAAGCGCTGTCCGTCTGCTGGCTGGCCTGCTCCTCCGCTGCACGTTTGGCAGCTTCCGCTTCCGCAGCCTTTTGAGCGCGGGCGGCGAGAATTTCGAAGGCGGATTCTCGGTCTACGTCCTGATCGTAAAGACCGGCAACAGGGCTGGATGCCATAATGCTGCGGCGCTCGTCATCGCTGACGGGGCCGACGCGGCCAGATGGCGGGCGGACCAGTGTGCGCTCCACGATGGAGGGCGCGCCTTTTTCCTGAAGCGTCGAGACCAGCGCTTCGCCGGTGCCGAGCGTGGTGATGGCATCCGCCGTATTGAAGGCCGGGTTTTGGCGGAACGTATCGGCGGCGGTCTTTACCGCCTTCTGCTCGCGTGGCGTATAGGCGCGCAGCGCATGCTGAACGCGGTTACCGAGCTGGGCCAGCACGGTTTCCGGCACGTCCAGCGGGTTCTGTGTGACGAAGTAAACGCCGACGCCCTTGGAGCGGATGAGGCGCACGACCTGCTCAACGCGCTCCACCAGCACGCGCGGCGCATCGTTGAACAGCAGATGCGCCTCATCGAAAAAGAACACCAGCTTCGGCTTGGCGGGGTCACCCACTTCCGGCAGTTCCTCGAACAGTTCTGAGAGCATCCACAGCAGGAAAGTGCCGTAAAGGCGCGGGTTCATCATCAGCTTGTCGGCGGCGAGAACGGAAATTGTGCCGCGCCCATCGCTGGTGGTGCGCATGATATCGGAAATCTTCAGCGCCGGTTCACCGAAGAAGTGTTCCGCGCCCTGCTGTTCCAGCACCAGAAGGCCACGTTGCAGCGAGCCGACGGAGGACTTGGAGATAAGGCCGAACTGATTGGAAAGCTCGGTCGCATGCTCACCCATATAGTTGAGCAAGGATTGCAAATCCTTCAGATCCAAGAGCGGCAGGCCGCCCTGATCGGCGATCTTGAAGGCGATGTTGAGCACGCCCTCCTGCGCCTCCGATGCATCCATCAGACGCGCCAGAAGCAGCGGCCCCATCTCGGCAATCGTGGCGCGGACGCGGTGGCCCTTTTCGCCGTAAAGGTCCCAGAAGATCACCGGAAACTGTTCGAAGGAAAGGTCGGTAAAGCCGATCTGTTCGGCCCGCTTCGTCACCCAGTCCTTGGCCTCGCCGGGCTTCGCGATGCCGGATAGATCGCCCTTGATATCGGCGCAGAAGACAGGCACGCCCGCCTTGGCAAAACCTTCCGCCAGCACCTGTAGCGACACCGTCTTGCCGGTGCCGGTGGCGCCTGTGATCAGGCCGTGGCGGTTGCCGAAACGGAAATCGAGATATTCGCCCTTGTTGAGACTGTCGTCGGGATTGCGGCTCGTACCAATATAAAGCTTATCGTCCTGCAACATCTGGCGAATCCTCCGTAAGATGAGGGCAGTTTTCATCCTTTATCCAATCTTCGCAATATACTTATAGGAACTGTTTCCGGCCTCAACAACTGTTTGATAAGCTTAGAATTGAAGGCGCGGAAAAAGCTGTCGCGCGGTCTTTGCACGGCCTTGAGTCTGTGTTTCATTTGTTTTACGTTGACGTGAACGTAATTTTCGCATTCAGGAGGAATTTATGAGCGAAATCGTCACCCAGGTCGCCGATAGAGTGGGCATTGCTCCGGATCAGGCGGGAAAAGCTCTCGGCATGATGCTGGGTTTCCTCCAGCGCGAAGCCGATGACGCGGCTGTCGCCCAGATGATCGAGTCCATGCCCGGCGCACCGGAACTGGTTGCCCGCTTCAACGGCGAAGGCAGCAGCAAGGGCGGCGGCCTCCTCGGCGGCCTGATGAGCGCCATCGGCGGCGGCGGCATCATGGGCCTCGGCCAGCAACTGATGAGCATCGGCCTCGGCATGGGTGAAATTTCCGCTCTCGCCAAGACGACGATTTCCATTGCCCGCGAACATGCTGGCGATGAGGTGGTGGACAAGGTTATTGCTTCGGTTCCGGGGCTGAGCCAGTTCGCTTGATCGGCTGACGGCGTCGTGCGTCCATAATGGATGCGCGGTAGGATACGCATCCATTATTCCTGTGCTCGTCACAGGAATCCATCCAGCCCAGTCCTGGGCTGCAAAACTCTTCCCATCGTGCAGACGCACGATGACTGGGTTCCTGTCACGAGGACAGGAGTGAGGAGGGTTGGGACGTGAAAATCTAGACTATTTCAGGCGCGGAGAATGCTCTTCAAAGGCTTTCCGCGCCTTTTCTATTTCCGCATGGTGCGTCTCGGCCCAAATCCACACGCCGCAAAAGGCGCTGCCCAGCGTCTTGCCGAGATGCGTGAGGCTATAGTCGACATGCGGCGGGATGACGGGGTGCACGGTGCGCTTGACCAGCCCGTCGCACTCCATCTGCCGTAGCGTTTTCGTCAGCATCTTCTGGCTGATATCCCCCACGATCCTGCCGATCTGCGTGAAGCGCAGCGTGCCGTTTTCCTCCAGAGCTTCGAGGATCAGCATCGTCCATTTGTCCGCCACCCTGGAGATAATGTCCTGAACCAGCGCCTCGATCACCGGGTCGGTCTGTTCCGGCGGCAGGTGTTGGCGTCTGTTTTCGATCTCGGGATCGGCCAGATGTCTTTTCATGTCAGACGCTCTCTTTTGGGTAAGTATAAATCTTTTGGGTGCCTACTTTCGAATAGAGAGCATCGTAGCTAACTTGTTGTCATCCAACAAGAGAGGCCAACAAGAGAGGATAGCCCGATGAAGATGACAGGTAATACAATTCTAGTCACCGGTGGTGGTTCCGGCATTGGCCGCGCGCTGGCGCAAGCCTTTCATGCGCTTGGCAACACGGTCATCATTTCCGGTCGTCGCCAGTCTGCGCTGGATGAGGTAACGAAGGCCAACCCTGGTATGATCTCGGTGGTGATGGATGCGACCGAGGCTGATGGCATCCGCAATTTCGCCGAGACGCTGACGCGCGACTACCCCGACCTCAACGTCGTCATCAACAATGCCGGCATCATGAAGAACGAGAACATCAAGGCCGCACCGGATTATCTGGATACAGCGGAAGAAACCATTTCCACCAATCTCCTCGCCCCGATCCGCCTTACTGCAGCACTTCTTCCGCATTTCCTGCAAAAACCAGCAGCGGCAGTGCTGACCGTTTCATCCGGCCTTGCCTTCGTGCCGATGGTGGCGACGCCTACCTACAGCGCCACCAAATCCGCCATCCACGCCTATTCGATGGCGCTGCGCGAGCAACTGAAAGACACGTCGGTCGAGGTCATCGAAATCGCGCCACCCTACGTGCAGACGACGTTGCAGGGCGAACAGCAAGCCACCGACGAACGCGCCATGCCGCTCGATGCGTTTATCTCGGAGGTGATGGATATTTTGACGAACCGTCCGGATGAGAAGGAAGTGATCGTGGAACGCTGCAAGCCACTGAGATTTGCGGCGGAAAGTGGCAATTTCGACAAGGTGTTCGGGATGGTGAATGGGGTGCATGGGTGAGTTCAAACCGGCATTGCGCTACCCCAAAACAAAACACCCGGCACAAAGGCCGGGTGTTTCACATCCGATAATTCGGAAATTTACTTCGCAGCAGCTTCGTAGCGTTCCAGAACGTAATCCCAGTTGATGAGATTATCGACGAAGGCTTCGAGGTACTTCGGGCGCAGGTTGCGGTAGTCGATGTAGTAGGAGTGTTCCCACACGTCGACGCCGAGGATTGGTTCTGCGCCGTGGACCAGCGGGTTTTCGCCGTTAGCGGTCTTGGAGATTTCGAGCTTGCCGTTCTTGACGGAAACCCATGCCCAGCCGGAGCCGAACTGCGTCGTGCCAGCTGCGATGAAATCAGCCTTGAACTTGTCGAAACCGCCGAGATCGGAGGCAAAAGCCTGTTCCAGCTTGCCGGGCAGCTTGTTGCCGCCGCCGTCCTTTTTCATCCACTTCCAGAAATGGACGTGGTTGTAATGCTGTGCGGCATTGTTGAAGAGTCCAGCATTGGTGCCGAAGGACTTCTTCACGACTTCTTCGAGAGACAGGTCTGCAAGACCGGCTTCTGCAGCAAGCTTGTTACCGTTGTCCACATAGGCCTTGTGGTGCTTGTCGTGGTGAAACTCCAGCGTTTCGCGCGACATGTAAGGCGCAAGCGCGTCGTAATCGTATGGGAGTTCGGGAAGTTCGAAGGCCATGGTTTTACTCCTTGTTGCAGCGGCTTGGCCGCTCCTTGAAACCTTGTGGGCGGACCATAAAAGCGGACATCAATTGAGGCAACCTGTGAATTATCAAAATGTTCCGGCAAAAGAGAAAATTCCACCTGTGCCTCGGTGAAAACATCTTCTGTGCCGATCCTTGCGTACCATTTCCGGGAGATCGGTTCTCTCAGACCATGCACGAGACATTACTGAAAGGACATTGCAATGAAACGACAGGCTCTGGCTTTCACCCTTGCAACCTTCTCCGCCCTGCCCGCCATGGCATCTTCCGACAGCGCCTGGGAAGAATTCGTCGCAGATGTACAGGCCAAATGCCTATCCGCCGCAGCACCCCTTATCGATGACGCCAAGGCCGTGGTAGACCCAACCGGCAGCGAAAACTACGGCCTCGCCATCCTCACCGGAAAGGCAAAGGGCGCAGACACCACCATCAGCCACATCTGCGTTTACGACAAGAAAACCAAGGCCGTGGAACTGGGCAGCGAACTTTCCGCTGATTCGGTGAAGGTGGAATTGCCGGGTTCTACGAAGCCATGATCGCTGGCAGCCACTTGCCAGACGGATTGCACGATGCAAATATGCACGTAAAAATAAAGGGCAGCGCCCGAAGGCCTGCCCCTGATTTTTGTCCGCAGTAGATTTACCCGAAGGCAGTGATCTGCTCCGCAGCGCACGCAGGATAATTAAGGCCTATTTCGCTTTGATACAAGACCCATTTTCTTGCGTCCCGGATGTGTATGAAGAAATTGAACGTACTCTCTCAGCCTCACGTCTTTCGCGGTACATGCCTGCAGCGGGTTACGACAGGCAGTTAGCGCTGCGGCTCTACATCTGGAATATCCGCTTATGCGAATGCTTCTATTTACCTGTCCAATTCGCTGAAGTCGCTGCAAGAAATGCGATTTTGAAACCATTGCAAAAACGCTTCAAGACAGAATGGTATCAGAACGGGGCGTTCCAAAACCTCTTGCCTCCAAGGCTCCTTCTCGAACTCAACGACGCCGTTTCCAAGGAACGCCGCAAGCATCGATCAGCGCTCACGGAAGGACACGTCGTATCGGCTCTGTCGCTCGGTTTCTGGGTGGCTTTAATGGGTGCCTCCTACGACAAGCATCTTTGGCACAACGGCGTAATGACCTCCTTCCCTCACGCGGCCAAGCATCAGGATCGGGCCGCCATCCATCTCATGCTGGATGACATGCGCAAACTGCGTAACGACATCATGCATCACGCTGCGGTTTTCGACCGGCACCCTCAAACTCGACTGCACAATGTAATCGCAGTCATCTCGTTAATCTCCGCGCATACAGGAGATTACGTGACCAGTTTGAGCAGACTTAATCACGTCATCAACCAGCGCCCCAGCTGTTAATCTCCCGCAGCTCAAAACCGCGGCGTCGTATCCGCCGCTCCCAGCGGTCGTTGCATCAGCACGATGTCCAGCCAGCGGCCGTGTTTCCAGCCCACGGATTTGAGGGTGCCGACCATTTCGAAGCCGGTGGCGCGGTGGACGCCGATGGAGGCGGTGTTTTCGGAATCTCCGACGACGGCTACCATCTGGCGAAAGCCGCGCGCTGTAGCCTCATCGATCAAAGCCAGAAGTAGGAGCTTGCCGATGCCGAGGCCTTTGCGGTTCGGGTCGACATAGATGGAATCTTCCACCGTGGCGCCATAAGCCGGGCGGGCGCGGTGGGGGCCGGCATAGGCATAGCCGACGACCACGCCTTCGATTTGCGCGACGATATAGGGGAAGCCTCCCGCAAGCAGCGTTGCCCGGCGCTCCAGCATCGTCTGCGTCGACGGCGGTTCGATTTCGAAGCTGGCGCTGCCGTGCAGAACCGCATCACGGTAGATTTCGGTAATGAGGGGAATATCGTCCTCTTCGCAGGGGCGGATTGTGATGGCGAGCTTGAGAGGGGAAGTCATTGCGGGGTCCTGAATGCGTATTCGTAAGTGCGCAATCTGCACCAGAGACAATTCAAAATAAAGATTATAGACCTTATGCAAGACATAAGGATTTCTTTGATATGGACCTCGATCTCAGGCAGTTGCGCAGCTTTGTGGATGTGGCGAATCTTGGCAGCTTTTCAGCGGCTGCGGAAAAGGCGGGGCTCACCCAGCCTGCCGTCAGCCTGCACATCCGCCTGTTAGAAAAGCAACTCGGCGTGCGCCTTATCGAACGGGTCGGGCGGCGGGCGCAGCCGACCTCTGCCGGGCGCGATCTTCTGGTGCATGCCAGGCGGATTGCGGATGAAGTGTCTCAGGCGATTGAAACCGTTGCGCCGCATCGCAGCGGTACGAGTGGGCTTTTGCGCATCGGCACGGGCGCAACTGCGCTGATCTACTTCCTGCCCGCCATATTACGGCAAATCCGGCAGGCTTTGCCGGGCATCGAAATTCGGGTGGAGACCGGGAACACGCCGGATATCCTCCGTTTTCTCGAGGAGAACGAGATCGACGCGGCTATCGTAACCCTGCCTGCCAGCGGTCGCAGCCTGGATATACGTGAAATTCATCAGGAGGGGCTTGTTGCGATCTTTCCTTGCGAGGCGACCGGTGTGCCGCTGGAAGTGGATGCCGAGTTTCTCTCCAGCCAGCCTTTGCTGCTTTATCAGGGCGGCAACACGCGCAAGCTGGTGGATGGGTGGCTGAGAGGCGGAGGCAAACGGGTTCAGCCGATCATGGAGCTTGGCAGCGTCGAGGCTCTCAAGAAGCTGGTGGAGGCCGGGCTGGGCGTGGCTATCGTGCCTGCAATGTCGATAGATGGAGGATCATCCGGGCTTCAGGCACGATCCCTGACGCCAAGGCTGGAGCGAAAGCTTGCGCTTGCTCTGCGCCGGGACAAGCACATGACCGCACCCTTGCGGGCGCTCGCTGCCGCCATCAACTGCCCGTCAGAAGACTGATCGCAATCAGCCACATGGTCAGCGCGATCACGCCTTCCAGAATGCGCCAGGCGGATGGGTTGGCGAAGACAGGTCTCAGCCATCGCGCGCCGAAGCCGAGAGAGAAGAAGAACACGAAGGAGGCGGTGATCGCACCTGCGGCGAATACCGGTTCCGAGCCCGGAAACTGGGTGGAGATGGTGCCGAGCAGGACGACGGTATCGAGATAGACATGCGGGTTCAGCCATGTCAGGGCAAGGCAGGTCATCAGCGTTGGGGCAAGCGGCGTGATGTTGCCGGACGCGGCGACCAGCACCTGCGAGGAACGAAGCGCCGATTGCAGGCTTTTTGCGCCATACCAGAACAGGAAGGCTGCGCCCGCGTAGCGCATGGCCGGTTCCAGTGCAGGCATAATTTCGGCAATCTGTCGGAATGCAGTGACGCCGACGGCGATCAAAATGGCATCGGACACGGCGCATGCAAGGCAAACGGCAAGGACATGCTCCCCCGTTAGCCCCTGCCGCAACACGAAGGCATTCTGCGCGCCGATTGCGACGATCAGTGTCAGCCCCATGGTGAAGCCTGTCAGATAGATTGAAAATTCTCCACCAGATAACATGCACTGCCCTTTCGTTTTCCTTGCAATAGGTGGGCGCTCAGGCTTAATCCAGTTAAAGATGCTTACGTTGATTAAGGCAGGCTAATTCTATGGTCGATTATGCGGCGCTACGCGCAGTAGCGATGGTGGTGCAGACGGGCAGCTTCGAAAAAGCCGCCATGGCGCTTCACGTCACGCCATCCGCCGTTTCCCAGCGGGTGAAGCAGCTCGAAGAGCGGCTCGGCGCAGTGCTGATCTTGCGCGGCAATCCCTGTACGGCAACCGAGAAGGGCGACTGGGTCTGCCGTCACATGGAGCATGTGGGAATGCTGGAATCGGAGCTTTTCAGCCAGCTTCCCGCACTGGTTTCCCCCGATGAGCCGGGACGGCAAGTCACGCTGCACATCGCCACCAACGCGGATAGTCTCGGAACATGGTTTCTGAAGGCCGTGTCGAGCTTCACCAACAGTTCCGGCTATCTGTTGAACGTGGCGGTGGACGATCAGGACCATACGGCGGAATGGCTGCAACGCGGCCGTGTTCTGGCAGCTGTTACCAGCCTTGAAAAGCCGGTGCAGGGCTGTCGGGTCACGCCGCTCGGCAGCCTGCGTTACCACGCCACGGCCAGCCCGGATTTCATGGAGAGATACTTCGCAGGTGGCGTGACCGAGGCCCGACTGGCGGAAGCTCCAGCCATCACTTTCAACCAGAAAGACCGCCTGCAGCATCAGTGGATATCACAAATCTTCGGCGCCCCCGTCGTCCACCCCACCCACTGGCTGCCTTCCACCCAGAGCTTCGTGGACGCCGCACGTCTTGGCATGGGCTGGGGCATGAACCCGCATCTGCTGGTGCGCGATCACCTCGAAGCTGGCCGCCTCGTGGAACTCGTACCGGGAACGGTGCTGGATGTTCCGCTGTTCTGGCAGGTAAACCGGCTGGCCGCAGATCGGCTGAGGCCTTTGACGGACGCGGTGGTTGAGGTTGCGCGGCGGGAGTTGATGCCCATGAGCGCATGAGCTTAATCGGCTCTGTGAGGCTTGGCTCGATCAGGTTCTAGGTGGTCTTATCGAAGCGGCGGGTATTCGGTCGGATGCAGAAAGATCGACGCCGAAATGTGTGGAGGCATCGCTCAGTACTTCCCTCAGAGCTTTCATGGCTGGAAGAAGATCGGCTTCGTCTGCTTTCGAAGGTAACCGCCCAGCATCCTTCGGATAGCGGTAGGTCGTGGCGTAGACTGTCAGGAAGGTCAGCGTAGCAAAGCGCGATTTGAAGCTGTTGGTATCAGGCAAAAGATCACGCAACACGTCGATACGGTGCGAATCTCGTCTTTCCGCTCTGATGCCCTCTGAAGTCAGGAGTGCGATCAGGATTTTCTCGGCGGCCTGCTGCGCGTGATAGGCATCATATCGGTTGCCTTTGGCTGCAAGCATTTCTGCCGCTTCCAAATCTTCATGCGCCAACCGCAAGGCATTTGCGATATGAAGCTCAGCGGACATCCAAAACCATGCCATCGTCTGCAATATGGCTGGCTGCGGAATTCGCTATTTCAAGGTCGGCAACGAAATCCGAAAGGCGTGCGCAGGAGACATCCGCATAAACGCCGGAGCCTTCCTGAACGCGCCATCCAAACAATGGTGAAAACAAACGCTCAGGGGCATCGTCTTGAACGATGACCTTGAGGTCCCAGTCGCTCTGGGCCGTGGCATCATCTCTCGCGCGGCTGCCGTACAGGACGATGTCGACGGGATTATAAGCCTCTTTGATGCGCGCAAGAAGTGGTCCCAACTCCGGAAATCTTCCGGCTAGTGCGACGCGTCCACCAAGACTTTCTGCGACGATGCTCAAAGGAGCACTCCAAGTTGAAACCCGCCTTCATATAGCGGGTTTTCTTCACGATTTCCACTCGTTGCGCTTATTCTGTCACCACGCTTGAAAAGTGGATGGGCCCTCGCCAAGAAGAGGGCTCCCATGAATTTCCTTACTCAGCAACCGTGGACTTTGCCCAGTCCATATAGAGTTCCAGCGCCTTGCGGGCCACCGGGCCTGACTGGAGTTCGCGGTCGTCCAGCTTGGTGACTGGGGAGACCTTGGAGTAGTTGCCGGAGCAGAAGATTTCGTCGGCGTTGCGGAAATCTTCGACGGAGAGTGTTGCTTCGCGCACGTCGAACCCCGCCTGGCGCAGCAGGCCCATGACGCGGGAGCGGGTGATGCCGGCGAGGAAGGTTCGGTTCGGGACGGGGGTGAAGACGACGCCATCCTTGACCATGAAGACGTTGGCCGAGGCGGATTCGGCAACATTGCCGTTCATGTCGCGCATCAGTGCGTTATCGAAACCGCGCGCGCGGGCCTCGATGATGGCACGGCCACTGTTGGGGTAAAGGCTACCGGCCTTGGCATCCGTCATCGCCGTTTCTGGCGATGGGCGGCGCAGTGGTGAAACGGTAAGCGTCAGCGGAACGCCTGCATCCATCGGCGCTTCGAACAGGCAGAGCGCAAAGCGGGTGGATTCTGCATCCGGCGCAACGACGGAGCCGCGCATGCCGTGCTCGGCCCAGTACATCGGCTTGATGTAGATGGCCATGTTGCCATCGAACTTCTTCACGCCTTCCAGCGCCAGCTGCTCGATTTCTTCCGGTGTCATGGTCGGCTTCATGCCCATGTTGAGGGCGGAGCGGTTGACGCGCTGGCAGTGCAGGTCGAGATCTGGCGCAAGACCATCGAACCAGCGGGCACCATCGAAAACGGTGGAGGCGAGCCACATGGCGTGCGAGGTGGGGCCGATCAAAGGAGGATTGCCGGGAAGCCATTGACCATCGACATAGGTCCAGGTGGTGGAACGGGGTGCGGTATCGACGGACATGGAGTTCTCCTTCTTAAATTGCGTCGGAATGAATGCCCGCACGACAATGACGTCAAGTTTAAATTCCCCTGATTTGTGAAATTGATGGAATATTGCCCTGATACCGCCGCTGGTTTTGGTTTTATTGCGTAGAGCCAAAAACGCCGTCGATGGTCTCATCAGAAGTTTTGATGGATATTCATCTGGCTGCGTCTGATTGGCTGTGCGATGTTCCGCGAAGAAAAGCATAGAGGAGTTCGCAATGGCGTGGTCGGCAAACCAGTATCTGAAGTTCGAGGACGAGCGCACCCGCCCTGCCCGCGACCTGCTGGCGCAGGTTCCGCTGGAGCGGATCACTGCCGGTTACGATCTAGGCTGCGGGCCTGCCAACTCCACCGAGCTTCTGGCCGACCGCTTCGGCGTCAACGTCATTACCGGTGTGGATGCGGATGCGGATATGCTGGAGAAGGCGCGTCTTCGACTGCCGAATACGGAGTTCATCAAAGCCGATCTGTCGTCGTGGAAACCTGCCGCAAAGGCGGACTTGCTTTATGCGAATGCCGTGTTTCAATGGCTGCCGAACCATCTGGACGTGCTTGTGCAACTGATGGATCACCTGAAGCCGGGCGGCGTTTTGGCTGTGCAGATGCCGGATAATCTGGATGAGTCTTCGCACCGCTCGATGCGTGAGACGGCGGAGGCCGGGCCCTGGAAGCAGAGGTTCGCGGAGGCTGGACCGCAACGCAAGAAGCTGCCCTCGCCTGAAGAATACATCGACAGGCTTACGCCGAAATCATCGCGCGTCGATGTGTGGCACAGCATTTACAATCACCCCATGCAGAATGCGCAAGCCATCGTTGAATGGGTAAAAGGAACCGGGCTTCGCCCATTTCTGGATATTGCGGGAAGCGAGCATAGGGAGGCGTTTCTTGCCGATTATCTCCAGCGCATCGAAGCCGCTTACCCGCCACTTGCGGACGGGCGGCGGCTGTTGAGATTTCCGCGGTTGTTTGTCGTGGCGGTGAAGAAGTAGGTTTGGGAGGCGGCGAAGATAATCGACTTTCGGATTTCAACGCCCGTTGGGACACGCGTTGACTGCGCTCGCTATAGGGTGGAGATCGTGCATCCCACACCACCGTCATACAGGACTTGATCCGGTATCCAGTCAGACCAAGTCCTTGGTCTGAAAGACTCTGTTGACGCGCAGACGCGCGTCTGCTGGACCCCGCATCAAGTGCGGGGTGACGGGTGGGGGAACTGTTCTCGCCCCAAACTACCCTCGCAGTCTAAACCGGACGGCAAAGGGTCGGGCATCGGGCATCACCCTCACTTCCCCTCATTCATGAAACGCATAAACACGCAGGCGGTGGCCGTCTGGGTCGGTTGCGGTGAAGGTGTAGCCGAAGTCCATCAGTGTTGGTTTTTGCAGGATTGGCAGGCCCTTGGCGCTCCATTCCTCGTGGCAGGTGTCGACATCCGCGTCGCCGTCCACCTGAAACACCATCTCCGTACCGCTGCCCGTGGCCGAGACGGCAGGCTCTGCCGTGTGGCGGGACCAGAGGCCGAGTTTCATTCCGCTTTGCAGAATGAACATGGCGAAGGTATCCGATAGTTCCACCGGTTCTGCGCCAAGCAATTTGCCGTAGAAATCTGCGCTGATGCGTGGGTTTTCGACGAAAAGCACGGTGAAGTTAGGGTGTTTCATGGCTGGTCTCCTTTGTTGATGGGAAGACCCTAGCTGCCCCTACTGTCAGTTTGTGTCAGTATCCTTGCTGCGCGCCGTCATCATCTCACGCCAGCCTTTCAGCAGCACCTGCCGCCGCTTGGGGTAACGCGCACCCAGTGGCGTGAAGGTGTTGATGCGATCTGCGCGGAAGCTTCGGTAATCCTGCCGCAGCTCGCACCATGCCAGAACAACGCGCACCTGATCGAAAAAGGCCAGCGCAAAGGGCCAGATGGTACGGCTGCTGCTGCGGCCATTTTCGTCGCAATAGTCGATTTCGGTTCTGGATTGGCTACGAATGGCGGCGCGGATGGTCGCAAGGTCTATATGCGGCAGTTCTACCACCTTTCCCGGGCCAATGAGAAGCGTGGAGTTTTCCAGTTCCTCTGCCAATTCTTCCGGCAGAACGGCGGCGATCTTGGACAGCGCCGCGCGCGCTGAAGCCGCCATAGGTCCATCCGCACGCCCGGCCACCCAGCGTGAGCCAAGCACCAGCGCTTCTATCTCGGCTTCCGAAAACATCAGCGGGGGCAACAGATAACCGGGCCGCAGCACATAACCCACGCCCGCCTCGCCTTCTATATTGGCGCCCTGCGCCTGAAGCGTCGCGATATCGCGATAAAGCGTGCGCAGGCTGACGCCGGTTTTTTCCGCCAGATACACGCCGCTGACGGGGCTGCGGTGGTTGCGCAGCAATTGTAAAAGATCGAGCAGGCGTTGCGAGCGGGACAATCACTTCTCCGGGCCGTGGAAGCTGGCGGTTAACGGGCACGCCGATATTCTCATAAGCCTGCCTGTCGCCATGTGCAAACACCCGCCGAAACGTGAGGGTATTGAATATAACGATTCATCTTGCATTAGTTATTTATAGCAACCGCTTTTCAATAGAAGCCGAATACACTCCCGAACTACTTAAGGCCTGGGGAAACACATGCGCAACATTTGGCAGGATAAAGCGGGTAATTTCGGCGTTCTTACCGCGCTTCTCATTGTTCCTTTATTTGGAGCGGCAGGTGTGGCGCTGGATATCAGCCAGGCCATGGCCGTGAAGGAAGACCTGCAGCAGGCGGCGGACGCCGCAGCGCTTGCCGCCGTTGCCAAGATGTCTCCACAGGTGGAGGCCGCACGCAAGATGGCTGGCGATGGCACGATAGAGCTTCCCGAAGGAGAAGCCTTCAACTTCTTCAGCAGCGACAAGGTGGGCCGCGACGACTTCGATGTGGATAATGCCACGGTTTCCGTCGTGAAGAAGGGCAACGCCGTACTATCGTCAGTGCAGTTCAAAGCCACCGTCAAGACCACGCTCACCGCTCTGCTCGGTAAGGAATTCGTGACGGTCAGCGGCCAGGCGACAGCCAAGTACGAGACCGAAATGTACAGCGATTTCTATCTGTTGCTGGACAATACGCCTTCCATGGGCGTGGGGGCAACGCCTTCTGACGTGAAGACGCTGGTCGACAACACCAAGGACAAATGCGCCTTTGCCTGTCACGTCGTTAAGGACGGCGTAGCGGACAAGAACAGCTATTATTACCTCGCCAAGAATCTCGGCGTTACCACACGCATCAACGTGGTGGCGCAGGCAACTGCTGCCCTGATGGACACCGCGACATCGCTGCGCAAGACAAGCAACCAGTACCGCATGGCCGTGTACACCTTCGGTGAAAAGGCGGAGGATGCCAAGGTTCTGGAAGTCGTGCCGCTGACCACGGATCTTGCCACGGCCAAGAAAAAAGCGGCCACGATCGACCTCATGTCCATTCCCTATCAGGGCTATAACAACGACCAGCAGACAGACATCGACGGCGCGCTGACGCAGGTCGGCGCCAAAATGGGCACTGCCGGAGACGGCACCAGCACCGCAACTCCGGACAAGGTGGTATTCTTCGTTTCCGATGGCGTGGGCGACAGCTACAAGCCTTCGACATGCACGAAGAAAAGCACGGGTGGCCGCTGTCAGGAGCCAATCGACACCAAGTTCTGCACGGCGCTGAAGCAGAAGGGCTATCGCATCGCGGTTCTCTACACCACCTATCTGCCCCTGCCGACAAATGCCTGGTACAACACCTGGATCAGCCCGTTCCAGTCCCAGATTTCCACCAGGATGCAGGAGTGCGCAACGCCCGGCCTGTTCTTCGAAGTCAGCCCGACGCAGGGCATTACCGACGCCATGGCCGCGCTCTTCAAGCGGGTGATTACGGCGCCGCGTTTGACCAGCTGATAGCTGTTCAGCATGATATAGAATGTCATGCAAAGGGCGAGTATGGCTTACATACTCGCCCTTTGCCTATGTATCACGCGGCAGCAAACGAACGGCGGGATGGATTGGCGGGCTTGTCGTCGCGCCACCATTCACCGCGCTTCCAGGGGCTGGATCGAAGCTGATCCGCACCAATTCGCACCTTCCTCAGTCAAAACTTATGCAACCGGCTTGAACCGAACGTGGTTCGACACACTTAATAAAAGGACCCTCCTGCCCCGCATCTGACGGGGCCAACTCCCACAAAACGGAGAAACACCATGCAGACAGTGAACGCCTATGGCGCAAACATCCCGGCTCTGGGCTTCGGCACCTTTCGTATGCCGGAAGATGATGTGCACCGCATTTTGCCGCAAGCCCTGAAGCTCGGCTTCCGGCATGTGGACACGGCGCAGGTCTATAAGAACGAAGCGGCGGTAGGTGACGCCATCGCCAGTTCCGGCGTCGCACGCGGCGATATCTTCCTGACGACCAAGGTCTGGGTCGACCAGTACAAGCACGGTGATTTCATCCGATCCGTCGATGAAAGCCTGAAGAAGCTGAAGACGGATTACGTGGATCTTCTTCTGCTGCACTGGCCGAAGAGTGACGTGCCACTGGCAGAGCGCATCGGCGCGCTCAACGAAGTGCGCAACGCGGGCAAGGTGCGCAATATCGGCATTTCCAACTTCAACGTTGCGCTGATGGATGAATCCGTAAAGCTCTCCGATGCGCCAATCGCCAACAACCAGATCGAGTATCACCCCTATCTCGACCAGACCAAAGTCATCGAAGCCGCCCGCAAACACGGCATCTCGATCACCGCTTACTACCTGATGGCGGACGGCAAGGTTCCGCATGACGAGGTGCTCAAAGACATCGGCTCCAAGCACGGCAAGACGGCCGCCCAGATCGCGCTGCGCTGGGCCGTGCAGCAGCCGGATATCATTGCCCTCTCCAAAACCGCGACTGAAAGCCGCCTGAGCGAGAACTTCGATATCTTCCATTTCGAGCTTTCGGAAGAGGAAATGAAGGCGGTCTTCGCGCTGGCGAAGAAGGATGGCCGGATTGTCAATCCGGGTCATCTGGCACCGGAATGGGATGATTGATTGATAAGGTCTTCTCCGTCACTTCAGGTTAATTCTTTGGCATGGTGACGGGCAGCAGAAAGCCACGACCAGCCCACCCGTTGGGCTGGTCTGTTTCCGATAATCGGCTGGCGCCCGCGCCTTCCGATGGGAACTTGTCGAAAACGACCGCAACGTCTCTGTTGCCGTCAAACCCGAATTCACCACCAACGACATGCAACTGATGATCAAGCTTGCCTGCGCCGGGGCGGGCATCACTTTTGGCATGGAAGAAACCTTCCGCCCGTTCATCGAAAGCGGCCAGCTCATCTCGATGCTGGAAGACTACTCTCCAACCTTCGCAGGCTTCTATCGATACTACCCCAGCCGTAGAAATCTGGCGCCGAAGCTCAGGGCATTCATCGATCATGTGAGATTGCCGAGGGGTGGGTGATCTGCCGGGACGGCGGCAGACCACCGTTATGGTTGGAATTACTTCCGCATCGAAACCAGCGAAAAATAAGCGCCATGCGGGTCCTGGCAATTGGCGATCCAGCTGTCGCCGGGGACTGGCATTGGTCCGTTGATGACCTTGCCGCCGCCGGTGCTGACGCGGGTGATCGCGTCTTCCAGGCCATCGACGTTGAAGTAGTACCCCCAATGGCAGACGGGGACTTGGGGTAGGCGTTTCATGATGCCGCCGATGTCTTTGCCGTCATGACCGGCATAGCCAAAAATGCGGTATGGGCCCATTTCCCCCATGTCGAAATCGCGGTTCTTTACCCAGCCGAAGACATCGCCATAGAAGGCCATCGCGCGGTCCACGTCATCCGTAAACAGCTCGTTCCAGCCGACATGGCCGTTCATATTTTGCGGTTCCTTCGGGAAGCTGCCGCTGCCATCCATCGGTCGTGGCGTCATGATGCAAAGGACGGCACCGGAGGGGTCTGTCACGACAGCCATGCGTCCCACGTCCGGAATATCGAATGGCAGGCGCATGATCTTGCCGCCCTTTTCTTCGAAAAGCCTGGCGGAACCATCCACATCGTCCACCGCCACATAGCGGGTCCAGTTTGGCGGAATGCCTTCGGCCTTATGCTCTTCCGTCAGTTCCATCATGCCGCCGACGCCAACGCCGTTTGCTTCGAAAATCTTGTAACCCATCTCCGGTGAGCCGAAATCCTTCAGTTCCCAGCCGACGACATGGGCGTAGAACCGGCCGGCATCGTCCTTATCCGGCGTCATCAATTCCGCCCATATGTATTTTCCGTGGGTCTCAGACATTGGTTCACTCCCTGTTGGCGGCATGGTTGCCCGTATTTTATTTTCAGTTCACGCGATGGAATTCTGAAGACATGAACTCCTTGAAACTGCCATCCGGCTGGCGGGCGCTGCTTGCGAAGGTACGGTGATTATCGTCGTGCAATGTAATGACATCATGATAGAGCGCCATTTCGCCGCTGCCATCGAAACTCGGGCCTTCGGCCTCGAGTACCAGCGTCTTGCCATCCGGCTCCATCCAGCCCTTATAGATCCACAGATTGCTCATCATCGAGCCTACCCAGGAACCGACGAACTGGTTTTTCTTGGGATCGAAACCGAGGGTCATAACTGCCGTCATCGGAGATTCATCCGGCATGCGGCCCCGGCTGTCGCCCACGATCCAGAGGCCGCCAATAGAGCGGATGGTTTCGCGGAAGCACTGGCTAGGGTCGTCAGCGTTATAATTGGCGTCGCTCGTAGTCGAGACCATTTTCCAATCGCCGACCATGCGGTGCAGAAAGGCGTGCTCATCCTGCGGCTTGGACCATTCCATTACCCGTCCTCCGTTAATGGCAGCAGCTCGTTGCTTTCGGTGCATCCTCATACTGATCGTGACGGCGCACCCAGTTCATGGTGCCTTCCTCGTTGCGACCTTTCGGTACGAGGTCGAGCATCATCAGCGTGGTCAGAGTTTGCTCCGCGCCGCGGGCATAGGTGGAGTAGGTATGGTAGATTCTGCCGTCCTCGCCCTTGGCGAAAAAGCTGGTGCCGTGCAGATCCTTCAGGTCGCCCATCGCAGGCATTTCAGTGTAGTTGTAGGTGATTGTGCCCGCGGCAACATCCTCATCGCGGAAGGATGCCTGATAGTCGTAGTTGAAATTGCTGCCTTCCGAAGAAACCCACGGAAACTTCCAGCCCATGCGGGATTTGTAGGCCTCGATCTTTTCCAACGGCGCGCGGGAGACCGCGACGAAAGCGGCATCGGCTGCCTTCAGGTGAACGATTGCGCCATCCAGATGATCCGCGAAGAATGAACAGCCAACGCAGCCCTCCTCCCAATCCGGCGCCAGCATGAAGTGATAGACGATCAGCTGGCTGCAATCTCCAAAGAGTTCGCTGAGAGATTTAGGACCGGAGGGACCATCGAAAATGTAATCCTCTGTCACCAGTTCCCAAGGCAGCGCCCGGCGCGCCTCGTTCAACCGGTCCCGCGCGCGGGTGAGTTCCTTTTCTCGTGTCAGAAGCTCTCGGCGGGCCTCCCACCATTCTTCACGGGATACGACGGTATTCTGCATGAAGTCCTCCTCCTGTCGCCCGCCCTCCCGGCGTAGCGACGATCATGGTACGATGTTCAGCAAATCCAGTCCCAAGCGAATGCGCTTGACTATTTACGTTGATATCAACATATATTGCTTATGTCAAACGCAGCCGTGATTCCTTTTTCGACGACCCTCCTTGTGCGCGATACATGCCTTTGCCTGCATGCCCAGCGCGCGGCGCGGGCGCTCGCCCGGCGGTTTGACAATGCGCTGAAGCCCGTCGGCCTGACGAATGGGCAATTTTCCCTGCTGATGTCGCTCAACCGCCCCGAGCCGCCACCCATGGGGCCGGTTGCGAACCTGCTCGCCATGGACCGCACCACACTGACGGCGGCGTTGAAGCCATTGGAAAAGCGTGGGCTTCTGGTGGTTGAACCGGACCCGAAGGACAAGCGCGGCAAACGCCTGCGGCTGACGGCGGAAGGGCTGACGATATTGGCTGCCGCGATGCCGATATGGACGGGGACGCATGCGGAGGTGGAAGCGCAGATTGGCAGCGGCGATGCGGAGCGGTTGCGGCGAGATTTGGTGGATTTGGGGTGAGTCTTTCCCTCTCACCCTCATTCCTGTGCTTGTCACAGGAATCCAGCCAGCCCAAGTCTTTGGGCTGAAAAGACTCTACCATCGTGCGGACGCACGATGACTGGATTCCTGTCACAAGGACAGGAATGAGGGCGGGTGGGGGTCATACTTTCACAAACCCCGCAATTCGCGGATCCTCCGCAAAATCCTCAATCGAAAATCCGATCCGCTGAAGCGGCACTTCGCACAGCGCTTGCACACCCACCTTTGATAAGCGAATGCGCCAACTCGCCCGCGCCACGGGCCGCTTCGCCTTGAAGCCGACCGGCGTCAGCAGCGCGATATTCATCCCGCCGTTCGGATCACGCACGGAGCGGTAAAGGATCGCATCGACACCAGCCTCCCGCGCTGTCTCGGCAAGCGACTGGCAGGGCTCGTAATCCGTCAGATGCGTCCAGCGGTTCTCATCTCGAACGAGATCGGGCCGCGTCAGGTCTATGGCGTGTTGCGTTTCGATGTCTGCGGCGAAGGCGGTGTATTCCGCCGGGTTGGCGGGCAGCGGCGTGTTTTTCGATTCCGCGTAAAACAGCAGGCGATAGAAGGCCATCTCGGCCAGCGCGGTTTCGACCCTCTCAGCCGCGTAATAGACGCCCTTGGTCAACCCGGCACGGCGGAAGCGGGAGCCGTGGGGATAGGCGGAGCCATAGCGAAACGGGGTTGCAAGAAGATAATCCAGCCCCACGCATTCAGGCGGAAAGCGTCGTTTGCTGCCTTCCAGAATATCTTCGAGCAGGGATTGTTCATCCACCGTGTCTACCAGCTTCATAGTCGAGACACGGTGCTGCGCCTCGACAAGACGCCACCACTGACCGGAAGTCGGGACGAGTTCAGATCGGAGCGCGTCTGGCGTCCAGATATGTGAGGACATCAAGCAATCCGGTAATGGAGGTCAGTTTTTCGGCGGGAACGGCCATCAGCGCTTCATTTTCATTGCGCAGCCATGCGCGCGCCACGGCCTCGTCTCCGCCCACGATAGCGTCAAGCGAGCGGAAAACGCGAATGAAGAGGACGGCGAGTTCGAAGGATTTGCTGCCCGGTTCCAGAATGAAATCCAGCCGCTTCATGCGCGATACGGTGGGTGCGGAAAGGCCTAGAATATCCGCCATACGTGCGGCGTTCAGGCCGAGGCGCTCTGCGGCGGCCATTGCAGCCTTGGTTACCACCCTGCCCTGCGCATGCGGGTCATCAACCGGTTTGATCTGGATATTCATCGTCATATCCTTTCCATGGAAAGAATATAGCATATTTCTTTCTTAAAACAAGAACGACCGGCTGAGGGCAACCGGTCGTTCTCGTGACGATAATCACGGGGACGAGATTACGTCAAAACCCAATTACTCAACGGAAACCGGGACTTCCGTGGAGGTGCGCAACGCGTGGGAGTAAGGGCAAACGATATGCGCCTTCTTCACCAGATCTTCTGCTGTGGCCTTTTCCAAGCCGGGGATGTTGACCTTCAGCGACACATCGATGCCGAAGCCGCCGCCATCTTCGCGCGGGCCAACGCCAACGCTTGCTGTCACAGTCGTATCATCAGGCAGCTTTACCTTTTCCTTGCCGGCAACGACGCGCAGGGCGCCGAGGAAGCAGGCGGAGTAGCCGGTTGCGAAAAGCTGTTCAGGGTTGGTGCCATGCGCGCCATTGCCGCCGAGTTCTTTCGGAACGGTCAGCGTTACGTCCAGTACGCCGTCTTCGGTCTTGGAATTGCCTTCGCGTCCGCCACCCGTTGCAGTTGCCTTGGTTGTGTAGAGAATTGGCATGTCAGTTACTCCCTTCGTTTGCGTTGACTATCATATATAGCACAATTTGATTGTGCGCAATATAATTTTGCACATTGAGATGTTTTTCGTTTTCCGCTATTAATTCCAGAAGATTGCATCGCCTGTGCATGGCGCAGGAACCGAGTGACGGGATAAAATGTTCCCTCTCCAACTGCATTTTGGAGCCCACGAAGATGGACGCCCCCACGATGGACGACAACACGATGGAAGGCCTTTTAAGGCTGGACCTGCAAATATGTTTCGCGCTCTACGGCGCATCCCACGCGTTCAACCGCGCATATAAGCCCCTCCTCGAACCGCTGGGCCTCACCTACCCGCAATATCTCGTCATGATGGCGCTGTGGGAAAAGGACACCGCCACAGTCAAGACGCTTGGCGAAATGCTGGGACTGGATTCCGGCACCCTCTCCCCCCTCCTCAAACGACTGGAACAGGCAGGGCTCATAACCCGCAAACGCGGTACCGTGGACGAGCGGCAGGTGATGATTACACTGACGTCCGATGGGGCTGAGTTGAAGAAGAGGGCTGTGAATGTGATGCGCTCGATTGGGGAAGCGACGGGATGCAGCCTTGAGGAACTGGGGCAGATGCGGGATCGACTGAATACGCTTAGGGATAATTTGGTGAAGGTGTAAGGATTGCGACTTTGATCGCCATTGGTCGAAGCGCTTATCCTCTCCAAATTTGCTCGCAAGACTCAAAATGTCTTGGCTAATTCTGAACCTCTCAGCCTTGTCCAAACCGACCGGATGTAATACTTATTGGTACAGCCGGTTATTTGGCTAAGGGAGGCACAAATGGCCCGGAACACCTCTATAACGCTCGGAGATCACTTCGCCAGCTTTATCAGGGACCAGGTGCAGACAGGTCGCTACGGCTCTACGAGTGACGTTGTCCGAGCAGGACTGCGGCTGCTGGAAGAGCATGAGGCCAAGGTGAAGTCCCTTCAAGACGCCCTGATCGCCGGGGAGCAGTCAGGGGAGCCACGAGCTTTCGACTTTGAGGCATTCAAGACTCGCAAGCGCGCAGAGTATGAGGGCCGATGAAGGCCCTTGCTCTCTCGCCTGCGGCAGAAGCGGACCTTGACCACATTTGGGAACACAGCGCCACGAATTGGGGGCTGGATCAGGCCGACCGCTATACCGATGAAATCCGGGATGCCTGCCTTGATCTGGCCGCTGGCGTCAGGCATGGCCGCCCGGTCGATGTACGCTCCGGCTATCTGAAATATAACACCGGCGCGCATATGATCTACTTCCGCGATCAAGGTGACAGGCTGGATATCGTTCGCATTTTGCATCAAAGACAGGACGTAATCTTTAACCTGCCCAAGTAGCTCGCGTAAAAATCAAGAATTGTGCGACACCGACTCACAAAGTCAGCGAATGATTATGACTCAAATAGGCTATTCGCAGATTTCACCATGCCGGGAATTAAAAAGAGATCGACTAGATACCAGCTCATTGCAGCGAAAAAGAAGACATCATCAATGAATGTTCCACGCAGCAAAAACGGTGATAATAACGCTCCGATGCCTAAGCAGAGTTGAATTTTTGCGGAACGATAAAATCCGAGATAAAACCGGTGAAACCCAAATATTCCGCCTCCGCCCAGTAAAAGCAAGAGATACGCGACCCAGGTTATTTTACGATCAGGAAGCTTCGTCCGGTAACGCTCGTCGCCAGTATCGGAGGCCGCGCCGCGTGGAATTTTGGGGATGTTGACCAATGATAAGCTCTCCAGGCATGTTTTAGCCGGAAGAATATCGCGTCAAAAAGAAAAATATCAACTAAAAATTGAATTTAAATGTAAAAGCCCAGGCAGTCTTCTCGTCTGCCTGGGCTTTAGGTTAATAAGGCTTACTGCCAAACAACCACACGAGCCTTGTTCGGCACGCGATCGTAAAGGTCGATGATGTCCTGGTTCATCAGGCGCACGCAACCGGAGGAGACGGCTTTGCCGATGGAGTTCCATTCCGGCGAGCCGTGCAGGCGGTAGAGAGTGTCCTGGCCGTTCTGGAAGATGTAGAGGGCGCGGGCGCCTAGCGGGTTTTTCAGGCCCGGCTGCATGCCGCCGTTCTTGGAGGAGAACTTGACGAGTTCCGGCTGGCGGGCAACCATTTCGTCTGGCGGGGTCCACTTTGGCCACTTCTGACGCCACTGGATGACGCCCTCGCCCGACCATGCGAAGCCTTCGCGGCCAATGCCGACGCCGTAGCGCATGGCGGAACCGCCCGGCTCGACCACGTAGAGGAAGCGCGAACGCGTATCGACAACCACCGTGCCGGGGCGTTCGCCCGTCGGGTCCACGACGCGCTGGCGATAAAAGCGGCGGTCGATTTTCTGGTAGGGAACCGCCGGGATGACGAAGCCGCCATCTTCGACCGTGCCATACATGACAGCCAGTTCGGCATCTGAAATGCCGCCTGCGAACATGGAGCGGACATCGCCCGCAAAGTTGCTTGCAAGGCTGCCCGGCTGAACGCTGTTATAAGGCCGGACGCCGGAAGAAGCGCAGCCCGCCAAAAGCGATGCAGAGGAGAGGCCAAGAAGGGAAAGGAAAGTACGTCTGGAAAGATCTGTGTCGGTGCTCATCATAAGGCCGGTTTTCTCACATCGGAAGCGACTGGGGCGGGCTGCTTTGCGAAAGCTTGCAGAACCTGCCTTTCAATCTCGCTGTACGTCGTTTGTTCCACGAGTAGATCACGTATTGGTATAGTCGTTAAAACATACTGAATGCCAGTTGCAGCATTGCAACATTAGCATCCCCAAAACGCTTTCCCCGGCCTTAGTGATCAGATAACCACAATGGGGGCGCCCTGCGGTACGCGTTCGTAAAGATCGATCACGTCCTGATTGAGCATGCGCACGCAGCCCGAAGACGTGGCTTTTCCGACGGACTGCCAGTCGGGCGTTCCGTGAACGCGGTACAGCGTGTCTTTACCGTCCTTGAAAATGTAAAGAGCCCGCGCGCCGAGCGGGTTGTTAAGACCGGGAACCATGCCGCCATTGGCGGCGGAAATCGAAGCCAGCTCCGGTTGTCGGGCCACCATCTCATCCGGCGGCGTCCAGCGTGGCCACTTGGCCTTCCATTGAATCTTGCCCTTGCCTGCCCATGCATAACCCGCGCGACCAAGGCCGACACCGTAACGAACGGCCTTTCCGTCCGATTGAACCAGATAAAGGAAATGCTGCTTGGTATCGACGACGATGGTGCCGGGCGCTTCCGCCGTCTGGTAGCTTACTTCCTGGCGAAGATAGCGCGGGTCGATGCGGCTGTAAGGAATGGCGGGCAGAGTGTGACCATCATCCGAGACGACATCATACATGGCGCGGTGCAGTGGATTGGAAACCGGCAGGCCGTAACCCACCGTGCGGTCCGTATAGGCTGGTGACAATGCCGGTGCAGGGCGTGCCGTTGTCGGCGGGCCGTAGAGCTGCTGGAATTGCGAGCGGAACAGATCCGGCGGGCGGCTGTTGATGGAGCCGGGCGTTGGCGGCAGCGGCGGGCGCGGAATGGAGCCGACATTATTATAATTGAAGACCGGAGCCGTTTCCTGCACGAAGACATCTGCATTCATGCGGCTGGTATCCGTCACGAAAAGGCAGCCGCTCAAAAGCGGTGACAGCGCCAGAATGCAGGCAAATCGGCGGAAAGTCTTCAAGGCAAAAAGTGTCATCGGACCGCTTCATAGAGATATCAATGACGGCACAATGGCAAGCGCGGCTGGCGCGAGGCTGGATAATCGGTGCGTTTTGGAAAAGACAGCCGCAAAGGCGCGGCTGCTCGGCGTCAGGTAAATTCGTTGAAGAATTTGATACTCTCGCCCACAGCGCCCGGAACTACGCCATTATGCGTGCCGGGAAGCAGCTCATGCGCGATTCTCGTGCCCGTGGCGCGTACGCGTTCCACAAGCAGGTGGTGATCCGCATCGAAAGGCCGTTCCTCCATGCCACGCAGCAAAAGCGTCGGGCATTTCAGGCTTGGGCCGAAGCAGACCGAGGAACGCATGATGAATTCCTGCGGGTTCGACTCATCGAAGCAGAGCTCATCAGTATAGCGGTTGAAATAGCGCCACGAATTCACGCCCGCCGAAATGGGTACCGCCGCACGGAACTGTCTCGTCATCGAGGCCAGCAGAGACAGCGTGCCGCCATTGGAGTGGCCCGCGACGAAGAAGCGATTCCTGTCTATGCCCGGCTGATTCTCCAGATAGGTGGCGGCGGCAAGCGCGTCGGAGGTTTCATCGTAAAAGCCGGAATAATTGCCCTTCTGTCCGTTTTCCCCACGGAAGGACGGCAGCATGACGACGAAGCCTGCATCCCAATAGGGCTTCATCATGGCCCAATGGCCATCGCCAGTTGCGTTGCCGCCATGGAGGAACAGAACGGCGGGCCTCAGCTTCTTCTCGTCCGGCACATATTCGGAAAGCCACGCAACGAGTTCGATGGAGCCGTTCGGACCGCCCGGATAAGTGACGCGACGTGCGCCGGGAGGTGTGCCCAGAGGGCCGGATTTTTCAGGCGCTGAAATCTTCTTCAGCAGATGGGTGTGGAAGCGCAGGCGCGCCTTGGCATAATCCTCCCGCTCAAGCGGCAGGGTTGGCGGCAGGTCGATTTCCGAATGGGCGGCGACCGGCAGCATGGTGGCGAGACCGAGACCTACCGTGCCCGCAAGGAAGCTGCGGCGCGTGGGCTGGAGAAGATTTATGTCGGCGGAGCGCTTGTCAGTCATTGACGAGATACCTGGATCAGCGTTGCACAATTGAATTTCAGCACTTGAAAATCATCTTGTCTACTCAATGTTTTGCGACTTCCCATATATATTCACGCTTCGCGCGCATCGATCATGCTCACCAGTGTGGACAGCCTGTCGGCTTCCGAGGGCAGCTTGTCCGCGCGCAGGCGGGCTATTCTTGGAAAGCGCATGGCCACGCCGGATTTATGGCGGGCGGAACGGTTTATGCCCTCAAAAGCCACTTCCAGAACGAAGCCGAATTGCGGCGTGGCGCGAACTGCCCTCACCGGACCGAAGCGCTCTACCGTGTTATCGCGCACGAACTTGTCCAGCACTTCAAGCTCCGCATCGGTAAAGCCGAAATAGGCCTTGCCCACTGGCACCAGCTGCTCGCCATCTTCCCCTTCCGACCAGACGCCGAAGGTGAAATCCGAATAATAGCTGGAACGTTTGCCGTGGCCGCGCTGGGCATACATCATCACCGCGTCGATATTGAAGGGATCGCGCTTCCACTTGAACCACGGCCCCTTGGCGCGGCCTGCCTGATAGATACTGTCCTTGCGCTTGATCATCACGCCTTCGATAACCGGATCGGGCGGCGCCTTGCGCAGATCGTCCAGCTCCTGCCAGCTTGAGAAGGGCACGATGGGCGAAAGATCGAAACGATCATGCGGGGCTTTTTCGATCAGCTCGGTCAGGCCTTTCCGCCGTTCCAGATAGGTCTTGGCGCGGATATCCTCATCGCCTTTGAACAGAAGATCATAGGCGCGGATGAAAGCGGGATAATCCTCCATCATCCTGCCTGTCACTGTTTTGCGGTTCAGGCGCTGCTGCAAATCGGAGAAGGTTCGGGTCGAACTGTTGGAACGCGCCGTGCCGCCAATCAGAAGCTCACCATCGATAACGCCATCGAAATTGGCGGCCTCAAGAATATCCGGGAATGCGCCGGAAATATCGTCGCCGGAACGGGAGTAGAGTTTGCGCGTATCGCCGGAGCGGGATAGCTGCACGCGGATGCCATCCCATTTCCACTCGGCAGCGAAATCCTGCGGATCGAGATTTTCCAGATCGTTATCGCCAACGGGCGTGGATAGCATGACAGAGTGGAAGATGGCGGGCGTGGCCAGAACCGGGCGGTCGGACTTGCCTTCCAGCCAGGCGAAAAGCGGCTCATAGGGCGGCGTTAGGCCATGCCACAACGTCTCAATCTCGGTGATATCCTTGCCTGCGAAATCCGCCAGAGCCTGCCGCGCCAGCCGCGCCGAAACGCCGATGCGCAGGCCGCCGGTGACGAGTTTGAGGAAGGCGAAGCGTGATGAGGTATCGAGCCGGTTCATCAGATCGCGAACGGCGGCGCGGACTTCGGTTTTGCCCAGCGCATTGATCTGGTGCACGACTTCGCCGAGGCCCGGATCATCCGTTGGCTGATCGGCATTCTGGCTGGTATCCCAGACCAGCGAAATCGTCTCGGCCAGATCGCCCACATAATCATAGGAATAGCGAAACAGCACCTCGTCCATACGCTCCAGAACGAGTTCGCGCAGCATGGCGGGCTTGACGCTTTTGAGGTCCAGCGTGCCTGCGATGGCGGCGAGACCGTAGCCCCGGTCCGGATCAGGCGTGTCGCGGAAATAGTCCGTGAGGAGTTTGAGTTTGCCGTTGCGGGAGGGGGTTAGGACAAGGCGGTCCAGAAGGGTGGCGAAGGCTTTCATGGGTGGGCCTCCGGGGAGACGGCAAGGTCAGTTGGTGGGGCTATACCCTCCTCTGCCCTGCCGGGCATCTCCCCTACAAGGAGGGAGATTGGCAAGACGCGCCCGCATAACCCCAATCTCGACGTCTGATATGGGCGATAGATCGCTGCGATTCGATCTCCCCCCTTGTGGGGGAGATGTCCGGCAGGACAGAGGGGGGTAAGCCACGAATGTCGCACCATCAATCCCCCTCATCCTCATAACCCACCAAATGAAGCGGCCTAGCTGGAATGCCCTGCAATTCGCACCACCTCACCAATGCCTCCTCACGCCCATGCGTGACCCAAACCTGTGACGGTGCCACTTCCTTGATCGTTTCCAGCAGTTCCGGCCAGTCGCAGTGGTCTGAGATGACCAGCGGCAGTTCCACGCCGCCCTGTTTGGCGCGCTGGCGCACCATCATCCAGCCGGAGGCGAAGGCAATCAGTGGTTCGTTGAAGCGGCGCGCCCATTTTTCCTGAAATGCTGAAGGCGGGCCGACGACGATGGCGCCTTTGAACTGGGCTGAATTGCTTTTCTCCAGCGTTGCAGGGCGGATATCGCCAAGGTCGATGCCCTGTGAAACGTAGTAATCGCAGAGCTTCGCCAGCGCTCCATGGATATAGACCGGGCCGGAATAGCCGTTATCGCGCAGCAGCCGCAGCACGCGCTGCGCCTTGCCCAGCGAATATGCGCCAACCAGATGAGTGCGTTCGGGAAACTGCCTGATCGATGTCAGCAGCTTGGCGATTTCGCGGGAAGGCGCAGGGTGGTGAAAAACCGGAAGCCCGAATGTCGCTTCGGTGATGAAAACGTCGCAAGGCACGGGTTCGAAGGGCGCGCAGGTGGGATCGACACCGCGCTTGTAATCCCCGGACGCAACGATGCGCGTCCCATCATATTCGATGGAAATCTGGGCGGAGCCGAGGACATGGCCTGCGGGGTGAAAGCCGACCTTGACGCCGTTGACCTCGACAGTCTCGCCGAAATTGACGGCCTGCTCGCTCGTGGTGAAATCCTCACCATAGCGCAGGCGCATGATGTCCAGCGTCTGGCGGGTGGCGAGAACCCTCTCGTGCCCTGCCCTCGCATGGTCCGAATGGCCATGCGTTATCAGCGCCCGCGGCACCGGGCGGACCGGGTCCACATAGAAATCACCAACAGGGCAATAGAGGCCCTTCGGCGTGGGATTGAGCAATTTCTCTGGCTTCATGGGCGACATTTGCGTTTGAGCATCTGCATAAAACGCGCGCCGCCCCCGCGCGTTCCCTGCATCGTCCTAAAGCGTTTCAGGCATCACGCTTCCGCTACGGCGGGCTTCTCCTCCGCTGCCATGGGAAGCCGAACGTTCTTCAGCATGATGGCTGCGATGAGACCGATGACGGCGGTGGCGGCGGCAGCGAGGAAGAGCGGTGTGAACGCCCCGGCATAGAGGTTTGCGACAGCGCTCTGGGACGCTGCGGGGAGCTCCGCCAGCATCTTCGGCGTCAGCTCCTGGATCTTGCCGACGCCCGGAATATCCCCGCCGACACCCTTCAGATTGGAGGAAATCACCGCGCCATAGATGGAAATGGCAATCGCCGCGCCGCCCATGCGGGTCAGCGAAACCGCACCGCTGGCTGCGCCAACATCCGACTTGGAAGCGGAATTCTGCACGCCGATAATCGGCGCCTGCTGGCCAAGGCCAACGCCCATTCCCTGCAACAGCATCAACAGCGCGATGATGGGGAGCGGTGTGCCTGCGTGAACCTGCGAGAAGCAGACCATGGCGACAAGCGCAATCGACATGCTGATGACCGAGAACGGCTTATAGCTGCCGGTGATTGAAATCAGACGGCCTGCCGTCAGCGAGCCCATGACGATACCGCCGGTAACGGCGATGAAGAACAGGCCCGCCGAAGATGGCGACAGGCCCGTGGTGGTCTGCAGGAACAGCGCATAATAATTGACCATGCCGATACCGAGGCCGCCGGCGACCAGCGAGATGATCATGAGCAAGGGGAAGGTCGAATCCTTGAACAGGCGTAGCGGAACGATGGGCTCCGGCGCCCTCTTTTCCACCTGCACCCAGAGCGTGGCGGTAATGATGGCGAAAGCCACGATGGCAAGGCTCTGCCATGCAAAGAGCGAGCCGAACAGTTCCGAGCTATCTGCCCAGAGTACGACGCTGGAGATGGTAGCGGCGAGCAGAATGGCACCGATATAATCGATTTTCGGCTGACGATCCGGACGGCGGTAAGGCAGCAGGAAAGCAAGACCGGCAATGACGAGAATGCCGATGGGCAGGTTGATGAGGAAGATGGAACGCCAGCCGAAGAGATCGCTCATTGTGCCGCCAAGGATGGGCCCGACGCTGCCCGACGCCATGATGACGAGGCTGGAATAGCTCTGATAGCGCGCTCTTTCACGCGGTGCGAAAAGATCGGCATTGACCGAGAAGATCGACACCATGATGCCGCCGCCGCCAAGACCCTGAAGCACGCGGGCGGCAATCAGCGAGTTCATGGACCATGCCAGACCACAGGCCAGCGAGCCCAGCGTGAAGATGACGATGGCGGAAATCATCACATATTTGCGGCCAAAAAGATCGCCCAGCTTGCCATAGACGGGCATCACGGCGCTGGTGGCCAACAGATAGGCAGAGCCGATCCAGCCGAAGCGTTCCAGAGCGCCGAATTCACCGACAATCGTTGGCAATGCAGTGGAAACGATCTGGTTATCCAGCGTCGCCATGAACATGGCAAACATCAAAAAGAAGAAAACAACAAGCCTGCGTCTAGGATCCGCAACAAGGGGAGCCGCAGGCGTAACCGACATATCCATGGGAAGAGTCTCGCGCTTGACGCTTCAATTTATGTGCCTTTAGCATATATATGTCAATGGCATGTTTCGTGACATTCTGTTAAGGTGCCGTGAGACGACAACTTGGGGGAAGGAATGAACGATCAGCCACGCATTTCCGCACAGGAGCCAGATGTGCGAGAAGACAACGTGCTGGCCATCAGCCACACGATGACGCGGATGCGCATCATGATCGGTCGGCGTGTGATCGGTCGCATGGCCATCGCCAAGCTGGCGCCGGGGCTGGAGCTTTCGCATATCGATGTGCTGGACGTGGTGAAACGCGCAACCGGCGATGTGACCGTGGGCGCCATTGCCGACTCCATGCGGATCGATCCTTCACGCGGCAGCCGTGTCGTGGCGGAAATGGTTGGACGCGGGCTTTTGCAGCGAGAGGTTTCGCAGGAGGATGGAAGGCGCAGCATCATCGGCGTTACGCCCTTGGGCGAAAGCATTCTGGCGGAAATGCGCGACGCCAAGATCGGCATCATACGTGATGTCGTTGGCGACTGGGCGGAAGACGATATTGCCAGTTTCGCCCGCCTCTATGACCGCTTCGTGGACCGCTTCGAAAAGCGCCTCACTCCCGATGCCAACAGCCAGTGTGCCGCCGCAAGGGAGAGTGAGGCGAAGTAGGCGGGAGATGGACAGCCCCGCCTGTTCGTAAAATCAGAGTTGAGCTTTCGAGTGACGCGGTGTTTCCGCAATTCTGCTGACCCTGCCCTCACCCGTCACGCCCTTGGGCTTCCAGCGCTCCACCTGCCGTGCCGAGAGCAAAACGGCGATTGCAAAGCCCGCATAAACGGGCGAAGCCAGCGCATCCAGAACCATATTGTGATTGGTCATGTTGACCCCTCCATCGCTTCGATGAAGGCAGTCTAGCCGCGGCGAACGGACTGAACTTGACCGAGATCAAGCCGGTAGAAGGGCGATTTGACGCAGGCTGTGCTTTGATGTCGGCAAGATTTTCGACGCAGCAGGCCACAAAAATCATTCCCCGGCTCTCCGCCGCCGAGTTTCCAAACAGACTCTTAGATACCAGCGCCGCTGAGGTTCTGGTTTTCAAAAACGCGGATGCTGTTGCGACCGCTTTTCTTTGCCTGATACATGGCAGCATCGGCCTTTGCGAGAAGGCTTTCCGGTGTCTCGCCATCCGAAGGGTAGAAGGCCGTGCCGGAAGAACAGGTGACGCTGATCGAGCCGGTTTCCAGCGGAATCGGCTGGCCTGCAAGGCCACGTATTTCCTCCAGCCGCGCCAGAATACCCGCCTCGTCATGTCTTGGATTGCTGAAGATGATGGCGAATTCATCACCCCCCAGTCGCACGGCAATATCGGATGCGCGAATACAGCTGGAGATCCGCTCTGCCACGCAGCGCAGAACTTCGTCGCCGGTGGCGTGTCCATAGACATCGTTGATCTGCTTGAAATTATCGAGATCGATATAGGTGATCGCGACAAGGCGGCTCTCGCGCTTGGCCTCATGCAGCGCCCGGCGGAACTGGCTCCAGAACAGGTTGCGATTGGACAGGCCCGTCAGCGGATCGTGATGGGCCATGAAATGCACCCGGTCTTCGGCGCGGCGGCGGTCGATGGCGATACCGGCGATATTGGTCGCCATATCGATGATTTCCTTCTCCAGCTCCGAAGGCATCCGCACGGTTCCCGAATAAAGCGCGAAGGTGCCGAGCAGCACGCCGTTATTACCGGTAATCGGTGTGGACCAGCAGGAGCGAAGCCCGTGGCGCATCACGATCTCGACGAAATCTTCCCAGAGCGGATCCTGAAACGTATCGCTGACATAAACCGCCTCGCGCCGCCATGCAGCCGTTCCGCAGGAGCCGACTTTCGGGCCAACGGCAACGCCATCCACCAGCGAAACATAGCTTTCCGGCAGGGTTGGCGCAGCCCCGTGGCGCAGCCGCGCGGTCTTGTCATCCAAAAGAAGAACGGAACCCCGGACATTGTCCAGCAAGCGCTCCACCGTGCGGACCAGTGCATCCAGCACCGCTGGCAGCGGCTCGCCATGCACGATCATTTCCAGCAGGCTTGCATGGCTCTTGCGCAGCGTTTCCTGCCGTTTGGCAGCGGTAATATCGCGCGAAATGCCTGCAAGGCCAATGATAGCGCCCGCCTCGTCCCGCACGGGTATACGCGTGCCGGAATACCAGCGCACGCTACCCTCCGGCCCGACGACGCGCTGTTCCGCATTGTAAAGCCCCACGCCCTTGGCCATGATGCCCTGATCCATCTCATGTATGCGCCGCGCAGTCTCGCCGGAGGTGAGATCGAAGATCGATAGTCTGCGACCCTTTATGTAATCCTTGTCGTGCCCCAGACAGGCAAGGGCTGCCGCGTTCATATAGGTGTAGTATCCCTCACGGTCCTTGATGAAGACCATTTCAGGAATATTGTCCAACAGGTAAGTCAAACGACTGTCGAGTGTGTCAGAGACAAGTATGTCCAGCAAAGGATCTTGTACTCTGGACATGCGAATGCCCTGTTCCTCACGCATTGCGCAAGCGCCCCCAAAAAACACGGTCCCTATCCGCTATCGCCCAATCAGCGGAGCATTATCATCATTCTGGACAATTCAACTGCGCCCATAATGAAGCACATTTGCTTATGCTCAATTAATATATTCTACAACAGTCTCACTATCCGTAAATATATCCCGAATTGGGACTGTCTCGAAATTGCAACCTCAAATACATATTTCATTAGCATTCGGCAATTGAAAGCTACGCATAATTCAGAAAAAATCATCGAAAACCCCTTTCCTCAAGCCTTTCGTTTCTTGGCAAGCAAATCTAGTTTGCGTGCAGCATAGGAAGGGGCTTCGAGAATGCTGACAATTTATGGAGTATATCGTTCACGCGCCACACGCACGCTGTGGCTTGCTGGCGAACTGGGTATTGAATTCAAACATGTGCCAGTCATTCAGGCGCGCCGCGTGGCAGACCCGCTGGCAGTAGATGCGCCGCTCAACACGCTGACACCTTCCTATCTTGCCGTGAACCCCATGGGCACTATTCCCTGCATCGATGATGAGGGCATGGTTCTGTATGAATCCATGGCAATCAGCCTTTATCTTGCCCGCAAGCATGGCGGAGCGCTGGCGCCTGCCGATCTGGCGGAAGATGCGCATATGATGCAGTGGTCCTTCTTCGCGGCAACCGAGATCGAGGCGAATGCGCTGAAAATCTCGTCAACCTTTGCAGAAGGACTGGGAGACAGCGAAACCGGCAAGGCCGTGATCGAAGTGGCAGCCCGTATGTTGCGCCGCCCCTTCCGCGTGCTGGAACAGCACCTCTCGGACAAGGAGTATCTGGTTGGCGACCGCTTTACCGTGGCGGATATCAATGCTGCGGAAGTGGTTCGCTATGCCCACGCGCACGCCCCATTGTTCGACGCGCACCCTGCCGTCAAAGCATGGCTGGAACGCTGCCAGGCCCGCCCGGCATTCAAGGCCATGTGGGATGCCCGCACGGCAGAACCTGCCTGATATTTAAGAGAGGGCTGACGTCACTCTGATATCGCCGACATGGATGCCGTTCCAGTTCTTCATGGAGCGGTTTGCCATGGAGAGAAGCGCTGCCTGTTCGGCGCTGTCCTTTTCGAAGTAGCGCGCCAGAAGCGCTGCAATCATTGCTTCGGCGGCGCGCGTGGTGCCGTCCTCGCATTTTACCGCAATGGAAATGCCCTGCTCTGGCAGCACACCGACGAATACGCCTTCCGCGCCCGTCTTGGCGAAGATCTTGCCGGGTGCGATTTCCATCAGCTTCGTGCAGGTGCGGCCCGTGCCCGCAACATAGAATGGCTCCGCCATGCAGGCATCGATCAGGCGGCGCGAGGCCTTGGCGCGCACAGGCTCCAGTCCTTGACCTGTCGCCATCTTCGCAAAGCCATGCGCCAAAGCCTTCAGCGGCACTGCGTAAGTGGGGATGGAGCAGCCGTCCACGCCGCAATTATCCTGCGCAATCGCCGTGCCTGTCAGGCGTTCCATCGTGGTGCGGATTTCGCGCTGCAAGGGATGTTCGTAATTCACATATCCCTTCGTCTCGATGTCGTTATGGCAGCAGGCGCAGATGAAGCCGGAATGCTTGCCGGAGCAGTTGTTGTGCAGCGCGGTCGGCTTGTCCATCCCACGCGCCTGCTGGATCAACGCCTTCTGGTCCAGCGACCAGTGCGCGCCGCATTCCAGCGTCTCCACATCCTTGCCCGCCCGCGCCAGCATCGAGGCCGCCAATTCCACATGCGCATCTTCGCCCGAATGCGAGGCACAGGAAAGTGCAAGCTCGCGATTGCCGAAGCCATAGGCATCCGCGGCACCGCTTTCGACAAGAAACAGCGCCTGCATTGCCTTGCAGGCCGAACGCGGGAAGACGCCGCTTTCCACATCGCCAGCGGCAAACAGGGTCTTGCCATTTCCATCCACCACCACCGCCATGCCCTTATGGCGGCTTTCGACGAGATTTCCGCGCGTGACTTCTACGGTAACGGGGTTGTGCATGCTGCTGGCCTCAAAAAATTCGAAATTGCGACTGTTCTTACCTAAATCAGCCGCATGATGCACGGGGCCATCTCATTGAAATTTGCCAAACGGTTTTTCGCTGTCGTCTTCATCATCTATCTCCTGCCCGCTCTGGCCTCCGCCGGATTATGGGCCATGAAGGAGCACCCAACGGGCTATCGCAACGCGCGCTGGTCTTCCGCGGGCATTCTGCCGGAAGCGCCCGCAGACAAACCGGCTGCGATCTACATCTATTCAGCCATGACCGGCGGCTTCAAAGGCTCCATCGCCAGCCATGCATGGATCGTCATGAAGCCGGAAAATGCCACGAGCTACGAGCGTTACGACAAGGTCGGCTGGGGCACGCCCATTCGCCGCAACGCCTATGCGCCAGACGCCTACTGGTATTCCAACATGCCGCGCAAGGTACTGGAACTGCATGGCGACGAGGCCGAAAGGCTGATCCCGAAAATACAGAAAGCGATTGCGGATTATCCCTATGGCAAGGCTGGCGGATACCGCATCTATCCCGGCCCGAACTCCAATACCTTCGTCGCCCATGTGCTGCGCAGCGTGCCGGAGCTTGGCGTGGTCTTGCCACCGGATGCGGTGGGCCGCGATTATTTGCCCAATGGTGAGTTCTTCCACATTGCCGATGACTGGAAGGATGCGAGCTTCTCGCTGGGCGGCTTCTTCGGCGTTTCTCTGGGCGCGCGCAGTGGCTTCGAGGTGAACTTCCTCGGCCTCGTTGCCGGTCTGGATATTCAGCACCCCGGCCTCAAAATCCCCGGTCTTGGGTATTTCGGCGTCAATTCCTTCGAGCCTGCGCCGGAGCGAAAGCCGGTTTCGGCTTAAGCGCCTGTTTCCGGCGCACGCGGATGGCTGGCCCGCTTGGCCCTTATCCCTTGCGCGATAAAGACACGCGACAGGCCATGATAGAGCGGCTCCGCTGAAATCAGGCGTGACGTGCCATAGCCGAGCATGGATGCGGCCATGATGGCGATGACGCCATCATGATTGCCGGTCATTTCCAGAATGATGACGAATGCCGTCATCGGTGCCTGCACCACGCCCGCGAAATATCCTGCCATTCCGAGGATTGCGCCGAGCCCGATGCTGGTGCCGAGTACGCTTGAGACGGTGCTGCCAAAACCCGCGCCGACGGACAGCGACGGCGCAAAAATGCCGCCCGGGATGCCCGACATCATGGCGAGGAAGGTGCTAGCGAGCTTTTCAAGGAAGTAAAGCGATGGCGCTGCTTCTCCCTCGATGGCTGCGCGCGCCTGTTCATAGCCCGTGCCGAATGTTGCGCCGCCGGTGGCGACACCGATGATGGCCGAAGCGAGCCCGCAGATACCCGCCACGATCAGCATACGCTTCAGCGGAACCGTGTGTGCCCAGCGGCGGACGCGCTGCGAGACCCTGAGAGCGCCCGCGCTGAACAGCGCGCCGAAAAGTCCGCCGCCAATGCCGCAGATGACGACAAGGCCCCAATCGGCCGCCGACTGCATCAGCACTGTGCTCGTACCGAAATAGGTGTAGCTGCCGACCAGCCCGAGCGAGGCCATGCCGGACAGGATGACGGCCGTCAGCACCAGCCCGTTGGCGCGCGATTCGTAGGTGCGGCTCATCTCCTCGATGGCGAAGACGATACCCGCAAGCGGCGTATTGAAGGCCGCCGCGATACCAGCCGCCGATCCGGCCAGGATCAATCCCCTCGCCTGTGCCATGCCGCCAATGCGCGCCGCCTGTAACATGATCGAGGCCCCGACCTGCACCGTCGGCCCTTCGCGACCGATGGATGCGCCCGATAGCAGGCCCGCAATCGTCAGTACGATTTTCCCGACGGCAAGCTTCAGCGACAGCAGCCGCGAACGATCCTCATCATCATGAAAGTGCCGGGCGGCGATGGCCTGCGGAATACCACTTCCGCCGGAATTCGGGAAGACAACCATGGCCAGCCACGCGCAGAGCATGAAGCCGAGCGGTGTGATGATGAGCGGAAGCAGAAAGGTCCACTCTCCAGACGTCGTGGTTGACAGGAAAAGGTGCTGCGCCCAATCCGCCGCCTTGGCAAAACCAACGCTGATGATGCCAACCGCCAGAGCACCGATCCAGAACACGGCACGCGGTTTCCAGATGCGCCAGGAACCCCAGACGACACGGGAGCGACGCACCATTTTCATTTTCTTGTATTTGGCAGGCATTGAGGGTCCAGACATTTTTTTGTTCGGCTAAATGACGCGCGTCAGGAATAGCTCGTTATCTGCCCCCCTTCCGGTGATTACAACCGTGTCTTTGACATTTGTCGAGAAAAGGAAGAGGATGGCGCATCGCATTTGCAATGCAGGAGACGAACCCATGAGCAAACACATAAAAACCGCCAGCTTGCCTTCGCTCCGCGTCGAGCCGGAATTTCGCGACAAGGCTGAAAGTGTTCTGCGAGAAGGTGAGACGCTTTCCAGCTTTATCGAAGGGGCGGTCCGCAAGCAGGTGGAAATCCGCAAATCGCAAGCGGAGTTTATTGCGCGTGGGTTGGCGGCAAGAGAAGACGCAAAGCGGACCGGGATTTATTACACCGCAGATGAAGTTCTTGGCGAACTCAAAGCCATGTTAGATGCAAAACTTGCTGAAGATAACAAACAGTGACGTATCAAATATTTCTTGCCGAAAAAGCGCGCGACGATATTACGCGCCTGTACAGATATCTTCTGGATTACGATAAGTACGCTGCGAAGCGTGCATACACTGCCATCGAAAAGGGAATCCGCGCTCTTAGCGATTTTCCGATGAGTTGCCGTAAAGCAGATTCCGACAATCCTTTTTTGCGTGAACTCATTATTCCCTTCGGCTCAGCAGGATATGTGGTTCTGTTCGAAATCGAATCCTCGGAACGGATCACTATACTCGCGATCCGCCACCAACGCGAAGACGACTATCACTGACCCCTACCGATCGCTCAATGCAGCGTGCGGATTGACCCAAGGCTCCTGATTGGAGCGCGGCAGCGGCTGGCGTCCCAAAATATGGTCGGCGGCTTTTTCGCCGGTCATGATCGAGGGGCCGTTGAGGTTGCCGTAGGTGACGTGCGGGAAGATGGAGCTGTCTGCTACGCGCAGGCCATCGACGCCGATGACGCGGCATTCGGGATCGACCACGGCAAGTGGATCATCTTTCGCGCCCATGCGGCAGGTGCCGCAGGGGTGGTAGGCGCTTTCCAGATGTTCGCGCAGGAAGGCGTCAATCTCGGCATCCGACTGTACGTTTTCGCCCGGCTGGATTTCGGGTCCGCGAAACTCATCGAACGCCTTCTGGGCGAATATATCTCGCGTCAGTCGCACGCAGTGGCGGAATTTTTCCCAGTCTTCGGCGTGGCTCATATAGTTGAACTGGATGACCGGATCATCCTTCGGATCAGACGAGCGCAGCGTGACATTGCCACGCGATTTCGACAGGTTATAGCCGACATGCACCTGAAAACCGTGGCTTTTCGCCGCCGCCTTGCCGTCATAGGAAATGGCGACGGGCAGGAAATGGAACTGGATATCCGGCTGCTTGAGACCGGGGCTTGAGCGCAGGAAGGCGCAGGCTTCGAATTGGTTGGAGGCACCGAGCCCGCCCTTGGTCATAAGCCATTGTGCGCCGGCCACGCCCTGCCAGAACCATGGCAGCCATGAATAGAGCGAAACCGGCTTGGTGGAGACCTGCTGGAAATAGAACTCCATATGGTCCTGAAGATTGGCACCGACGCCGGGGCGATCCGCTTTCACTTCGATACCCATCTCTGCCAGATGCTGCGCCGGGCCGATGCCTGAAAGCATGAGCAATTTCGGGGAGTTGAAAGAGGATGCGGAGACGATGACTTCGCGGTTCGCCTTGATCGTTTCCACGCCACCGTTGCGCTCGATCTCGACACCCGTTGCACGACCGTTCTCGATCACGATCTTGCGCGCGAAGCCATGGACGAGCGTAACATTGCCGCGCTTCAGCGCCGGGCGCAGATAGGCATTGGCGGCAGACCAGCGGCGACCATTGTGGATGGTCTGCTCCATCAGCCCGAAGCCTTCCTGCTTGGAACCGTTGTAATCTTCCGTCATCTCGAAACCGGCCTGCTGGCCTGCCTGAATGAAGGCGTGGAACAGCGGATTTTTCACCGGTCCACGCTGTACATGCAGCGGCCCATCCGTCCCGCGCCAGCCTTCCTCGCCGCCATGGCTGTGTTCCATGCGCTTGAAGTAGGGCAGCACGTCCGCATATGACCACCCTTGAGCACCCAACTCTTCCCACCGGTTGAAATCCTCCGCATGGCCACGAACATAGACGAGGCCATTGATGGAGGACGAGCCGCCGATGACCTTGCCGCGCGGCGCGGTGATGCGGCGGTTGTTGAGGTTCGGCTCCGGCTCCGAGAGATAACCCCAATTGTAGCGCTTCATGCTCATCGGCCATGCGAGAGCGGCTGGCATCTGGATGAACGGCCCAAAATCCGAACCGCCCGCCTCAATGACGATAACGGAATATCTGCCGTCCTCCGACAGGCGATAGGCCATGGCTGAGCCAGCGGAGCCTGAACCGACTATGACGAAATCTGCCTGTTGCATTCTGGTTATCTCTTGGTTGTGGCCACCTCGCCCTTCGAGGCCCGTTACACGGGCACCTCAGGATGAGGTGGAGAGAACATTGCGTTAAAAATCAGGTGCCTGAAGCGAAGCTGCGACCCACTTTCTTGAAGCTGGGCTTAGGGATGGGGCCGTATTAACTCGACACCTCAAACGCGGCGGCTCCTCTCATCCTCATCCTGAGGTGCCCGTGTAACGGGCCTCGAAGGGCGAGGATGAGCCGACTGGCCGGATACTCCCTTAGCAGGGGAGCGCCGCCTCAATACGGCGCCTCAACCTTCCCCGTTGCGACATAAACCGTCTTCAACTCACTGTAATGATTGAGCGCGGCAGCCGAATTCTCCCGCCCAAAGCCAGACTGCTTCGAACCACCGAACGGCATCTCAACCGGGCAGAGATTATACGTATTGATCCACAACGTACCCGCTTCCAAATGATCCACCACACGATGCGCACGGGAGATATCTGCCGTGAAGACGCCGCCTGCGAGGCCGAATTCGGTGGCGTTGGCGCGGGTGATGACCTCTTCCTCGGTATCGAAATCCAGCACGCACATGACGGGGCCGAATATTTCTTCGCGGGCGATGGTCATCTCATCAGTCACATCGGCAAAGACGGCGGGCTGTACGTAAAAGCCTTCGCCGGAGACATTATTGGGAATGCCGCCGCCGGTGAGAAGCGTTGCGCCTTCGGCCTTGCCCTTTTCCATATAGGCCAGCACTTTTTCCTGCTGCGCCTTGGACACCAGCGGGCCGATCTGGGTGGCTTCATCCATCGGATCGCCCAACACCATGGCCTCGGTGCGGCTCTTCAGACTGTCGAGGAACCGCTGCTTTGCGCCGCGCTGCACGAAAACGCGGGTACCATTCGAGCAGACCTGACCGGAGGAATAGAAGTTGCCGAGCATGGCCCCGCCAACGGCGCTTTCAATATCGGCATCATCAAAGACGATCAGCGGCGACTTGCCGCCGAGTTCCATCGTTACGTGCTTCAGGTGCCCGGCAGCGGCAGCGGCGACCTTGCGGCCTGTCGGCACGGAGCCGGTGAGCGACACCTTGGCGACATCTTTGTGGTTGACCAGCAGCGGGCCGGTATCGCGGTCGCCCTGAATGACGTTGAACAGGCCCTTGGGCAAACCGGCTTCGATCAAAATTTCGGCAATCTTCAGCGCGCCGAGCGGCGTGTTTTCCGATGGTTTGAAGACCATGGCATTGCCCGCCACGAGTGCTGGAGCCGCCTTCCAGCAGGCGATCTGCTGCGGGTAGTTCCACGCACCAATGCCGACGCAGACGCCGAGCGGCACGCGCTTGGTATAGGCAAAATCACCACCCAGCGGAATGTAATCGCCATTCAGCGCAGACGGCGCGATGCCGCCGAAGAACTCGAAGCTGTCGGCACCGGAGGTCGGGTCGGCGACGATGGTTTCCTGAATGGGCTTGCCGGTATCCAGCGTTTCCAGTTCGGAAAGCTCGCGGTTGCGCTCGCGCATGATATCCGCCGCACGGCGCAGAATGCGCCCGCGTGCCGTCGGGCTCATCGCCGCCCATTCTTTCTGGGCGCGCTTGGCAGAGGCCACGGCACGTTCCACGATGGCAGGTGTCGCGGCATGCAGCCGGGCGATGACTTCGCCGGTAGCGGGATAGATGCTCTCGATGACAGTGCCGTTGGTGTCTTCGACATACTCGCCATCGATGAAATGCGAGGCTTTGGGCTGGGCTTTCAACGTCATTATATTGATCCTCAAAGAATGCGGATGGACGGCTTGTTGTCCGAAAACTGTTTCAGCTGTGTGTCGAAATAATCCTCGACCAGCGCGGGCGCTGCGGACAGGCCAAGCGGCGCGGCTTGCAGGCTGTGGCGAATATAGAGACCGTCGATCATGGCCGCCGCCCCTTCCGCAATCCGCGCCGCGTCATCAGGCGGGCAGAGGCGGTTAAGGCTGTCCATGATGTTGGAGCGAAGGCGCTTGGTATAGACTACGAGCAGTCTTCGCGTTTCTTCCGAACGCTGCGCCTCCACGTAAAAGGCCAGCCATGCGGCAACCGTTTCCTGGGTGAACTGATCGCTCTGGAAAGAGACACGCACGATGGCGCTGAGCCGCTCACGCGGGCCGGAAGCGCGGGTCAAGGCGGCAATGGCGTCGCGCCGCAAATCACGCAGCAGGCTGCGAATGGTTTCCAGCAAAAGCTGCTGCTTGCTGCCGAAATAGTGATGCGCAAGCGCTGCAGAAACGCCCGCCTCGCGCGCGATATCCGACATCGTTACATTCAGAGAACCATGATGGCCTATGGTGCGGAGGGCAGCATCCACCAGCGCCTTGCGCCGCAGCGGCTCCATTCCAACTTTGGGCATGAGCAATCTCCTTTACGCGCTCTTTTATTCTTGATTGATTGATCAATCAATAAAAAATGCGACACGCAAATGTGTGCCCCGCGCCATATCGAGCTCTTCTAATACTTTGCGCTTATGGGGGATTGCTGCTAATGTTCGGGCACTTGCAGTGGAAGGGCGTAAGTCGAATTGATGACCCGCAACCGCTTCTTAAAGCCTGGGTCTGACCAGCATTTCTTTTCCCGCTCTTCCTATTTGAGAAAACGAACGTTTACGCCGGAACCAACGGCGGAGGTTTACGTTTCTCGGTCGCATAACGCGTTTGTGCTAAAATAATAATCACTTAAGTTCATCCGGTTGGCCGCGGCTGAACGAAAAACAAGGCCAAAAATGGTGTTTGCCAAGGGATGATCCCGTGGCGGGCCATTCGAATAGGAGGAAACACGATGCCGATGGTTACCGTCTCCATTTCCCCGGAACAGGCCACGAAAATGCGCGAGGCTGTTGCCGGTGGCTCCTACGCTTCCGGTAGCGAAGTTGTGCGCGCCGCGCTCAGACTATGGGTCGCCTCCGTGGAGCAGGAAAACGCATCCTCGCCTGTATCGCCAGAGGCTGCCGAAGAGCATTTGAACGTTGCGGATCTCTACGCCGCCCACTCCAGACGCCGCCATGGTTGACAATGGATTTCCAAACTCCACTGCATTTTAAATGACTGAAATATAAGACATAAAACTTTCATCAAACCGTCACATAGCGGAAAGTTTTCGTTGAGAACTTTCCGTCAATGTCCATCAAAAAGTACCCGCATCCGCCGCGTTCTAGAGCGTTTCCTTGTTAAATGGAAACGCTCTAAGGCAGGTTACAGGTCTTCATACGGTGGAGATATATTCATGTTGTCTACGGCTATCGATCATGAAGCCATAAGACGGTTTGCCAGCGGTCAGATGATTTCCATGGCGAAGCTCGTTCTGGAATCTGCCTTTCAGCCCATCGTGGAAGCGACGACCGGAACCGTGTTCGGTTACGAGTCGCTGATGCGCGGCTATGACCGGATCGGCTTTTCCAATCCACTTGAGCTTCTCGATCATGTCGAAGCGGACGGACAGCTGGTTGCTTTGGAGCAGATGCTGGCGGGCCGGGCTTTGGCCAAGTTTTCCACCCTGCCGGAATTTTCCTCGGCGACGCTGTTTCTGAACCTCGATGTCCGCCTCATCCGCCACGGCGATGCCATTCTGGATACGCTGCTGGCGCATTTGGCAAAGGCCGAGATTCCACCTTCCTCCATCTGCTTCGAGCTTTCCGAGCGGTTCGATAATACCAGCGTGCCGGAATTCTCGACGCTGATCAGCCGCATGCGACGCGAAGGCTTTAAGCTCGCCATCGACGATTTCGGCGTCGGCCATGGCGAGATGAAGCTGCTCTGCGACTTTCCGGTCGATTATCTGAAAATCGACCGCTATTTCATCGAGGGTGTCGATAGCAACCCGCGCAAGCGCCACATGGTGAAGAACATCGTCAACATCGCGCACGTACTTGGCGTGCGGGTGATTGCCGAGGGCATTGAGACGGAAGCGGAGTTTCTGGCGTGCCGTGAGCATGGCGTCGATCTGGTGCAGGGCTGGTTCATCTCCCGCCCCACTACGTTCGTCACCGAATTGCAGACGGCTTTTCCGCACCTTCAGCACTTGGGCGAAACGCGCCGCAGCAGCCAGACGCTGGACGAAATCCTCATCCGCCGACAGATCGAGCGCCTGCCGACCGTGTTTGAAAATGACAGTATCGACAGCGTTTTCGAACTCTTCCGCCGCAACCCGGCACAGGCTTTCTTCCCGGTTCTCAATGCCAATGGCGAGCCGCGCGGCGTCATCAACGAATATCATCTGAAGGAATATATCTATCAGCCGTTCGGGCGCGATTTGCTGAAGAACAAGGTCTATGAGCGCACGATTTCTCACTTCGTGGATGGCGCGCCCATCGTCGGTCTCGATGCCGATGCCGATCAGCTGATGAATATTTTCGCCAATATGGGTGGCAGCGCCTGCGTTATTTTGACAGAGAATATGCGTTATGTAGGCGTGGTTTCCGCCGCTTCGCTCATCAAGGTCATCAACGAGAAGCAGCTGAAGCTGGCGCAGGAGCAGAACCCCCTCACCGCCCTTCCTGGCAACCGCGCCATCAGCGGCTTCATCGAGGATGCCTGCGGCGACAATGATGACAACCGCTTCTTCTGCTACTGCGATTTCGATAACTTCAAGCCGTTCAACGACAAATACGGCTTCCACGTCGGCGACCACGCCATCGGCCTGTTTTCCGCGCTGATGCGGCGCTACTTCTTCGCCGGGGGCTGTTTCCTCGGCCATATCGGCGGCGACGATTTCTTCATCGGCGTGCGCGACTGGACGAAGGAAGAACTGACCGAAATTCTGGAACGTCTGCTCAGTGATTTTCACGATGATGTGGTTGCGCTTTACTCCGATGAGGACCGCGCGGCGGGCCAGATCAAAGGGCATGATCGCTTTGGCGTCGAGCGTGATTTCGCACTGCTGCGCTGCTCTATCGGCGTGTTGCAGTTGCCGAAAGAATTGATCATCGGGAGCCCCGAAAAGATCGGAGCAGAAATCGCCAGTATCAAAAAGGCCGCCAAGGAAAGCGATTCCGGACTGGTTATTCGGAGCTATGGCGAGACGAAGTAATGCCTCCCTCATTCCTGTCCTCGGACTTGATCCGGGGATCAGTCACAGGAATCCAGTCAGCCAAGTCTTTGGGATGAAAAGACTCTTTCGCCGCGCAGACACACCACCTCCGTCATACCGGGCTTGACCCGGTATCCAGCAGCCTTGCGTTTGCAAGGCAAAAGAGTCCTCTGCGATCAAAGACTTGATCGCACTGGACCCCGGCTCGGGGCCGGGGTGACGGCACCTGAAGTCACAGAAATCCATCCAATTATCATCCACAGCGGCAATACGCCTCCTTTCATAAGCCGTCCGGCTGACCTAAGTTCAGGTCATTGATAAGCTTCGAGGAGGCCCCTTATGACTTTGCCATCCACCATGCGTTTCGTTGATCTGCCAAGCTTCGGCGGGCCCGAGGTCATGACGTTTTCGAACGGTTCCCTGCCCTCGCCCAAGGCCGGGGAAATTCTGGTGAAGGTAGAGGCGGCGGGCATCAACCGGCCTGATGTGGCGCAGCGTCAGGGCAATTATCCTGCGCCAAAAGACGCAAGCCCTGTGCTGGGCCTGGAAATTGCCGGAGAGGTCGTGGCGCTTGGCGAAGGTGTCAGCGACTACAAGATTGGCGATCACGTCTGTGCGCTGGCAAATGGTGGCGGCTACGCGGAATATTGCGTGGTGCCTGCCGGGCAGGCCCTGCCGTTCCCCAGGGGATATGATGCGGTGAAAGCCGCGGCTCTGCCGGAAACCTTCTTCACCGTATGGGCCAATCTGTTCCAGATGGCAGGCCTGACCGAAGGCGAGAGCGTGCTGATCCATGGCGGCAGCAGCGGCATCGGCACGACGGCCATCCAGCTTGCCAAGGCATTCGGCGCGGAGGTCTACACGACTGCGGGCTCGAAGGAAAAATGCGATGCCTGCGAAAAACTCGGCGCAAAGCGGGCGATCAATTATCGCGAGGAAGATTTCGCCGCCGTCATCAAGGAAGAGACTGGCGGCAAGGGCGTAGACGTCATCCTCGACATGATCGGCGCATCCTATTTCGAAAAGAACATCGCCTCGCTCGCCAAAGACGGCTGCCTCTCCATCATCGCCTTCCTCGGCGGTACGATTGCGGAAAAGGTCGATCTGCGCCCCATCATGGTCAAACGCCTCACCGTCACCGGCTCCACCATGCGCCCGCGCACAGCAGACGAAAAACGCGCAATCCGCGATGAGCTGGTGGAGCAGGTCTGGCCCTTGCTGGAGACTGGGAAACTCGCGCCTGTGATCCATGATGTGATTGATTTCGCGCAGGTTGCCGAAGGTCACAGGTTGATGGAAAGCAGTGGGCATATTGGAAAGATCGTGATGCGGGTTGGCTGAACCCGTACGGCATCTGTTGTTTTCATTGACAACAGATGCAGATGTTGTCAATGATGACAACATGAGAGCCGTTCTTATCGAGAAAATGCGCAAAGTTATCAGCGAAACGGCTTTCTTCGAGGTTGTGCTGTGGCATTTGCCGGAGCCTGTTCCGGGTAGTGAACATCCGTTCAAGTATCGGCTGGCCTTGGTGATCAACGGTGAATGCGTGCTTCGATACGATAACGAGCGTGGCAAGGGCGACCATCGCCATATTGATGGACAAGAACAACCCATCGTGTTTTTGGGCTTGGAAGAGCTTTTCGAGGCGTTTCAAACCGATATGGAAAGGATCCTGATATGACGACATTGACAGTGCGGCTCAGCACGATGGACGACATGAAGGCCCGTTTTGCGAAAGCAGGACAACTCGCCATGTCGGGAAAGGCAATAGACGCCAAGCCTTCGATCGAGTTTTCGAGTTACGATGACCTCCACCGCATTCTTGCGCCGCTAAGGTTGGCAATCGTTAGAACCCTTGTAGGGCAAGGAGCACTTTCCATCCGCGAAGTGGCGCGTCGCGTTGGACGGGATGTTCAGGCGGTGCATCGGGATATCACGACGCTGATAAATTCGGGTATCATTGACCGGCACGAAAACGGCGTGGAATTTCCTTACGATCAGATCCATTTCGAGTTCGATGTGACGGCTGAAAAAGCCGCTTGAATTCGACACCCCTTGCAATCCCTGCGAATCGTATTACCTTTCTCTTATGTTCAACGTAGAGAAAGGAAGGTGATCCAATGTCTAGTGAGATTTCGGTCTTCGTAGCAGGCAATGGAAAGGATTTGATTTTGACGAGGCAGCCCTCGGCCTGATCCGCCTTCCCTTTGAAACGTTGCAAAGCGTTTCGGGTCTGAGACAATGGCCAAACTCATGGAAGGGTCGCGCAAGCGGCCCTTTTCCGTTTCTGGGACAGGGTTTATTCAACGATAATGGTGTGCGCCAGCCGTTCTTTTTACTCCGTCATCCCGCACTTGATGCGGGATCCAGCGCGATCAAGTCTTTGATCGCTGAAGACTCTTCCTCGGCGCAGACGCGCCGAACTGAATGCCGGATCAGGTCCGGCATGACGGTGGAGGAGATGCGAGCCTTTTAGCAGGACGCCGTGGTACATCGCTACGCGCGGCTGCATCGTCACCAATAGCTGACCACTATAGACGCACTACTTCCGAAAAACCTTCCACCGCGTCGGGCGGAAACGCACATCGTTGCCCACCGCCACTGTGGCATCCAGCGGCACCTCGATTTCGAGGTGGTACGGCTCATGGCCGTTATTGGCGATATCGATTTCAGCAATCCGGGTGCCTGCGAGGCGGCGGCAGGTGGTTACTTTGCCGTAGAGGGCGTCACGCTCGGTTGTCAGTGCCACGTCTTCCGGGCGGAAGAACAGGTCGCTTTCGCCTGCTTCGCTCTCGCTGATGCCGATGCTTTCGCCTTGGAACAGCACGTGGCCGTCCTTGATCGTGACCGGGAGGTTGGAGGATTCGCCGATGAAGGAGAAGACGAAGGGGGAGTTCGGCGTGTCGTAGACATCGTCAGCCGTGCCGACCTGCTCGATCTTGCCTTGGCTCATGACCACCACGCGGTCGGCGAGTTCCAGCGCTTCTTCCTGATCATGCGTCACGAAGACGGTGGTGTGGCCGGTGCGGTCGTGGAATTCGCGTAGCCAGCGGCGCAGTTCCTTGCGGACCTTGGCATCCAGCGCACCGAAAGGCTCATCCAGAAGCAGGACGCGCGGTTCGATGGCGACCGCGCGGGCAAGCGCCACGCGCTGGCGCTGACCGCCGGAGAGCTGGTTGGGATAGCGCTTTTCGAGACCCGAGAGATGCACCATGTCCAGAAGTTCGGACACGCGCTTGCGGATTTCGGCCTTTGGCGGGCGCTTGGAAGATGGGCGGACCTTGAGGCCGAAGGCGATATTTTCCGCAACCGTCATATGGCGAAACAGCGCGTAGTGCTGGAACACGAAGCCGACATTGCGCTCCTGCACCGTGCGGTGCGAGGCATCTTCATCACCGAAGAAAATCTGGCCCTGCGTGGGCTGCTCCAAGCCCGCGATGAGGCGCAGAAGCGTCGTCTTGCCGGAGCCGGATGGGCCGAGCAGCGCAATCAATTCCCCGGAGCGGATATCGAGCGATACGTCGTTCAGCGCCGGGAAGCGATCGAACTGCTTGGTGATGCCGGAAACTTTCACTTCCATAAATATGCCCTTCAATGCTTGCCGGCAGCGTTGCCCGCGCCAAAGCGTAGTTCGAGAATGGTTTTAAGAACAAGGGTAACGAGCGCGAGGCCAGCCAGAAGCGTGGCAACGGCGAAAGCGGCACCGATATTGTACTCGTTGTAAAGAATTTCGACATGCAGCGGCATGGTGTTGGTTTCGCCGCGGATATGGCCCGAGACCACGGACACGGCACCAAATTCACCCATGGCGCGGGCGTTACACAGAAGTACGCCGTAGAGCAGTCCCCATTTGATGTTGGGCAGCGTGACGTACCAGAAGGTCTGCCAGCCGGATGCGCCGAGCGAAATCGCCGCCTCCTCGTCTCCCGTTCCCTGATCCTGCATCAGCGGGATCAACTCACGCGCGACGAAGGGGAAGGTCACGAAAATGGTGGCCAGCACAATGCCCGGCACGGCGAAGAGGATTTCGATGCCGTAGCTTTTGAGGAACGGCCCCAGCACGCTGTGCGAGGAAAACAGAATGACATAGACCAGACCGGAAATGACCGGTGAGATGGAAAACGGCAGGTCGATCAGCGTGATCAGAAACGCCTTGCCCTTGAACTCGAACTTGGCGATGGCCCAGGCGGCAGCAACGCCGAAGATGAGGTTGAGCGGCACCGAGATGGCCGCGACCAGCAGAGTCAGGCGGATGGCCGAGAGGGCGTCGGGCTCGACGATGGCTTCCCAGAAGGCGTCGGCGCCCTTGCGGAAGGCCTCGAAGAAGACCGAAACAAGCGGCAGCACGAGAAACAGCGCCAGAAACAGGAAGGCGACGAAGAAGAGGCCAAGCTTTGCCGGTAGCGATTCACTCGCCGGATCACGGAACGGTCTGGTTGGAAGGGTGCGCGCATTATCAGGCATAACCGTACCTCTTGCGGCTCCAGGCCTGAATGAGATTGATGATGAAAAGCATGGCGAAGGAAATGATCAGCATGATCGTAGCGATGCCGGTTGCGCCCGCATAGTTGAACTCCTCCAGCCGGATGACGATCAAAAGCGGTGCGATTTCCGAGACATAGGGGATGTTACCGGCGATGAAGATAACGGAGCCATATTCCCCCACACCACGCGCAAAGGCCAGCGCGAAGCCGGTGAGGATGGCAGGCGTGAGGCCCGGCAGCAGAATGCGGGTGATGGTCTGGAAACGGTTGGCGCCGAGCGTTGCCGCTACCTCTTCCACCTGACGGTCGATCTCTTCCATCACGGGCTGCACCGTGCGCACCACGAATGGCAGGCCGATGAAGATGAGCGCGATGACGATACCCGTCGGCGTAAACGCGATCTTTATGCCGAGCGGTTCGAACAGCGAGCCGATCCAGCCGCGGTTCGAATAAAGTGTCGTCAGCGCGATACCGGCAACGGCTGTCGGCAGCGCGAAAGGCAGGTCCACGATGGCATCGACAAAGCGGCGGCCCGGAAAGCGGTAGCGCACCAGCACCCAGGCGATAATGACGCCGAAGAAGGCGTTGACCATCGCGGCGATGAAGGCGGTGCCGAAGCTGATGCGCAATGCATTCAGCGTTCTGCTATCGGTGGCAATGGCGAAGAAATCCGCAAAACCCAGCTTTGCCGTGGACCAGATGAGGCCACCGAGGGGAATGAGAATAATGAGAAAGAGATAGGTTATCGTGTAACCGAGCGTCAGGCCAAATCCTGGCAAGACGCTGGACTGACGCCACTTCCATCCGCTTTGCGATGGGGTACTGCTCATCAAGGCTCCGGGTAAAAACGGGTGTCATCGTCAGCCACCCTCTTATGCACCATCGACCGGCCTTTCAGCCGGTCGATCTCTACTCCCGTTCCGGTTCGAGCCGCAGAAGCGGCTCGTCCGGACTGTTCGCATCATCCGCTTACTTTGCGGGCTTGTAAATCTGGTCGAAGATGCCGCCGTCACCGAAATGTTCCGGCTGCGCCTTTGCCCAGCCACCGAAGATCGGATCATCGATGGTGACGAGCTTGATATCCGGAAGCTGCTTCAGCAAATCCTTGGAAACGACGGACGGGTTGGACGGGCGGTAGAAGTGCTTGGCCGCAATGTTCTGGCCTTCATCCGAGTAGAGGTACTGGAGATAGGCTTCTGCGACCTTGCGCGTGCCCTTGGCATCGACATTGGCGTCAACCACGGCAACAGGCGGTTCTGCGAGAATGGAAATCGGCGGAACGACGATATCGAAAGCGTCAGCACCGAATTCCTGACCGGCGAGATAGGCTTCGTTTTCCCAGGCGAGCAGAACATCACCGATCTGGCGCTGTGCGAAGGTGACGGTGGAGCCGCGTGCGCCTGTATCCAGCACCGGAGCGCGCTTGTAGAGTTCACCGACATAGGCCTTGATCTTATCCTGATCGCCCTTGAACTCTTCGTTCGCCCAAGCCCATGCCGCCAGATAATTCCAGCGTGCGCCACCGGAAGTCTTCGGGTTCGGCGTTACAATCTGGATATCGCCCTTTACGAGATCACCCCAGTTATGGATGCCCTTCGGGTTGCCCTTGCGAACGAGGAAGACGATGGTGGATGTATAGGGAGAAGAATTGTGCGGAAGGCGCGTGCGCCAGTCCTTGTTGATCTTGCCGCCGTTCTGGACGATGGCATCGATATCGCTCTGCAGCGCGAGCGTTACCACATCGGCCTCGAGACCATCGATAACCGAGCGTG